>NZ_JAINFC010000223.1 GCF_020740835.1 Streptomyces sp. UNOC14_S4
CCCCGGTCCCGTCCGCGCTCCCACCCGGGGCTCCGGCCCCCGAACGCCTTCGCCCCGCTCCCCGCCGACCTGATCGTCGGCCTGTTTCTCCTGCTCCGTCTACTCCTGGGGTTCCACCCCCGCTCGGCGCAGGCCGTACGCGTAGGCGTCGTCCAGCGCCTGCCAGGAGGCCGCGATGACGTTCTCCGCCACGCCCACCGTGGACCACTCGCCGTGCTCGTCGCTCGTGGAGACCAGGACCCTGGTGATCGAGCCCGTGCCCAGACTCCCTTCCAGGATGCGGACCTTGTAGTCGGTGAGCTTCATCGTCGCGAGCTGGGGATAGATGCGCTCCAGGGCCCCGCGCAGGGCCCGGTCGAGGGCGTTGACCGGACCGTTGCCCTCCGCGGTGGCGACGATGCGTTCGCCCTTGGCCCACAGCTTCACCGTCGCCTCATTGGCATGCGTGCCATCGGGGCGGTCCTCCACGATGGCGCGCCAGGACTCCACCCGGTAGTAGCGGCGGGCCCGTCCCTCCGTCTCCTGGCGCAGCAGCAACTCGAAGGAGGCGTCGGCCGCTTCGTAGGTGTAGCCGGCCAGCTCGCGCTCCTTGACGCGCTCGACGATGCGGCCGATCAGCTCGCGGTCGCCGCCCAGGTCGACTCCCAGCTCCTTGCCCTTGAGCTCGATGGAGGCGCGGCCCGCCATGTCGGAGACCAGCATCCGCATGGTGTTGCCGACCCGTTCGGGGTCGATGTGCTGGTAGAGGTCCGGGTCGACCTTGATCGCGGAGGCGTGCAGCCCGGCCTTGTGGGCGAAGGCGGAGACGCCGACGTACGGCTGGTGGGTGGAGGGTGTGAGGTTGACGACCTCGGCGATGGCGTGCGAGATCCTGGTCATCTCGGCGAGCGAGTCCTCCGGGAGGACCTTGCGGCCGTACTTGAGCTCCAGGGCGGCGACCACCGGGAAGAGGTTGGCGTTGCCGACGCGTTCGCCGTAGCCGTTGGCGGTGCACTGCACGTGCGTGGCGCCCGCGTCCACCGCGGCGAGGGTGTTGGCGACCGCGCAGCCCGTGTCGTCCTGGGCGTGGATACCGAGCCGGGCTCCGGTGTCGGCGAGCACGGTACGGACGACGGCGCCCACCTGGGCGGGCAGCATCCCGCCGTTGGTGTCGCAGAGCACGATCACGTCGGCACCCGCGTCGTACGCCGTGCGCACGACGCGGGTGGCGTAGGCGGGGTTGGCGCGGTAGCCGTCGAAGAAGTGCTCGCAGTCGACGAAGACGCGGCGGCCCCGGTCCCGGAGGTACGTGACGGTGTCACGCACCATCGCGAGGTTCTCCTCCAGCGTGGTGCGCAGGGCGAGTTCGACGTGACGGTCGTGGGACTTGGCCACCAGGGTGACCACAGGGGCGCCCGAGGCGAGCAGCGCCGCGACCTGTGGGTCGTCCGCCGCGCGCACGCCCGCCTTGCGGGTGGCGCCGAACGCGACGAGCCGGGCGTGCTTGAAGTCGATCTCGTCGCGGGCCCGCTGGAAGAACTCCGTGTCCCGCGGGTTCGCACCGGGCCAGCCGCCCTCGATGAAGCCGACGCCGAAGTCGTCGAGGTGCCGGGCGATCGTCAGCTTGTCCGCGACGGTGAGGTTGATGCCCTCGCGCTGGGCGCCGTCTCGCAGGGTGGTGTCGAAGATGTGGAAGCCGTCGTCGACACCGACCGCGGCGGCTCCGGCGGCCCCGGCGTCTTCGCCGGCGACGGCCCTGGCGACGCCGTCGCGTTCACCGGCGCTGTCGTCGGCAGGGAGGCTCTCGTCGGTTGCGTCCGTCATGCTGCTCTGACTCCTGTCGGGATCTCGGTCTACCGGACTGACCGGTTCCACCGTCCCCTCATGGTCCCGCGCCTTCGCTCCGGCGAGGTGGTGCCGGGAAACGAAAAGACCTCTCGCGGGTGCGAGAGGTCTGCGCGCGGGTCTGGGACGACGGTGGCCGCGCCGTACGTCGTGGGTACGGCGGGTCACTGCGGACCGGCGCGCTCGCTGCCAATAATCATGACGAGCGTGAGCACAGCGACATCCTGGCACGGGTGCCGCACACGGTGCGGCACGGTCTCACGATGCGGTCACTTCGGGCGTTCGGGACGTCTCCTCGCCGCCCCGTGCCCCTTTCAGGTCGATGTCCTTCGTCTCGCGCATCGTCAGGTAGACCACCAGCGACACCGCGGCGCAGCCGGCCACGTACCAGTAGAAGCCGGATTCGATGCCCGCGTTCTTGAACCACAGGGCCACGTACTCCGCGGTGCCGCCGAAGAGCGCGTTGGCGATGGCGTAGGGCAGGGCCACGCCCAGGGAGCGGATGGCCGTGGGGAAGAGCTCCGCCTTGACGCAGGCGTTGATCGACGTGTAGCCGGTGACCACGACCAGGGCGAGCAGGGACAGCCCGAGCGCGGGCCAGAAGGAGCCCGCGTGCTTGAGCATCGTCATGATCGGCACAGTCAGGAACGTGGAGCCCACCGCGAAGGTGATCAGCAGCGGGCGGCGGCCGACGCGGTCCGAGAGGGCTCCCGCCAGCGGCTGGAGGCAGGCGAAGACCAGCAGGGCGCAGAAGCTGACCAGCGTCGCGGTCTGTTTGGGCAGACCGGCGCTGTTGGAGAGGTACTTGGTGAGGTAGGTGGTGTAGGTGTAGTACGCGACCGTGCCGCCCATGGTGAGCGCGATGACGAGGAACGCCTCGCGCTTGTGGCGCAGCAGCGCGCGGATCGTGCCGCGGTCGTCCTCCGCCACAGCGGCCCCGGCCCCAGCGGTCCGGCCGTCCCCGTCGGCCCCTCCGGCGGCCACGGCTCCTCCAGCCCTCCCGGCGCCCCCGGCGCCCCCGGAGACACCCGCAGCACCCGCAGTCACGGCGTCCCTGGGCGCGATGTCCACGGCGGCCGCGGTGCCGGTTTCGATCGCCTCGTACGCATCCGTCTCCAGCATGTTGCGCCGCAGATAGAAGATGACGGCGGCGCCGAGCGCGCCGACGACGAAGGGGATGCGCCAGCCCCAGCTGTGCAGTTCGTCGCTGGAGAGGGTGTGCTGGAGGAGGATCTGGAGCCCGAGGCCCAGGATCTGGCCGGCCGTCATGGAGACGTACTGAAAGCTGGAGGCGAAGCCGCGGCGGCCCGGCGCGGACGCCTCGGTGAGGTAGGTGGCGCTGGCCGCGTACTCGCCGCCGACGGAGAGTCCCTGGAGCAGCCGGGCGATCAGCAGGACGGCCACGCCGCCGTAGCCGGCGACGCCGTAGGTCGGGGCGATGGCGATCAGCACGGCGGAGACCGACATCAGCGTCACCGTCAGGGTGAGCGCCGCCTTGCGGCCCTTGCGGTCACCGACCCGCCCGAGCAGCCAGCCGCCGACCGGGCGCATGAAGAAGCCCACGGCGAAGATGCCGGCGGTGTTCATGAGCTTGGCGGTGTCGTTGCCCGCGGGGAAGAAGGATCCCGCGAAGTACGTGGCGAAGCTGGCGTAGACGAACCAGTCGAACCACTCGACCATGTTGCCGGCGGAGCCGACCCAGATCTTCTTCCAGTGCTGTCCCATGGTCGATCACGGTGGCGGAACAGCGGGTTTCGGACAAGGGTCCGAGCAACAACGATCATGCGTACTTGCGTGCGTTGCGTTCATGACACGACACACGCACGTACACATGCCTCCATGCGGCCCGGTACGCCCGTGGCGTCCGGGCCCTGCGTGGAGTTCAGGCCCTCCACCTTGCCCGGGCCCTCCACGGCGTCCGGGTCCGCCGCAGCGTCCGGGTCGTCCGTGGAGTCCGGGGCATCCGTGATGTCAGCCGCCCAGCGGGTGCATCCAGCCGTGGGTGTCCGGAGTGGCGCCGGTCTGGATGTCGAGGAGCGCCTTGCGGAGCTTCATGGTGACCTCGCCGGGCTTGCCGTCGCCCACCGTCCAGTCGGCGCGCGTGGACTTGACCGAGCCGACCGGGGTGATGACGGCGGCGGTGCCGCAGGCGAAGACCTCGGTGAGGGTGCCGTCGGCGTTGCCGTTCTTCCAGTCGTCGACGGAGATGCGGCCCTCGGTGACCTCGTAGCCGAGGTCGGCGGCGATGGTCATCAGCGAGGCGCGGGTGATGCCGGGCAGCAGGGAGCCGGTGAGCTCGGGGGTGACGATCTTGTTCCCGTACACGAAGTACAGGTTCATGCCGCCCATCTCCTCGATCCAGCGGCGCTCGATGGCGTCCAGCCAGACCACCTGGTCGCAGCCGTGCTCCATGGCCTGGGCCTGCGCGACGAGGGAGGCGGCGTAGTTGCCGCCGGCCTTCGCGGCGCCGGTGCCGCCGGGAGCGGCGCGCACGTACTCCTCGCAGAGCCACACGGAGACGGGCTTCACGCCGCCGGGGAAGTAGGCGCCGGCGGGCGAGGCGATGACGACGAAGAGGTATTCGTTCGCCGGGCGCACGCCGAGGCCGACCTCGGTCGCGAACATGAACGGCCGCAGGTAGAGGGACGCCTCGCCGGAGCTCGGCACCCACGCCTTGTCCTGGGTGACGAGGGCGTCGCACGCGGCGATGAAGGTCTCGACCGGCAGTTCGGGCATGGCCAGGCGGCGCGCGGACGCCTGGAGGCGCTTGGCGTTCTCCTCCGGGCGGAAGATGGCGACCGAGCCGTCGGGCTGGCGGTAAGCCTTGGCGCCCTCGAAGATCGTCTGCGCGTAGTGCAGAGTCATGTTCGCCGGATCGATCGACAGCGGTGCGTACGGCACGAGCTGCGCGTCGTGCCAGCCGCGGCCCTCGGTCCACTTGATGGTCACCATGTGGTCGGTGAAGTGGCGGCCGAAACCGGGGTTGGCCAGGATCTTCTCCCGCTCGGCGTCCGAGAGCGGATGCGAGGAGGGCTTGAGCTCGATCGTGGGCGTCGTCATGAATCCGTGTCCTTCACCTGTGTGAGTGGCGGACCGCGAACTCACTCCGTCCTGTTCGGTACAGGACGTCCGAGAATCCCCTCGTACCGCGGCCCCACGTTCGATTATCGCGCGTGGGGCCGTGGACGGAAAACGTGTTGTCGCGCGGCCCTGGGTCGATGGTCGCACCCAACCGCGCGGCGGCGCAGCAGGCTGGGTGGGCTAGGAGGCGGCCACGCGCAGGGCGAGCGCGTCACCGATCTCGTCCGTGGTGCGGACGGTGTCCCCGCGTACCGCGAGGTCGTCGCCCACCGCGGCCTCCACCCGGGCGGCCTCGGGCTCGAGCCCGAGGTGGCGCAGGAGCAGCGCCACGGAGAGCACGGTGGCGGTCGGGTCGGCCTTGCCCGTGCCCGCGATGTCCGGAGCGGAGCCGTGAACCGGCTCGAACATCGACGGGAACGCGCCACCGGGGTTGATGTTGCCGGAGGCGGCGAGGCCGATGCCGCCGGTGACGGCGGCCGCGAGGTCGGTGAGGATGTCGCCGAAGAGGTTGTCGGTGACGATGACGTCGAAGCGCTCGGGCTGGGTGACGAAGAAGATCGTCGCCGCGTCGACATGCAGGTAGTCGGTGGTGACCTCGGGGTATTCGGCGCCGACGCGGTCGAAGGTGTCCTTCCACAGCCGTCCGGCGTGCACGAGGACGTTGTTCTTGTGGACGAGGGTCAGCTTCTTCCGCGGGCGGGCCTGGGCGCGCTCGTAGGCGTCGCGCACGACGCGCTCGACGCCGTAGGCGGTGTTGACGCTGACCTCGGTGGCGACCTCGGCGGGGGTGCCGGTGCGCAGGCTGCCGCCGTTGCCGGTGTACGGGCCCTCGGTGCCCTCGCGGACGACGACGAAGTCGATGGCGGGGCGGCCCGCGAGCGGTGTCGCCGTGTGGGGGAAGAGCTTGGACGGCCGCAGGTTGACGTAGTGGTCGAAGGCGAACCGCAGCTTGAGCAGCAGCCCCCGCTCCAGCACCCCGGACGGCACGGACGGGTCACCGATCGCCCCCAGGAGGATGGCGTCGTGCTCCTTGAGGGAGGCGAGTTCGGCGTCGGGGAGGGTCTCCCCCGTGGCGTGCCAGCGCCGGGCACCGAGGTCGTACTCCTCGGTCTCCAGCTTCACGTCCGAGGGGAGCACGGCGCGGAGCACCTTGAGGCCCTGGGCCACGACTTCCGGGCCGATGCCGTCACCGGGGATCACTGCGAGGCGAATACTGCGAGACATGACGGGACCGTACTCCCCAGTCCGCTGAATGACACGCTCCGTCCACCATGCGGACACATTGCGATCCGTATAGGCCGCGTTCATCCAAAGTCCTCATTCAGGTCGCCGTTTCCTGGCACGTTCTGCGGCATGGACACACCACGCGTAGGCATCCCCGAAAAGCTCGCCGCCAGGATGACGATGGCGGAGCAGCACGAGTACCTGCGGACCAGACTGACGCGCCGCGGCATGCTGCGGGCGAGCGCCGTCACGGCGGGCACCGTGGCGGGCGCGGGCCTGCTGGGCGGCGGCCTCGGCGGTGGCGCGAGCGCGTACGCCGCGCCCGCGGTCGCCTCCCCCACCCTGCTCACCTCGGCCGCGACGACCAAGGTCGACGGCAAGCACGTCGCGCCGTTCGGGCGCCACCTGGCCTTCGGCGCCGACCCGAAGACGCAGATGCGGATCTCCTGGCAGGTGCCGTTCGCGGTCAAGCGGCCGTTCGTGCGGGTGGGCCTGAAGCCCTGGGATCTCGGGCACCGGATCGACGCGGAGGTGCGCCCGCTGCACACCCCGTCGCTCTCCAAGAAGCTTCCGGCCGTCGACCAGGTCTATCTGCACGCGGCCCTGGACAACCTCCGCCCCGGCCAGACGTACTACTACGGCGTCGGCCACGACGGCTTCGACCCGGCCGACCACCGCAACTTCGCCACGATAGGAACCTTCACCACGGCGCCGGCGCGCGCGGAGAAGTTCACCTTCACCGCCTTCGGCGACCAGGGCGTGAGCTACCACGCGCTCGGCAACGACCAGGTGATCCTGGCCCAGAACCCCGCGTTCCATCTGCACGCGGGCGACATCTGCTACGCCGACGACAGCGGCGAGGGCAAGCCGGACGACAACTACGACGCCCGCCGGTGGGACCAGTTCCTCGCGCAGACCGAGTCGGTGGCCAAGAGCGTGCCGTGGATGGTGACCACCGGCAACCACGACATGGAGGCCTGGTACTCGCCCAACGGCTACGGCGGCCAGAGCGCCCGCTGGGCGCTGCCCGCCAACGGCTTCGACCCGCGGCACTCCCCGGGCGTCTACTCCTTCACCTACGGCAACGTCGGTGTCGTCGCGCTGGACGCCAACGACGTCTCGTACGAGATCACCGCCAACACCGGCTACAGCGGCGGCAAGCAGACCCGCTGGCTGGACCGGCGCCTGGGCGAACTGCGCAAGCAGAGCGGGATCGACTTCGTCGTCGTCTTCTTCCACCACTGCGCCTTCTCGACGACGAACTCCCACGCCTCGGACGGCGGGGTGCGCGACACCTGGCTGCCGCTCTTCGAGAAGCACCAGGTGGACCTGGTCATCAACGGCCACAACCACGTCTACGAGCGCACCGACGCCCTCAAGGGGCAGCGGGTCTCCAAGAAGGTGCCGATCGGCGGGAGCGTCGACTCCGCGCGCGAGGGCATCGTCTATGTGACGGCGGGCGCGGCGGGCAAGTCGCTGTACGACTTCCCCGCTCCCGACAGCTACGAGGGCCACGTCAAGGACATCGAGAGCGTCCCCACCTTCCACTGGGTGAAGGGCGGCGGGAAGCAGAAGGAAGCGGTGGAGTGGTCGCGTGTGCGCTACACCAACTATTCCTTCCTCGCAGTCGAGGTGGAGCCCGGACGTCACCCGCGGATGCGGGTCACTGCGTTGGCTGAGACGGGTGAGCGTATTGACCACTTCGAGGTGACGCGGAGTTCTTCCGGGCGGCAGGGTTAGGCATCGTTCGTCGGGTGCGCCTACCGGGGACTGGGCGCGCCCACGCGGCGGAGCCGCACAATGTCGCAGCCCCGCGCCCCTTTCAGGGGCGGGTCAGTGGCCCGTCGCGCCACCGTTGTCCCTGCGGTCGAGTGCGCGCTGGAGGGCGGCGGCCGCGTTCGCGCGGTCGGCGTCGCGTTCGGCCGTACGGGCGGTGCGGCGGGTCCTGCGGACAGCGGTGTCTGCCATGGGTCACGTCTCCTTGGCTGGGCCCCGGGCGAGCCGGGAAAGGCCGGGTGGAAGCCGGAACACAAGGGCGGGGGCCAGGTGCGGCAGGGGTCACCTGCGTCACGGCACGGGGCCGCAGCCGCCATCGCTCGATGGAGCGGGACGATCGGCTGATACCACGCTAAGCCCGCCGCGCCCGGCTGTCTGCATCATTACTCGGACGTCCTAGTATCTGAGACGCCAGGAGCCCGCGCGGCCCGGCGGGCCCGGGAAACGCGACCGCCCCCGCCCGGCTGGGGGGCCGGGCGGGGGCGGGGTCGGCGCAGGACGTGATCAGCCCATGTGCGGGTAGCGGTAGTCGGTCGGCGGGACCAGCGTCTCCTTGATGGAGCGGGTCGAGACCCAGCGCATCAGGTTGGACGCGGCACCGGCCTTGTCGTTCGTACCGGAGGCGCGGCCGCCGCCGAACGGCTGCTGGCCGACGACGGCACCCGTCGACTTGTCGTTGATGTAGAAGTTGCCCGCGGCGAAGCGCAGCTTCTCCATGGCGTCGGCGGCCGCGGCGCGGTCCTTGGCGATGATCGAGCCGGTCAGGCCGTAGGCCGAGACGGACTCCATCTGCTCCAGCATCGCGTCGAACTGCTCGTCCTCGTAGACGTGCACGGCGAGGACCGGGCCGAAGTACTCGGTCGTGAAGACCTCGTTGGCCGGGTCGGTGCACTCGATGACGGTCGGGCGGACGAAGTAGCCCACCGAGTCGTCGTACGTGCCACCGGCGACGATCGTGCAGGCCGGGTCGGCCTTGGCACGGTCGATGGCGGCCTTGTTCTTGGCGAAGGCACGCTCGTCGATGACGGCGCCGGCGAAGTGCGACAGGTCGGTGACGTCACCCATGGTGATGCCGTCGACCTCGGCAGCGAACTCCTCCTTGAAGCCGTCCTCCCAGATGGAGCGGGGGACGTAGGCGCGGGAGGAGGCCGAGCACTTCTGGCCCTGGAACTCGAAGGAGCCGCGGGTCAGCGCGGTCTTGAGCACGGCGCGGTCGGCGCTCGGGTGGGCGACGACGAAGTCCTTGCCGCCGGTCTCGCCGACCAGGCGCGGGTAGGACTTGTACTTCTCGATGTTGTTGCCGACCGTCTTCCACAGGTACTGGAAGGTCTTGGTCGAACCGGTGAAGTGGATGCCCGCCAGCTCGGGGTGGTTCAGGGCCACCTCGGAGACGGCGATGCCGTCACCGGTCACCAGGTTGATGACGCCCTTGGGCAGGCCGGCCTCCTCCAGCAGCTGCATCAGCAGCACGGCGGAGTGGGTCT
The DNA here is from genome assembly GCF_020740835.1 of Streptomyces sp. UNOC14_S4. Classification (GTDB taxonomy): domain Bacteria; phylum Actinomycetota; class Actinomycetes; order Streptomycetales; family Streptomycetaceae; genus Streptomyces. Next base: position 9,390 of record NZ_JAINFC010000223.1, read on the forward strand.
GCGTCGGGGACGGCTTCCAGACGACGACGTTGCCCATCAGCGCGGGCGCGGTCGGCAGGTTGCCCGCGATGGCGGTGAAGTTGAAGGGCGTGATCGCGTAGACGAAGCCCTCCAGCGGCCGGTGGTCGCTGCGGTTCCACACGCCGGCGGAGTTGGCGACCGGCTGCTCGGCGAGGATCTGGCGCGCGAAGTGCACGTTGAAGCGCCAGAAGTCGACGAGCTCGCAGGGGGTGTCGATCTCCGCCTGCTGGGCGGTCTTGGACTGGCCCAGCATGGTGGAGGCGGCCAGCGTCTCGCGCCACGGGCCCGCCAGGAGCTCGGCGGCGCGCAGGATGATCGCGGCGCGGTCGTCGAAGGACATCGCGCGCCACGCCGGGGCGGCGGCGAGCGCCGCGTCGATGGCGTCCTGCGCGTCCGCCTCCGTGGCGTTGCGGTACGTGCCGAGGACGGCGGCGTGGTTGTGCGGCTGGACGACCGTGAACGGCTCGCCGCCGCCCATCCGCTTCTCACCGTTGATGGTCATCGGCAGGTCGATGGGGTTGCCGGCCAGCTCCTTGAGCTTGGCCTCCAGCCGGGCGCGCTCCGGGGAACCGGGGGCATAGCTGTGCACCGGCTCGTTGACCGGGGCGGGGACCTGGGTAACAGCATCCATGATCAGGATCTCCTTCGATCAGGGGGTCGGTTTCTCAGCCGCGCGTCGCGAGCGACCGGAGGAAGAACGTCAGGTTGGCGGGGCGCTCCGCCAGGCGGCGCATGAAGTAGCCGTACCAGTCGGTGCCGTACGGGATGTACACGCGCATGCGGTGGCCGTCCGCGACGAGCCGCTCCTGCTCCGCCTCGCGGATGCCGTAGAGCATCTGGAACTCGTACTCGTCCAGCTTGCGCCCGTGGCGGCGGCCGAGCTCCTGTGCGATGGCGACCATGCGCGGGTCGTGGGAGCCGATCATCGGGTAGCCCTCGCCGGCCATCAGGATCTTCAGGCAGCGGACGTAGGCCAGGTCGACCTCGCGCTTGTCCTGGTAGGCGACGGAGGCGGGCTCCTTGTAGGCGCCCTTCACCAGGCGCACACGGGAGCCCTCCCCGGCGAGCGCGTGGCAGTCGTCCTCGGTGCGGAAGAGGTAGGACTGCAGGACGGCGCCCGTCTGCGGGAACTTCTTGCGCAGCTCGGCGAGGATCGCGAGCGTGGAGTCGACCGTGGTGTGGTCCTCCATGTCCAGCGTCACGGTGGTGCCCGCCTCGGCGGCGGCCTCGACGACCGGGGTGACGTTGGCGAGGGCGAGGTCGTGACCGCCCGCGAGCGCCTGGCCGAAGGCCGACAGCTTCACGGACATCTCGGCGCGCGCGCCGAGGCCCAGGTCCTTGAGGGCCTCGGCCAGGGCCAGGTAGGCGTCACGGGTGCGCAGCGCCTCGGCGGGGTCGGTGATGTCCTCGCCGAGGTGGTCGAGGGTGACCTCCAGGCCGCGCTGATTCAGGGACCGCACGGCGGCCATGGACTCGTCCAGGCGCTCACCGGCCACGAAGCGGTCCACCACGGGGCGGGTGACCGGCGCGGCCGAGACGATACGGCGGATGGCGTCGCTGCGGGACGCAGCGAGCAGCACAGGACCCAGCACTGGGCACCTCCACGATGACGGCCGGTCCCCCACGGGGCGACGGCATAAGTAACTCATCGTGAAAACTAGAGATCACCGCAGTCCACGGCCATCGACAGCTGTCACGCATCCGTGGCCCGGATCTCAGACACATGTATGAGAATAGTGACCTCGACATGAATCCGGGGATCGATTTCGGGCCATAACGGTGCCGACCGGACGGTCCACACGGGGGCCGGGAAGGAGCGCGGCGAAGCCATGCGCGGTGACTATCAGCAGCTCGTGGACGAGATATCCGCCGCGCTCGGCGCGCCCGCGACGCTGGAGGACCGGGATTTCGGGCTGATCGCCTTCGGCGCCCACGAGGGTGACGACGACGTCGAGCTGACGATGGACCCGGTACGGACCCGGTCGATCCTCCAGCGGCGGTCGACGGCGGCCGTCCGGGCGTGGTTCGAGGCGTTCGGGATCGCGCGGGCGCAGGCGCCCCTGCGCATCCCGCCGGACCCGGCGGCCGGGGTGTTCAAGGGCCGCATCTGCCTTCCCGTACGGCACCGGGGCGTGGTGCTCGGCTACGTCTGGCTGCTGGACGACGAGCACCTGGCGGGCCTGGACCTCGCCGAGCCGTTCGCGGACCCGCGGCTCGCCCAGGCGGTGGA
>NZ_JAINFC010000224.1 GCF_020740835.1 Streptomyces sp. UNOC14_S4
GTCCTCGCCCAGCCCCGGCCCGTACGAGCTGGAGCCGCCTAGCGACTCGGCCCGCTTGGCGAGGTTCCGCAGCCCGCTGCGCCGGCCGCCCTCGGGGATGCCGACGCCGTCGTCGGCGACCGTGAGCCGCACGGCGGGCCTGCCGTCCGGCAGCTCGGCCGTGGCGTCGACGACGACCTCGATGCGGGACGCCCGCGCGTGCCGGAAGGCGTTGGACAGGGCCTCGCGCAGGGCGGCGACGAGGTTCTTGCCCGTGAGCTCGCCGACCGTCGCGTCGACCGGCCCGACGAAGTTCGCGGAGGGCTGGAAACCGAGCGGCACGGCGGCCGTGCCGAGCTCCCGCAGCACGCGTGTGCGCAGCCCGGCGGGGGCCTCCGCGGGGCTCTGCTGGAGCGCGAAGATGGCGGTACGGATCTCCTGGATCGTGACGTCGAGCTGGTCGACGGCCTGGCCGATCCTCTCCTGCACGTCCGGCACGACGGCGTTGCGCTGGGCGCTCTCCAGCATCAGTCCCGTGGCGAACAGCCGCTGGATGACCAGGTCGTGCAGGTCCCGGGCGATCCGGTCGCGGTCCTCGTAGACGGCGAGCCGCTCCCGGTCGCGCTGGGCCTCCGCCAGGACCAGCGCGAGGGCGGCCTGCGCGGCGAACTGTGTGGCCAGGGTGCGCTCCGTGTCCGTGAACCGCCGCGCTCCACGCGCGCGTGGCGTCGTGAGCGTGCCGAGCACGCGGTCACCGCTCTTGAGCGGCAGCAGCATGCTCGGGCCGAAGCGCTGGGAGACCTCCGTGACCATGCGCGGGTCGGTGGCCGAGTCGTCCACGAACACCGGCTCGCCCGCGAGGAGACGGGAGACCACCGGGCTGTCCGGTGGCATCACGGTGCCGAGCAGGCCGCCGGGTTCGTCGGCGGAGACGGCCACCATCTCCAGCCCGCCCTCGCCGTCCGGCAGCAGCACGATGCCCGCCGCCGAGTCCGCGAGCCTGCGGGCCTGTTCGGCCACGACGGACAGCGCGTCCTCCGCGTCACTGGCCGACAGCAGGGCCGTCGTCACCGCCACCGAACCGTCGATCCAGCGCATCCGCTGGCGGCCCTCGTCGTACACGCGCGCGTTGCCGATCGCGATGCCCGCCTCGGCCGCGAGGATCTTCACCATGTGGAGGTCCGCGATGCTGAACTCACCGCCGCCGCGCTTCTCCGTGAGGTAGAGATTGCCGAAGATCTCGCCCTCCACCTGGATCGGGACGCCCAGGAAGTTGCGCATCGGCGGGTGCTCCGGAGGGAACCCCGCGGAACGGGGGTCGGACGCCAGGTCGGCGAGCATCACCGGTGCGGGCTGGTGGATCAGCGCGCCCAGCAGCCCCTGATGGCCGTCCGGGAGCGCGCCGATGCGCTCGTGCTGTTCCTTCGTCACCCCGTACGTGATGAAGTCCGCCAGTCCCTCGCCCGTGGAGTCGATGACGCCGATGGCGGCGTACCGGGCGTCGGCCAGTTCGGCGGCGGTCCTGACGATCCGGTCGAGCGTCGTGTGCAGCTCCGGGCCGGTGCCCACGGACCGCATGGCCTCCAGCAGCTGCGGCACGCGCGCGGCCATCTCCGTGGACATGCCCTGGAGGCTCCGCGTGGCCTCCGTGGCGATGGCCAGGGGGTCCATCACGCGCTGTGGGTCGGAGGGGTTTTCCGAGGCTGCCATACCTAGAGCCTAATAAGCACTATTTGCCATGAAAAGCGAGTACAGACAGCCCGTCCGCCTCGCGCTCCCGTTCCAGCATCCGCAGGAACGGGCCCTCCGTCCGGGCCAGCCGCTCGTACGTGCCCCGCTGCACCGGTCGGCCGTCCTCCAGGACGATCACCTCGTCGACGTGCTCCAGACCCGCCAGCCGGTGAGTGATCACCACCGTGGCGCGGCCCTCGGTGGCCGCCAGCAGGTCGGCGGTCAGCGCGTCGGCGGTCGCGAGATCGAGGTGTTCCGCGGGCTCGTCGAGAACGACGACAGGGAAGTCGGCGAGCAGCGCGCGGGCGAGGGCGAGCCGCTGCCGCTGTCCGCCGGACATCCGCGCCCCGTGCTCGCCGACCAGCGTGTCGAGCCCCTGCGGCAGGCTGTCGGCCCACTCCAGCAGCCGCGCGGAACGCAGGGCGGACCGCAGCTCGGCCTCGCTCGCCCCGGGACGCGCGAGACGCAGGTTCTCGCGCACCGAGCTGTCGAAGATGTGGGCGTCCTGCGCGCACAGGCCGACCAGCTCGCGCACCGCGTCGCCCGCCATGGGGGCCGTGTCCTCGCCCGCCAGGGTGTACGTGCCGGCCTCGGCGTCCAGGAAGCGCAGCAGCACCTGCGCGAGCGTCGTCTTGCCCGCCCCGGACTGGCCCACGACGGCGACCCTGCGGCCCGCCGCGAGCTCCATGGAGAACTCCCGCAGCGCCGGTGCGGGCTGCCCCGGGTAGCGCGCCGTCAGCCCGTCCAGACGCAGCGGGAACGGCGTGCCGGGTGCCGTAGCGGACCCCTCCCGTACGGGCACGGGGGCGTCCAGCACCTCGTGCACCCGCTCGGCGGCCCGCCGCACCCGCTGCCGGTACTGCACGGCGAGCGGCAGCCCGGCCACCGCCTCGAACACGGCCAGCGGCATGAGCACCACCACGGCGAGCCACAGGCCGCCCAGCCGCCCGTCGTGGACGGCGGCCGTGCCCGCCCAGGCCGCCGAGGCCACTGTGAGGCCGCAGGCGAGAGCTGAGAGGCCCGCGCCGAGCGCGGTGGCGGCGGAGCTCCGGCGGGCGATCGCGGTGAGCGTGCCGTCCGCGCGCCGCAGCCGCTCCAGCCGGCCGGGCAGGGCGCCCGCGACCGTCAGCTCGGCCGTGCCCGTCAGGACGTCGACGACCTGCGTGGTCAGCGCCCCGCGCGCGGACGCCGACTGCCGCTCGGCCCGTCGGGCGAAAGCCCCGGACAGCGCGGGCACGGCCACCCCCGCGACGAGCAGCCCGAGGGCGAGCAGCAGGCCCGCCTCCGGCAGCAGCCACGCGGTGAAGACGACCGAGGCGCCCCCCACGGCGACGGCCGAACCGACGGGCAGCAGCCAGCGCAGGAAGTAGTCCTGCAGGGCGTCGACGTCCGCGACGAGCCGGGCGAGCAGGTCACCGCGGCGGGCCTCCCCGAGCCCGGCGGGCGCGAGCCGCTCCAGCCGCCGGTAGACGGAGACCCGCAGACCGGCGAGGGCACGCAGCGCGGCGTCGTGGGACACGAGGCGCTCGGCGTAGCGGAAGACCGCCCGGCCGATGCCGAACGTGCGGGTCGCGGTGACGGCCACCATCAGGTAGAGCACGGGGGGCTGTTGCGACGCGCGGGAGATGAGCCATCCGGAGACGGCCATCAGGCCCACGGCGCTGCCGAGCGCCAGCGCGCCGAGCAGCAGCGCGAGACCGAAGCGGGCCCGGAACGGCCTTCCCATGGCCCGCACCCGGGCGAGCGTCCCGGCAGGGTGCTCATCGGCCTGGCGGCTTTCGGACTGACGGCTTTCGGCCCGGCGGTCTTCTGTCCGGCGGCCTTCGGTCCGGTGCCCCTCGATCCGGTGCCCCTCGGCCTCCTCGGTCTGCGGCTCCTCCGGCCGTTTCCCGGCGGGCGCCTGAGCGATCACGCTCCCGGAGCCCGGTTGCGCGGGCAGGCGCACAGACGATTCCGCACGCCCCTCCTGTGCCGCGCCGGACTCCCGGTCCGGTCCGCCGAGTTCGACGACCCGGTCCGCGACGGCGAGCAGCGCGGGCCGGTGCACGACGAGCAGGACGGTACGGCCCTCGGCCAGGCGCCGTACGGCCGCGACCACGGCCGCCTCGGTCTCGCCGTCGAGGTTCGCGGTCGGCTCGTCGAGCAGCAGAACAGGCCGGTCGGCCAGGAACGCCCGGGCCAGCGCGACGCGTTGGCGCTGGCCCGCGGAGAGCCCGGCGCCGTCCTCGCCGAGGCGGGTGTCAGTGCCCTGGTGCAGCATGGAGACGAAGCCGAGCGCACCGGCCGCGTCGAGTGCTTCCCGCACCTGCGCGTCGGTGGCGTCGGGCCGCGCCAGACGGACGTTCTCGGCGACGGTCCCGGCGAAGAGACGAGGTCGTTGCGGGACCCAGGCCACCTGGTCCCGCCAGCTTTCGGGGGAGAGCGATGACAGATCCGTACCGCCTACGAGCACCCGCCCGCCCGCGGGCCGCGCGAAGCCGAGCAGCGCGTTCAGCAGCGTGGACTTCCCGGCCCCGCTCGGGCCCACGAGCGCGACCGTCTCCCCCGGCCGCACCTCGAACGACGTCTCGGGCAGGGAGGGTTCGGCACGGCCCGCGTGGCACACCACCAGCCGGTCGACCGTCAGGGTGGCGGTCCTGGCGTCGGGCGCGGGGAGGGTGCCCGCGGGCGCGGGCTCGGTCTCCAGTACCGCGAAGACCTCGTCGGCCGCGGTCAGGCCCTCCGCCGCCGCGTGGTACTGCGCGCCGACCTGCCGCAGCGGCAGATACGCCTCGGGCGCCAGGACGAGCACCATCAGCCCTGTCCACAGGTCGAGTTCGCCGTGGACGAGCCGCATGCCGATGCCCACCGCCACGAGCGCGACGGAGATCGTGGCCAGCAGTTCCAGCGCGAAGGAGGAGAGGAAGGCGATCCGCAGCGTCCGCAGCGTGGCCCGCCGGTAGTCGGAGGTGATCGCGCGGATCGACCGGGCCTGGGCCTTGGCCCGCCCGAAGACCTTGAGCGTGGGCAGTCCGGCGACGACGTCCAGGAAGTGGCCGGAGAGCCGGGACAGCAGCCGCCACTGCCTGTCCATCCGCGCCTGGGTGGCCCAGCCGATCAGGATCATGAAGAGGGGGATGAGCGGCAGCGTGAGCACGATGACCAGCGCGGAGAGCCAGTCGGCGGCGCCGATACGGGCGAGCACGGCCACGGGCACGACGACCGCGAGGCCGAGCTGGGGCAGGTAGCGGGCGAAGTAGTCGTCGAGCGCGTCGATGCCGCGCACGGCGAGGGTGGCCAGCTCGCCCGTGCTCCGCCCGGCGGGCCGGTCCGGCCCGAGCAGCGTGGCCCGCTCCAGCAGCCGGGTGCGCAGCTCGGACTTGACCGCGGCGCTCGCGCGGTGGGCGGTCAGCTCGGTGAGCCAGGCGACGGCGGCCCGGCCCACGGCCACGGCCGCCAGCAGCGCCAGCGGCACGGCCAGGTCACCGGTGGTCCGGCCGTGCTGGAAGGCACCGGTGACGATCTCGGCGATCAGCATCGCCTGGCCGATGACCAGGCCCGCCCCCGCCAGCCCGAGCACGACGGAGGCGGCCAGGAAGAACCGGGTCGCCGAGGCGTACCGGAGCAGTCGGGGGTCGACGGGCTTCATGCGCGTACCGTCCTGTTTCTTCTTTGCGTGTTCGGTGCGGTTCGGTAGCGCCCCGAAGGGGCGCGGGGAACTGCGCGACCAGCCACGACGCACCCGCAGATGACGTACCGGACTTCCAGCGGAGCGCTCAGTGCGTGGCCGGAGCCGGGATGTGCCGGGTGCCGATCCGCTTGCGGAACACCCAGTACGTCCACGCCTGGTATCCGATGATGAGCGGCGTCAGCGGGACCGCGAGCCACGTCATGATCTTCAACGTGTACGGGCTGGAGGCCGATTCGGCCACCGTGAGGCTCCAGGCCGGGTTGACCGAGGAGGGCAGCACATCGGGGAAGAGCGCGAGGAAGACCAGCGCGAAGGCGGCCGCGATCGCGACGCCGGAGCAGGCGAACGCCCAGCCCTCACGTCCGGCGTGGTTCATCACCAGCGCCAGGACGAGCGCGGCCACGGACACGACCAGGGCGGCCAGGCTGCGCCCGTTGCCCGACTCGGCCTGCGTCCAGCCGAGGAAGGCGAGGGCGAGTACCCCGGAGGTCATGCCGAGCACGGTCGCGTACGAGCGGGCCCGGTGGCGGATCTCGCCTTCCGTCTTGAGCGCGGCGAACACCGCGCCGTGGAAGGTGAACAGCACGAGGGTGAACAGGCCGCCGAGCAGGCTGTACGGGGTGATCAGGTCCAGGACGGTGCCGCTGAAGTTCTTGTCCGACCCGATCGGCACGCCGCGGACGATGTCGGCGAAGACGAGGCCCCACAGGAAGGCGGGCAGCAGGGAGCACCAGAAGATGGCGTGCTCCCAGTTGCGCTGCCAGCGCTCACCGGTCCGCTTGTGGCGGTACTCGAAGGCGACGCCGCGCACGATCAGGCAGACCAGAACGGCCAGGAACGGGAGGTAGAAGCCGCTGAACAGGGTGGCGTACCAGTCGGGGAACGCCGCGAAGGTGGCGCCCGCCGCGGTGATCAGCCAGACCTCGTTGCCGTCCCAGACGGGTCCGATCGTATTGATCAGCACCCGGCGCTCGGTGCGGTCCTTGGCGAAGCCCTTGGTCAGGACGCCGATGCCGAAGTCGAAGCCTTCGAGGAAGAAGTAGCCGGTCCACAGGACGGCGATCAGCAGGAACCAGAAGTCGTGGAGGTGCATGGTGCGTTGCCCTTCGATCCGCGGCCGCGTCAGTACGCGAAGGTCATCGGCTTGTCGGCGTCCTCGGGCCGTTCCGCCCCGGCACCGCCCGAGGGCAGGCGCAGCCTCGGGTCCCGGGTGGGCGGTTCCTCGTCCGTGTCGGGTCCGGCCTTGGCGTACTTCACCAGCAGCTTCACCTCGACCACCGCCAGCACGCCGTACAGCAGGGTGAAGACGCCCATGGAAGTGAGGACTTCCGCCTGGCTCACACCGGGGGAGACCGCGTCCCCGGTCTTCATCAGGCCGTAGACGACCCACGGCTGGCGGCCCATCTCGGTGAAGATCCAGCCGAAGGAGTTGGCGACGAGCGGGAAGCCCATGGTGAGCACGCCGATGCGCCAGGACCAGGTGGTGAAGAAGGGACTCATCTCACGGGTCTTCGTCAGCATGAGCCGCGGGACCTCGTTGTCGCCCGTGCGGTACTCGGGAGCCAGCCAGAACTTCTTGCGGGTGGTCCACAGCCCGATCAGCGCGGCGACGAAGGAGGTCATCCCGAAGCCGATCATGAGCCGGAAGCCCCAGAAGGTCATGAAGATGCTGGGGATGTAGTCCTCGGGCTTGCCGCCGTAGCGCGCGGCCTCCTGGGCGGCGACGTCGTTGATACCGGGGACGGCCTCGGTGAAGTTGCTGTGCGCGAGGAAGGAGAGGATGCCGGGCACCTCTATCTCCACGCTGTTGTGCCCCTTGCTGACATCGCCGACGGCGAAGACCGAGAAGGGTGCGGGCGCCTGGGTGTCCCACAGCGCCTCGGCGGCGGCCATCTTCATCGGCTGCTGCTCGAACATCACCTTGCCGAGGGAGTCGCCGCTGACGGCGGTGCCGAGGCCGGCGATGACCGCGACGACCAGGCCGACGCGCAGCGAGGCCCGCATGGCGCCGATCTGCGACCGCTGCTTCTCGCCGAGCTCCTCGCCCTTGAGCTGCTTGCGCTTGGCGCGCCACAGGTGGAAGGAGGCGATGCCGACCACGAAGGCACCACCGGTGAGGAACGCCGCGGTGAGCGTGTGGAAGACGACGACGAGCGTGGTGTTCTGGGTCAGCACCGCCCAGATGTCGGTGAGCCGCGCCTTGCCGGTCGCCTTGTCGATCGCGTAGCCGATCGGGTGCTGCATCCAGGAGTTCGCCGCCAGGATGAAGTACGAGGAGAGGATCGTGCCGACGGCGACGATCCAGATGCAGGCGCAGTGGATCTTCTTCGGCAGCTTGTCCCAGCCGAAGATCCACAGGCCGATGAACGTGGACTCGAAGAAGAAGGCGAGGAGGGCCTCCATCGCCAGCGGGGCGCCGAAGACGTCACCGACGAAGCGCGAGTAGTCCGACCAGTTCATCCCGAACTGGAACTCCTGCACGATGCCGGTGACCACGCCCATCGCGATGTTGATGAGGAAGAGCTTTCCCCAGAACTTCGTCGCGTGGAAGTACTTGTCCTTGCCGGTACGGATCCAGGCCGTCTCCAGCCCGGCGGTGATCGCCGCAAGGCTGATCGTGAGCGGGACGAAGAGAAAGTGGTAGACGGTGGTGATGCCGAACTGCCAGCGCGCCAGGGTTTCCGGCGCCATAGCGAGATTCACGCGATCTCTCCTTGCCTCTTGCGCCACCGACGACTCGTGTTCACCGGTGTTTTACACCCTTATGCCCCAGTACAAACGGAGGCCAAGAGCCTGCTTGTGAACGCGTTCACATTCACAAGCAATTATGGCGCATACGCGTTCGCGATCACGCAAGGGGGTCCCCTCAGCCGTGGGCCCTGGCTCTTCCGGCCACGACAGGGGCCTTCGGCCCCGCTCTTCCCCACCGGCCTGGGACGTTCGGCCGGGGCCGCCCTGCGGGCGGGCTCCTCGGCGCCGCGCGCCTTCCGGGGCTCCGCCCCGGACCCCTCATTCGGTGTGGCCCTCTGTCCGGATTTCGCCTACCGGGGTGCCTCTTGCGCTGCGCGCGCGGCTGCGGGCCGGTGGGGGCTGGTCGCGCCCACGCGGCGGAGCCGCATATCGATACAGCCCCGCGCCCCTGACGGGGCAGGGAACGGCTGTGGGCCGCGTCCTCACAGGACGCGGCCCACAGCCACCCGCCAGAAAAAATGGAGTCGCTCTAGAACTCCTTGCGGAACGTCTCCGCCGCCTTCAGGAAGAGATCGTTCGCCTCCGTCTCCCCGATCGTCACGCGGATGCCCTCGCCGGGGAACGGCCGCACGACCACGCCGGCCCGCTCGCACGCCTCGGCGAAGTCCGCCGTGCGCTCCCCGAGGCGCAGCCAGACGAAGTTGGCCTGGGTCTCCGGCACGGTCCAGCCCTGGGCGGTGAGCGTCTCGACCACCCGGGCGCGCTCCTCGACCAGCGCCTGCACCCGCACCCGCAGCGCGTCCTCGCTGCGCAGCGAGGCGATCGCCGCCTCCTGCGCGATGTGGCTCACACCGAACGGCACGGCCGTCTTGCGCAGCGCGGCCGCGACGGGCTCATGGGCGACCGCGAAGCCGACGCGGAGCCCCGCCAGGCCGTACGCCTTGGAGAAGGTGCGCAGCACGCAGACGTTCGGCCGGTCCCGGTAGAGGTCCAGCCCGTCGGGCACCTCGGCGTCCCGCACGAACTCGATGTACGCCTCGTCCAGGACGACGAGCACGTCGCCGGGCACCCGGTCCAGGAAGGACTCCAGCTCGGCACGGCGCACCACGGTGCCCGTGGGGTTGTTGGGGTTGCAGACGAAGATCAGCCGGGTCCGGTCGGTGATCGCGGCCAGCATGGCGTCGAGGTCGTGGACCTCGTCCTCCGTCAGCGGGACCTGCACGGGGGTGGCCCCGGAGACCTGCGCGATGATCGGGTACGCCTCGAAGGAGCGCCAGGCGTAGAGCACCTCGTCACCGGGTCCCGCCGTGGCCTGCACCAGCTGCTGGGCGACGCCCACGGAGCCGGTGCCGGTGGCCAGGTGGGAGACCGGTACGGAGAAGCGCTCCGACAGCTCGGCCATCAGGGCGGCGCAGGCCAGGTCGGGGTAGCGGTTGATGCTCCCCGCGGCGTCGACCGCCTTCTCCAGCACGCCGGGCAGCGGCGGGTAGGGGTTCTCGTTGGAGGACAGCTTGTACGCGACGGAGCCACCGGCGGCGGGCTTGCCCGGCTTGTAGGTCGGCACGCCGTCCAGGGCGGGGCGCAGCCTGGGGGTCTTCTCGGTCACCGCAAGGTCCTCCTCGACAGCCCGTGCGCTCGCACCCGCACGGGCAGACCGCACACGAATCAGCAGACATGAATGGACATGAATACTGCATACCTTAAGAGGATTCCCCGGGGTGGCGTCCAGAACCGGGGTAGCGCTCCGCGAAGTACCGCACGCCGGTGGCGGGCGCCGTGGCGCGCATCCCTCGTGAAGGTGAGTTGAGACCTCTTCGAGACCTGGGGCCGCTGTCGGGCACGGATATGCCAGAGGCCAATGGTTCACCGTGAATCGCCATAACTCTCTGCATTTCCATGGTCATTGTGTACTTTCGCGCTTGCAGAAACGTGCCTGTCAACAGTCAAATGCAGCGCCCCGCCAGAGCCCGGCCCGAGCCCTACTATCGGCTCGCCATGACAGCAGCAGGGAAGCATCAGGTGAACCGGGCCACCGGACGCCGGCTGGGGCGGGCGGGCATCCGGGACGTGGCCGCCGCCGCCGGTGTCTCGATCACGACCGTCTCCGACGCGCTCAACGGCAAGGGCCGGCTACCGGACGCGACCCGCCGCCATGTCCGCGAGGTCGCCGACCGGCTGGGCTACCGCCCGTCCGCCGCGGCCCGCACCCTCCGTACGGGGAAGTCCGGGCTCATCGGCCTGACCGTGACCACCTACGGGGATGAACCTTTCACCTTCACCGAGTTCGCGTACTTCGCGGAGATGGCCAGGGCCGCCACCTCGGCCGCCCTGGCCCGCGGCTACGCCCTGGTCATCCTGCCCGCCACCTCGCGTCACGACGTGTGGTCCAACGTCGCGCTCGACGGCACCGTCGTCGTCGACCCCTCCGATCACGACCCCGTCGTCTCCGACCTGGTCCGGCAGGGCATCCCGGTCGTCTCCGACGGCAGGCCCGCGGGCACGCTCCCGGTCACCGCGTGGGTCGACAACGACCACGAGGCCGCCGTCCTGGGCATCCTCGACCACCTCGCGGCGGCGGGCGCGCGCCGGATCGGCCTCCTCACCGGCACCACCACCGACACGTACACCCGGCTCTCCACCCACGCCTACCTGCACTGGTGCGAGCGCGTGGGGCAGGACCCGGTCTACGAGGAGTACCCCGCGCACGACCCGTGCGCCGGTGCCGTCGCCGCCGACCGGCTGCTCGCCCGCCCCGACCGGCCCGACGCCGTCTACGGACTGTTCGACCCCAACGGCACGGACCTGCTCGCCGCCGCCCGCCGCTACGGCCTGCGCGTACCGGACGACCTGCTGCTCGTCTGCTGCAGCGAGTCCACGGTCTACGCAGCCACCGAACCGCCCGTCACCACGCTCTCGCTCAAGCCGCGGCGGATCGGCACCGCGGTCGTCCAGCTGCTGATCGACGCCATCGAGGGCCTCGACACCGGACGCCCCGTCGAGCAGGTGATACCGACGGAGCTGATCGTCCGGACCTCCTCGCAGCGACGTCGGCCACGGACCACCGTCAACCCGCCGCGCGGCCCCTCCCAGGGCTGAGACCGGGCCGCCGGGACCGGGCCGCGACCCGCGCGAGGACCCGACGGGGACCGGGCCGGGACACGACTGCGACAGGACCGCGACGCGCCCACGGAGAGCGTCACCGTGCGCCCCTGTCGGCCCTTGTGGCACCGGCGGAGTCAACGTGCCACCCCTGGAGCCCCACACCTTCGGCGACGCCGTACAGAGGGCACAGGGGGCGCGGAGGCGTGGGGGCGAATGACTCAATTGGGGAGAAAAAGCCGGCGCGCGCACCCTCCTGCCCCGATTCACGGCCCCTGGTGCGTCACAAGGCGCGACGGTCATTCCTATGATGGGCGCACGACACCACGGACCGCCGTCGACCAGGCAAGGTCCACAAGGTGCACGGCGGCGCGATGGTGGAGGGGTCGATGACTCAGGGGGCCGGTCAAGGACCCGCGGCACGGACCACGGCGGCGACCCCGCCCTTC
>NZ_JAINFC010000225.1 GCF_020740835.1 Streptomyces sp. UNOC14_S4
CCCCTGTCCCCCGCCGTCCCCGGCATGCGCTGTCACGGACCGCTGCGGCGCATCACCCACACCGACGGCGCGGTCTCGATCTTCGAGGGTCTCGACCGCACGGTGCCGGGCGAGGTGCTGCTGATCGACAACGGCGCCCGTACGGACGAGGCGTGCGTGGGCGACCTGGTGGCGATCGAGGCCCGGCTCGCGGGCGCCGCGGGACTCGTGCTGTGGGGCTGCCACCGCGACACCGACGAACTGGCGGACATCGGGCTGCCGGTGTTCAGCCTCGGCCCGTGCCCGGCCTCGCCCCGCGCGCATCCGGAGGGCTTCGGCGCGGACGCCGCCTCCTTCGCGGGCGCGGACGGCGACATGGTGGTGGCCGACGCGGACGGCGTGCTGGTGATCCCCGCGGCCGCGCACGAGGACGTGTTCACCGTCGCCGAGAAGATCATCCGTACCGAACGGGTCCAGGCCGACATGGCCCTGGGCGGCGTGGGTCTGCGGGAGCAGCTCCAGTGGGAGAGCTTCCTCGACCGGCGCCGCACGGATCCCGGCTATACGTTCCGCTCCCACCTGGCCAGGGTGAACGGGGCACTCGAATAGCCCACTTGGCCCAGGTGCCGACGGAGGGTCAGCGCCCGCCGCCCGTGCCTGGGCGGACACAGCACGGCGCCGTCCCCCGGACGGAGCTCGGTTTCGATCAGCACAGCGAGCACAGCAGCGTCCTTTCCCGGTCGTCTCGGTCACCTCGGCCGTCCGGCCGGGAAGGACCGCGGGCCCCGGCCCGGTCTTCGGTGGAACCCCCGCTGCCGGAGGCCGGCCCCGGGCCCGCGGCCCATGGAACGGGACGGCGGGATCCCCCGCCCGCCGTCCCGGTGATCAGAAGGGAGGTTCCGTCAGATGCGCGCGTACGAAGTCGAGTTGGCGCCGGAAGAGGGCGACGCGCTCGTTCACGTCGGTCACGCTGTGCCCGGCGTCGTAGGCGTGGAACTGATGGGGCACCCCTCGCTCGGCGAGCCGCTCGGCGTAGGCGCGGGCCTGGTCGACGGGGCAGCGGGCGTCGTTGGTCCCGGCGCAGATGAGGACCGGGGCGCGGACGGCGTCGACGTAGGTGACCGGCGAGGCCTCGCGGTAGCGCTCGGGCACCTCGTCGGGCGAGCCGCCGAAGAGACTGCGGTCCAGCGCCTTGATCTCCTCCATGGCCTGCCGGTGGGCGTCGGCGCAGTCGGCGACGGGCGCCCCCGCGAGCCCCACCGCCCAGTCGCCGGGCCGCACCCCGAGGGCCAGCAGCGTCAGATAGCCGCCCCACGACCAGCCCGCGAGCACCAGGCGGCGCGGGTCGGCGATGCCGTGGTCCACGGTCCACTGCCGTACGGCGGTGACATCCTCCAACTCGGTCAGCCCGACCCGGGCCCGCAGGGCCTCCGTCCAGGCCTGGCCGTAGCCGGTGGAGCCGCGGTAGTTGACGCGTACGACGGCGAAGCCGTGGTCGACCCAGGCGGCGACGGCCGGGTCGAAGGCGTCCTGGTCGGCCTCGTCGGGCCCGCCGTGCAGCAGGAACACGGTGGGGTGGGGGCCGTCGCCGCCGGGGAGGCTGAGCAGGGCGTGGATGCGCCCGCCGGGCCCGTCGACCCACAGGTCGCGGACCTCGGAGGTGAGCGGCGGCACCTGCCGCGGCGCGGGGAACTTGGGGTCGTCGAGCAGGCCGCGGAAGGCGGGCGGCCGGGCGGAGCTCGACCACAGCATCCACACGTCGCCGTCCGGGCGGGTGCGGGCGTGCTCGACGGTGCCCCGCGGGACGTCCAGGCGCGTGAGCCCGCCGTCCCGCAGGTCGTAGCGGTAGGCGGTGGAGCGGGCCTCGTGGTCGTGCACCACGAGCAGGGAGCGGGCGTCCTGGAACCACTCGACGGTCACGTCGCCGGGCAGCCCGAGCCCGAGTTCGGCGCGCTCGCCGGTGCGCGGGTCGAAGAGGACGGGTTCCCAGCGGTCGTCGCGCTGCTGCTGGAGCAGCAGCCGCGCGTCGCCGCGGACCGGGGAGAAGCCCACGGCCTCCAGGCCGCCCTCGTCGGCGGCGAGGTCGGCGACGGTGGAACCGTCGGTGGCGAGGACGCGGACGCCCAGGTCCCACAGGTCGCCGCGCTCGCTGTGCGCGACGACGGCGAGGTCGAGCGCACGGGAGAGGTCGACGGCGTAGGCGGGTTCCTCGTGCCGGTAGAGCAGCCGGGTGGTGCCGCCGGGCAGGACGAGGTGGACGGCCGCGCCGTCCTCGGTCGAACAGCCGAGCAGGGCGTGGTCGTCGAGGCCGACGGCGAGGCCGGACGGCCAGTACAGGCCGGTGCCGGGGACGGCGGGAGTGTCGGGGCCGCCCTCGAAGGGCTGCCGCATCCACTGCCCGTACTCGTCGCCGCCGCCGTCGTCGAACCACCACACCCCGCGCCCGGACGCCTCGATGGCGCACTGCTGGGTGCCCGAGGGCCGGTGGGTGACCTGGCGGACGGTGTTCGCCGTGCGGTCCCAGCAGTGGACCTGGGCGATACCGGACAGGTCGCTGACGAACGCGCAGCGGTGCGGCGCGCTCTTGGCCCAGGCGGGCAGGGTGTAACGGGGCGCGCGGAAGCGCTGCTCCCAGCGGGGCGTCCCCGCTGGGAGTGTGTCCGCGGTGCGCGGCGGGGACGCGGTCATCGCTGTATTTCTCCTACGACTCCGTCGGGTCCGGGGCGAAGCCCCGGGCTTAAGGGCACGGGGCCGCATCGATCTGCGGCTCCGCCGCGTGGGCGCGGCCAGCCCCCACCGGGCCGCAGCCGCGCGCGGAGCGCAGGACGCACCCCGGTGGGCGCACCCGCCACCACCCGGGTGGTGCGATCAGTGGCAACCGCAACTGGCGGAAGTCACCCGGTTCATACGGCGCCGGGGGCGTTCGCCCCCCGCCTCCGTGCCGGTGCCCGCGAGTGCCTCGGTGCCGCCCGCGGCCTTGGCCGTGCTGGTCGCGCAGGCCAGGGTCAGCTGGTAGGGCGTCTGCGGGAGTTCGCCGAGCACCAGGTGGAGGGAGGCCGTGCCGCGGCCCGCGGCGGCGGAGTTGGCCTCGGTGTTGAAGGGCAGCGGCTGGGTGCCCGTGCTGAGCCCGAACTCCACGCCGGAGACGACGGAGTGGTCGGAGTGCTCGGCGAAGAGGGCTTCCAGGGCGGCCGCGGCGGTGCCCGAGCCGGGGGCGGCGGCCTTGAGGTCGGTGACCTCGCCGTCGTCGACGGTGAGCACGAGCGGGTAGTGGGACAGCCCGGTCAGCTGCTCGTAGAGTTCGTGGCGGCGGGCGTCACCGGCGGAGCGGGCGCGGACAATGGGCCAGCCCTTGACCGCGATCTGGCCGGAGACCGTGGTCCCGGTGACGCCGGTGGCCAGCCGCAGCGTCCCGGTCGGCGCGAGGTGGACGGAGCCCGGGGTGAAGACGCCGGTGTCCGTCCGCGCCCAGGTGGGGCGGGCGAAGGACACGTCGGCGACGGAGCCGGTGAGCGGGTCCTCGATCCGCAGGCCGCCCGCCGTGGCGAGCGCGGTGGACAGCGCGTCGGCGCGGCGCCGTGCCTCCTCGGGGTCGGTCCGCTCCAGGGCCTCCAGCAGGGTGCGGGTCTGGTCGAGGGCGAGCGGTCCGCTGCCCATGCGCACGGCGGCGACGGTGCGGCCGGGACCGATCTCCACGGTCGGCGCGGTCAACAGGGCGTCGTCGGCCGCGGCCACGAGGACGTCGGCGTTCTCGGGCACGTCGGTACGGAGCACGTCGGCGAGGGTGCGGCCGGGCTCCACGTGGACGGTGCTGTGGTGCTGGTGACGGGTTCCCTGCTCGATCCGGAAGAAGTCTGCGAGGGCCTTTTCCACGACGAGCACGAAATGGTCACGACCCGCCGTGTACTGGCGATAGGCCGTAGGTCGGACGACAATCATTGCGACACTCCCGGATGTCTTCGGTGCAGTGCGGCGAGGCGGGTCGAGTCAGCACCTCGACCCGCCTCGCACTGGGCCGCGCCCTCGGGCCGGCCGTCACTCGGTTCAGCCCAGGAGGGTGCCGAGGTAGTTGCTGTTCTTACGGACCTTGATGGTCTTCTTCATGGCGAACACCTCCCCTCTCTCACGAATCCGACGGCCTCCTGGGACTCAGCCCAGCAGGGTCCCGAGGTAGTTGCTGTTCTTGCGCACCTTGATGGTCTTCTTCACGGAGAACACCCCCTCTCGCCATCGAATCCGACAGGACGCTCATGGGCTTCAGCCCAGCAGCGTGCCGAGGTAGTTGCTGTTCTTGCGCACCTTGATGGTCTTCTTCATGGCTGCCACCTCCTTCCCCTGGGGAATTCGCGCTCCCTCGCGCGGGGCCGGGGCCGGTCAGAGACCGGCGGCCTTCTTCACGCCGGGAGCGCCGCCTTTGTTGCCCAGCACCACTTCACCGCTCTCGGTGTAGACGGTGGTGTCGGGCGAGATGATGTCGAGGTGGTACTGGGTGAAGGGGGTGAGCCCCAGTCCCCAGTGGAGGCAGCCCTGGTCGCCTCCGTAGACCTCGTTCATCGCGTGGTTGCCCGGCAGGATGTCCAGGCTGGTGTTGAGGGCGTGTCCGATCTCCCAGACCAGGGTGTAGCGGGAGTCGATCTCGAACATCGCCTCGAAGGTCTTGGCGACCGGGGCACCGGCGGGCCGGTGCGGGCGCAGGTCGGTGATGCTGCCCTTGCGCACCGTGGCGACCACGGCCTCGTGCTCCAGTCCGGCGAGCCTGCCCTGCAGCCGGGCCTGGTCCTTGCGGGTGAAGGACGGGGTCCCGTTGTGCAGGATCGGGAATCCACGGAAGGCGATGTCGCCTTCGAGCGGGAGGTGCAGGCTCTCGTCGAATTCGACGATCTGCATCGGCAGGACGCTGATCTCGCCCGAGGGCACGATCTGCTGCTCGCCCCACTCCAGCGGGCCCGCCTGCTGGTTCCACACCAGGTCGTCGGCGAGGTGGTCGAGGACGGCGCGGGTGCCGTGCCGCTCGTCAACGTATATCAGGTGGTCGGTGGATTCCGCGAGCTCGAAGAACCGGTCGCTGAATTCGGCCTGTTCCTGTGCCGAGGTGTTCTCGATGACCCGGATGAAGTGCCGGATGACGGAAAGGTCGGTGGGCGTGGAGTTGCACGCCATGCCCATCAGTTTCCGGCGCGGGCCGAGCGCTTCCTCGGAGGGCGACTCGAAGAATCGGTAAGGGGAGATGACCAGTGAGTGCGACTGCTGCGGAATCGTTTCATCAGCGAGCATCGCCTCGAAGTCGTCCCCGGGGCGCAGGATAATCGTCCGGTACTCCGCGTAGGGGGCATCCTTGACGATTTCGAGGTCCTTTTCCATCTCCTGATTGGTGATCAGGCAGAAGACGCTTCCCTCGGCCGGCCCGAACTGACTGTACCTAGCAGGGTTGATCTTGATTGCCATAACCGGCATACCCCCAGATCCGCTGCTTACCTGACCGCAAGAAAACAGCACCCGCCGAACCCGGCGCAATGTCGCCGACGACAACGGCCGGAATCCGGGTGGGTTTGATTCGCCAACTGTCCAGAATGCCCCCTGGGTGGCATTTGGTCCGGGTTGAGAGAGGTCTCACAGCACTTCAATCCCCGGCGGCCCGTCCCGACACCGGCCGGATCACCCCCGCTTGCCCCCTTGTGCCAGAACCCTCCCTGGCCTGAAGGATCAATTCCAACCGGAGGCCGGCACCGGAAAAGTGACCGAGAGGCAAATCGGCGACCTCACAGGCATTAACTTTCGGCCATGATCCAAGGCCCGTGACGCGCGTCACGATGCGAGAACCCTGAAAACTGGCACTCGGATCCAAATGTGACGTCAATCACAGGAGTTATGGGTCTGGCATATGCCGTGGACTCCTGCGCCCCCTCAAGGGCCCGTCAACTCCCAGGTCAGCGCGGGCTTTACGCCCCCTTGGGGAGCCCTTGGGCAAGGGCGGACACTCCGGTCCGCCGCCCCGCGCGGCGAACCGGAGTGCCGGGATCAAGGGATCGACAAGCGGTACCGGGGTCACCGTCCCGTGAAGAAGTCCCGCACCCGGCGCCGCGACCCCCGCCCGTCGCCGGCGTAGTCGTCGTCCCCGGCGTCGTCGGGCCCGTGCAGCACGGTCCAGCGGACGGCGGTGACCGCGGGCTCCAACGACAGCCTGCTGACGGCCTCTTCGAGCAGGCTGTCGTCGCGCTTCTCGGTGGTCAGGTCGGCCGCCACCGCCACCTTGCCCCCGGTCTCCACGTCGTTGCTGTACACCGAGCGCAGCCGGAAGCCCGGCCGGGTCACGGCCTGGACGACGAGCGTCCGGATGTGTGCCTCCGCCGCTTCCGTACAGACAACTTCGAAGTGGTAGTCGGTGGCCACTTCCGCACCGCCGATCGTGCCCCGGTCGAGCCCGCGGGCCAGCGGCCGCAGCAGGGTGTTCGCCCCGACCACGCCCACGGTGCCGAGCCCCGCGACCACATAGAGGCCCGTGCCCGCGAGAGCGCCGACCGCGGCCGAACACCACAGGGTGGCGGCGGTGTTGAGGCCGCGCACGCTCAGCCCGTCACGCATGATGACGCCCGCGCCGAGGAAGCCGATGCCGGACACGATCTGGGCGGCGACCCGCGAGCCGTCGTAGCCCGTGGTGCTCGTCGCCGCCGCGAAGCCGTACTGCGACAGCAGGACGAAGAGGGCGGAGCCCGCCGCGACGAGCGCGTTCGTCCGCAGGCCGGCCATGCGCGCCCGCCACTGCCGCTCCAGGCCGATGATCGCACCGAAGCCCAGACCGGCGCCGATGTTGGCCGCCATGTGCCACTCGTTGACGATGACCATGCTGCTCCACTCCTCCTCGTCCGTATCTCTGTCGGTTCTCTATCGGTCCGTCACAGCCAGGCGCTGAAGCGCCGGATGTACCAGGACTTCACCACCTGGGTCAGCGCGCAGTAGGCCAGCAGGATGCCGGCGAGCCACGGGAAGTAGCCGAGCGGCAGCGGCTGCATCGACAGCGCGGACGCCAGCGGCGAGAACGGCAGGGCGATGCCGAACGCCATCACCAGACCGGTCATCACCAGCACCGGCGCCGAGGCCCGGGACTGGATGAAGGGGATCCTGCGGGTACGGATCATGTGCACGATGAGCGTCTGCGAGAGCAGGCCCTCGACGAACCAGCCGGACTGGAAGAGCGTCTGGTGCGCCTCGCTGTCCGCCCCGAAGACGTTCCACAGCACCAGGAAGGTGGTGATGTCGAAGACCGAGCTGATCGGGCCGATGAAGAGCATGAACCGGGCGATGCCCTTCGCGTCCCAGGTACGCGGCCTGCGCAGGTACTCCGGGTCCATCCGGTCCCACGGGGTGGCCAGCTGCGAGATGTCGTACGCGAGGTTCTGCACCAGCAGGTGGATCGCCAGCATCGGCTGGAAGGGGATGAAGGCGCTCGCCACCAGCACCGAGAAGACGTTGCCGAAGTTCGAGCTGGCCGTCATCTTGATGTACTTGATGGTGTTGCCGAACGTGGTCCGGCCCTGCTCCACGCCCTGCTCCAGGACCATCAGGTCCTTCTCCAGCAGGATGATGTCCGCGGACTCCTTGGCGATGTCCACCGCGGTGTCCACCGAGATGCCGACGTCGGCGTCGCGCAGCGCGGCGGCGTCGTTGATGCCGTCGCCGAGGAAGCCGACCGTGTGCCCCTCGGCCTGCAGCGCCCGGACGATCCGGGCCTTCTGCACCGGGTTGGTCTTCGCGAACAGGGTGGTCGAGCGCACCAGTTCGCGCAGCTCGGCCTCGTCGAGGCGGTCGATCTCCGTGCCGGTGACGACCCGGCCCACGTCGATGCCCACGTCCGCGCAGACCCGGGCCGCGACCAGCTCGTTGTCGCCGGTGACGACCTTCACGGCGACACCCTTGTCGGCGAGCGCCTGGAGCGCGGCCGCGGCGTCGGCCTTCGGCGGGTCGAGGAAGGCGAGGAAGCCGACCAGGGTCAGTCCGTCCTCGTCCGCGAGGGTGTAGGTCGTGCGCTCGGCGGCGGGCAGGGTGCGGGTGGCCACGGCCAGGACGCGCAGGCCCTGCCGGTTGTGATCCTCGGCGGTACGGGTCACTCGGCGGCGCAGCTCCTCGGTGAGCTCCACACGGCGCCCGCGGTCGGTCATGTGGGTGCACAGCGCGAGGACTTCCTCGACCGCACCCTTGGTCACCATGATGTGCTCGCCCGGCTCACCGCTCGCGGCCAGGTCGTTGCGGCTGAGGACCACCGACATCCGGCGGCGCGCGAAGTCGAAGGGGATCTCGTCGACCATGGTGAACCGCGCGTCGACGACAACCTCCTCGGCCTCGAGCACACGGTCGATGACCGCCTGGTCCATGAGGTTGCGCAGCCCGGTCTGGAAGTGGCTGTTGAGGTAGGCGTACTCCAGGACCTCGGTGTCCTCCTGGCCGTGCACGTCGAGGTAGCGGTCGAGGACGATGCGGTCCTCGGTGAGCGTGCCCGTCTTGTCCGTGCAGAGCACGTCCATCGCGCCGAGGTTCTGGATGGCGTTGAGGCGCTTGACGACGACCTTGCGGCGGGACATGGCGACCGCGCCGCGGGCGAGGTTGGTGGTGACGACCATCGGCAGCATCTCGGGGGTGAGCCCGACCGCGACGGCGAGGGCGAACATGAACGCCTCGCTCCAGTCGCCCTTGGTGAAACCGTTGATCGCGAAGACGACGGGGACCATCACCAGCATGAAGCGGATCAGCAGGAAGCTGACCTTGCGCACGCCGGTGTCGAAGCTGGTCTGCGGGCGCTCGCCGACGAGGGAGCCCGCCATCGAGCCGAAGTAGGTGTCCGAGCCGGTGGCCACGACGACCCCGGTGGCGGTGCCGGAGGTGACGGTGGTGCCCATGAGGCAGAGGTTGTCGGCCTCGACGGGGTCGGTGGTGGTGCTCTGCCCGTAGTCGTGGGTACGGGTGTCGGCCTTGGCGACCGGCAGCGACTCGCCGGAGAGGGCGGCCTGGCCGACCATGAGGTCCTTGGCGGTGAGCAGCCGGAGGTCGGCGGGGACGAGGTCGCCCGCCGCGAGGCGCACGATGTCGCCGGGGACGACCCGGTCCATGGGCAGCTCGACGGTCGTCGGGCGGGTGTCCCGGCCCTCGCGGCGCTGCACGGCGGTGGTCGTGGTGACCAGGGCGCGCAGCGCCGCGGCCGAGCGGCCCGAGCGGAACTCCTGCCAGAACCGCAGACCGCCGCTGACCAGCACCATCGTGCCGAGGATGGCGATGCCCGGGTCGAACGGCTCGTCGGCGGGTGCCTGGAGCCACTGCCAGAGCATGACCAGGTCGAGCACGACGAGGACGGCGATGAAGGGGTTGACGTAGGCCTTGGCGAGCTGGACGAACCAGCGGGGCGCGCGCTCGTGGGCGACGACGTTGGCGCCGAAGCGCTCCAGGCGGGAGGCGGCCTCGTCGTGGCGCAGGCCGTGCCGGGTGGCGCTCACGTCGGTGAGGACCTGGGTGGCGGGCAGGGAACTGTAGCGGGCGAGCCGCTCGCCGGCGGCCCGGGTGCGCGCCTCCAGCTCGGCGGCCTTGCGGTCCCTGCGGGTACGCGGCGAGGGGGTGCCCGGCGGAGCGAGCTTCTGCGGGGTGAGCGTGGTGTTGGTCATGGCGGAAATGCCTCTCTCCGGGCAGCACGGCATGACGGCGTGGCGCGATGACGCGATGACGCAATTGCGTCATCGCGTCATGGCGCGGCCGTACCCGTGGTGCGGAAATACGGGAGTGGGAAAACGGAAATTCAACGGCCGTGATGGTTCTGGCGGCCGGAAACACCGGAAAGGGGAATGGTCCCGCGACAGCGGTACGACGGGCGCGCCGGAAGAGGCACGGCCATCGGTCGGCTCAAGGAGGAAGCGACGCTCAGGGAATCAACGAAAAATCAGCGCAGAACTGGCGAAGAATCAACAGAGCGTCCACCGAGCGCTCACGCTCAGTGAGAGAGGGCCGATCCACTGTGGCGAGGACTTCCCTCGGGACTCCGACTGGTCATCCCGATCACCTCCTCGCTCGTACGGACAGCGCGGGTGCCGCGCGGGAAATGCACGCGCAATGCGGCCGGAGCGGCACCGTCGACGTCCAGCTTGCCATAGCGAGTCAAGTGCTCCCGCACTTTCGGAGTAACGCGGAGGTCAAACCATCCTGAAAGTTTTATGGACGGAATGCGAACGGGCATCGGCCGCGGGGTGGCGGCGGCCGGTGCCCGGCGTAGGGCTGACACTCCATCAGCCGTTGCCCTTCAGGCCCTTCAGGCCGCCTGTACGTCGTGGTGGATGGGGGTGTGCGCGCCGGTGAGCGGTACGCCCGTGCCCCCGCGGCGGGCGGCGACGATCTCGGCGGCGATGGACAGCGCCGTCTCCTCGGGCGTACGGGCCCCGAGGTCCAGGCCGATGGGCGAGCGCAGCCGGTCCAGCTCCCGCTCCCCCACGCCCGCCTCGCGCAGCCGCCGGAGCCGGTCCTCGTGCGTACGCCGGGACCCCATCGCGCCGACGTAGGCGACCGGGAGCCGCAGGGCCCGGGTCAACAGCGGTATGTCGAACTTCGGGTCGTGGGTCAGGACGCAGAGCACCGCGCGGTGGTCGAGCGACTGGGAGTCCAGGTAGCGGTGCGGCCAGTCCACCACGACCTCGTCGGCGCCGGGGAAGCGGCCGGCGGTGGCGAAGACGGGGCGGGCGTCGCAGACCGTGACGTGGTAGCCGAGGAACTTCCCCACTCCCACCAGGGCAGCCGCGAAGTCCACGGCACCGAAGACGATCATGCGGGGTGGGGGCTGGCTGGATTCGACGAGCAGCGTGGCGTGCTCCTCGCCGCAGCGTGCGCCGTTGTCGTTGTTGGCGTTGGTGGCGTCGTATGTCACTTCCACGGTGCCGGTGTGCCCGAGGTCGAGCAGCGCGGCCGTTTCGCGGGCGGCGGCGCGGTCGAGGGCGGCCGGGCCGCCGAGGGTGCCGGTGCGCGTGCCGTCGGGGCGTACGTACAGGGGGCGCCCCAGCAGCGCGGGCGGGCCCTCGACGACGCGCGCCAGCGCGGCGCCCTCGCCGCGTGCGGCGGTGGCCAGGGCGGCCGCGAGCACGGGGCGTTCCGGGGCGTCGGCGCGGACGGGTGCGACCAGGATGTCGATGACTCCGCCGCAGGTCAGACCCACGGCGAAGGCGTCCTCGTCGGAGTAGCCGAAGCGTTCGAGACGGGGGACTCCGTCGGTCAGCGCGGTGCGGCACAGGTCGTAGACGGCGGCCTCTACGCAGCCACCGGAGACGGAACCGATGGCGGTTCCGTCCTCGTCCACGGCGAGGGCGGCTCCGGGGAGCCGGGGGGCGCTGCCGTGCACCGCCACGACGGTGGCGACGGCGAACGCCTTGCCGTCCTGGCACCAGCGGGTGAGTTCCCGGGCGAGGTCGAGCATGTCCGTGTGCCTCCTCTTTACGGTCCAGTGTGGGCCCGCGTCCGGGTCGCCTGCGGGCCGGTGGGGCTTCTCGCGCCGTTCCTCGCGCCCCTGGGTTGGTTGGTGGGCCGGGGGCGGGGCCTCCGGCCGGAACCTGAAACGCGGTGCGTGCGGCTGCCTCGCATGGGAGCCGTGATCCATGCACCGTCATTTCAGAAC
>NZ_JAINFC010000226.1 GCF_020740835.1 Streptomyces sp. UNOC14_S4
GGGGTCTGCATGCGGCAAGCCTCGCACGCCGGGCGCGCGATGCCGCCTGGGCTGGAAGAGGCCAGGGCCGATGTCCGCGTTTCGTAAGACAGCGCCATCCGAAATGCCGGAATTGCGTCCGTAGGGTGAACAGCGTGACAGACCAGACTGCTGCCTCCCGCACCCCGCGCCCCGGCCGGGCGGCGGACACCCGCGTGGACGTCGTCCTCCCCTGCCTCGACGAGGCCGCCGCCCTGCCCTGGGTCCTGGCCCGCGTCCCCGAGGGCTGGCGCGCCATCGTCGTCGACAACGGCTCGGCCGACGGCTCGGCGGACGTGGCCCGCTCCCTCGGCGCCACCGTCGTCCACGAGCCCCGCCGCGGCTTCGGCGCCGCCTGCGCCGCCGGGCTGCTGGCCGCCGACGCCGACCTCGTCGGCTTCTGCGACTGCGACGCCTCGCTCGACCCGGCCCTGCTGCGCGGACCCGCCGAGTCCGTACGCTCCGGCGCCGCCGACCTCGTCCTCGGGCGCCGCCGCCCCCGGGGCCGCGGCGCCTGGCCGCTCCACGCCCGGCTCGGCAACGCCGCCCTCGTCCGCATGCTCCACCGGCGCACCGGACTGCGCCTGCGCGACCTCGGGCCCCTGCGGATCGCGCGCCGCGAGGCCCTGCTCGGGCTCGGCCTGACCGACCGGCGCAGCGGCTACCCCCTGGAGATGGTCGTCCGCGCCGCCGACGCGGGCTGGCGCGTCACCGAGACCGACGTCCCCTACCACCCGCGCACGGGCACCTCGAAGGTCACCGGCACCTGGCGCGGCACGTGGCAGGCCGTCCACGACATGCGCGGCGTCCTGCGTACGGCGGCCCCGGCCGCCCCCGCCCCGGCGGAGGTGGCGGCCAGGTGAACCCCTGCGGACCCACCACGCTCCTCGTCATCGCCAAGGAGCCCCTGCCCGGGCGCGTCAAGACCCGGCTCACCCCGCCCTGCACCCCCGAACAGGCCGCCCGCATCGCCGAGGCGTCCCTGGCCGACACCCTGCACGCCGTCCTGCGCATGCCCGCCCGGCGCCGCGTCCTCGTCCTCGACGGACGGCCCGGCGACTGGCTCCCGCCCGGCTTCGACGTCGTACCGCAGTGCGCGGGCGGGCTCGACGAACGGCTCGCCGCCGCCTTCGCCCGCTGTCCCGGGCCCGCGCTGCTCGTCGGGATGGACACCCCGCAGCTCACCCCAGGGCTGCTCGCACCCGCCCTCGCGGACGACGGCTGGGACGGGTGCGACGCCTGGTTCGGCCCCGCCGCCGACGGCGGCTTCTGGGCCCTCGGACTCGCCGAGCCCCGGCCCGCGCTGCTGCGCGGCGTCCCCATGTCCACCGCCCGCACCGGTCTCCTCCAGCGACGGCGCCTGACCGCCGCCGGGCTCGCCGTACGCGACCTGCCCGAGCTCCGCGACGTCGACACCGCGGCCGACGCGGCCCGGGTCGCGGCCGCCGCGCCGCACGGACGCTTCGCGGAGGCCGTGGCAGCGGTGATGCGTACGGGCCTCGAACGGTGCCCGGCCGAGGGGGCGCCGGTCGCGGCGGGCGCGCGGGACGGTGACCGGTGACGATCAGCGAACTGTCCCCGGGCCCCGCGGCTGCCGCCCCCTGGTGTGCCGACCCCTACGCCGACGCCGTACGCGTCGGCCGCGGCCCCCTCTTCCTGCGCCGCGCGGACGGCTGGCTGCTGCCCCTGGACGTCGAGCGCTGGTGCGGCCACGCGGACCGCGCCGACCGACGCGTCCTCGACCGCTGCGAGGGCGAGACCGTCGACCTCGGCTGCGGCCCCGGCCGCCTCGTCGCCGCGCTGGCGGCCCGCGGCCGGCCCGCGCTCGGCGTCGACGTCAGCCCCGCCGCCGTCGCCCGCACCCGCCGCACGGGCGGCACCGCGCTCTGCCGATCCGTCTTCAGCCCCCTGCCCGGCGAGGGCCGTTGGGGCACCGCCCTGCTCGTCGACGGCAACATCGGCATCGGCGGCGACCCCCGCGCCCTCCTCGCCCGCGCCGCCGCCATCGTCGCGCCGGACGGCCTGCTCCTCGTCGAGGCGGCCCCGGCGGACGTCGACGAACGCGTCCACGTCCGCGTCGACGACGGCCGCGGCCGCGTCGGCACCGCCTTCCCCTGGGCCCGCGTCGGCACGCCCGCGCTGCGGCGGCACGCGGAGGCGGCCGGCTGGCGCGTGACGGACCGATGGGAGGCGGAGGGAAGGGAGTTCATGGCGCTGAGGCGGCGCCCCCGCGGGGACTACGAGGGCAGCGCCTCCCGCAGATAACGCGCCGTCACACTGCCCGCCGCGGCCGCCACGTGCTCCGGCGTCCCCGCCGCCACCACGCGGCCGCCCTCGTCACCGCCGCCCGGCCCCAGGTCGATGACGTGGTCCGAGCCCGCCGCCACCGCCATGTCGTGCTCCACCACGACCACCGTGTTGCCCGCGTCGACCAGCCCGTGGAGCTGACGGAGCAGCAGTTCGGTGTCGGCCGGGTGCAGGCCGGTGGTGGGCTCGTCCAGGACGTAGAGGGTGTGGCCGCGGCGGGTGCGCTGGAGCTCCGTGGCCAGCTTGATGCGCTGGGCCTCGCCGCCCGAGAGCTCGGTGGCGGGCTGCCCCAGGCGCAGATAGCCCAGGCCCACGTCCTGCAGGGTGCGCAGGCTCCGTACGGCCGCGGGCACGTCGGCGAGGAAGTCCACCGCCGCGTCGACGGTCAGGTCGAGCACCTGGGCGATGTTCGCACCGCGGTAGGCGACCTCCAGCGTCTCCGGGTTGTAACGCGCGCCCCGGCAGGCCTCGCACGGCGCGTACGAGCCCGGCAGGAAGAGCAGCTCCACGGCGACGAAGCCCTCGCCCTGGCAGACCTCGCACCGCCCCGCCGTCACGTTGAACGAGAAGCGGCCCACCGTGTAGCCACGGGCCCGGGCCTCGTCCGTCGCCGCGAAGACCTTGCGCACCGCGTCGAACAGGCCCGTGTACGTGGCCAGGTTGGAGCGCGGCGTGCGGCCGATCGGCTTCTGATCCACCGTCACGATCCGGTGCACCGCGTCGAGCCCCTCCGCGTGCTCCTGCGCCTCGCCCGCCAGATGCCCGGCCACGGTCTCCGCGAGCACCTGTCCCACCAGGGTCGACTTGCCCGAACCCGACACGCCCGTCACCGTCGTGAAGACGCCGAGCGGCACGGTCACGTCGAGGTCGCGGAGGTTGTGCCGGCGCACGCCGCGCAGCCGCAGCGCGCCTGCCGGCTCACGGGGCGTACGGGCCTCGCGAGCGGGGCCCTCGGCCTCCGGGAAGAGGAACCGCCGGGTCGCCGACTCCGGCACGTCCGCCAGCCCCGCCACGGGCCCGCTGTGCAGTACCCGCCCGCCGTGTTCCCCGGCGCGCGGGCCCACGTCGACGACCCAGTCGGCGCGGCGCACGACGTCCAGATGGTGCTCGACGACGAACAGCGAGTTCCCCGCCGCCTTCAGCCGGTCCAGCACGGTGAGCAGGGCCGCGCTGTCGGCCGGGTGCAGCCCGGCGGACGGCTCGTCCAGGACGTAGACGACACCGAAGAGCCCCGACCGCAGCTGGGTCGCCAGCCGCAGCCGCTGGAGCTCGCCCGCCGAGAGCGTCGGCGTCGGCCGGTCCATGCTCAGATAGCCCAGGCCGAGCTCGGTGAGCACCTCGACGCGGGCCACGAGGTCGGCGGCGAGCGTCGCCGCCACGCCCTCCCCGCCGCACACCGGGCGCAGCGTCTCCGCGAGCGCGCCCAGCGGCAGCGCGGCGAGCTCCGCGATGTCGCGCCCCGCGAACGTCACGGCCAGCGCCTCCGCCCGCAGCCGCCGCCCGTCGCACACCGGGCACGGCGCACTCACCAGGTGCCGCTCGGCGCGCGCCCGCAGGTTCGCGCTCTTGGAATCGGCGACCGTGTGCAGCACGTAGCGCTTGGCGCTCATGTACGTGCCCTGGTACGGACGCTGGATGCGCTCGGCCTCCCGCACCGGGTGCACGGTGACGACCGGCTGCTCGTCGGTGAACAGGATCCAGTCCCGGTCCGCCCGCGGCAGCTCGCGCCAGGGCCGGTCGAGGTCGTGGCCCAGCGCGCCGAGGATGTCGCGCAGATTCTTGCCCTGCCAGGCACCCGGCCAGGCCGCGATCGCGCCCTCGCGGATCGACAGCGACGGGTCGGGCACCAGCGACTCCTCCGTCACCCGGTGCACCTGCCCCAGCCCGTGGCACTCCGGGCACGCCCCGGCCGCCGTGTTCGGCGAGAACGCGTCCGAGTCCAGCCGCGCCGCGCCCTCGGGGTACGTCCCGGCGCGGGAGAAGAGCATGCGCAGCGAGTTGGACAGCGTGGTGACCGTGCCCACCGAGGACCGCGACGTGGGCGCCGACCGCCGCTGCTCCAGTGCCACGGCGGGCGGCAGCCCGCTGATCTCCTCGACCCTGGGGGCGCCCACCTGGTGGATCAGCCTGCGCGCGTACGGCGCCACCGACTCGAAGTAACGGCGCTGCGCCTCGGCGTAGAGCGTGCCGAAGGCGAGCGACGACTTCCCGGAACCGGACACTCCGGTGAACACGACGAGGGCGTCGCGCGGGATGTCGACGTCGACACCCCGGAGATTGTGCTCGCGGGCACCGCGGACACGGACGTACGGATCGTGGGCGCCGTCGGGGTGGGTCATGGGGTGAGTGCTCTCCACTGGTCGGCGCCGTACGTTTCACCCGATTTTATCCCTGACCCCCTGTCTCTCTTGCCTCCCGGCCGTCACGGACCCCGGTGCACGCCCGTCCGGCTCCCGGATCCAAGCCGGGCAGTAAAGCACACCTCCGGCGCAAGCGGTTCACTTCCGCTCGTATACAGAACTGCACGATCCTGCAGTCGTTGGGAACTCGACGCTCCCGCACGCGGCCCGCCGGGCAAGCACTGGACGGGCCCTTGGACGGGCGAGGAACGAGCGAGGGGCCGGGTAGCGACGTGGGTGGCGAGGACTACACCAGCTGGCGCAGCCATTTTCTGCTGCTGCTCGACCGGATCCCGACGCCGATCGCGGTCTGCCGGGCGGACGGCGAGGTGACCGTGGCCAACCCGGCGATGGCCGCCGAATGGGGCACCGCCCCCGGCAGACTGCGCGGGCACAACCTCCAGGAGCTGTTCCGGCCGAGGGCCGCCGGCAGGCTCGACCGGCACATCGAGGCGCTGCGGCTGGGCCGCCGTCCCCGTCATCCGATCGAGGTGCGCTGGACGGCGGGCACGGACGGCGTCGAGCGGGAGGGCGAGCTGCTGGTGGACCCGGTGGGCGACGCGTTCCCGGCGAGCCCGATGCTCCTGGCGATCCTGCGCGTACGGGCCGAGCCCATCCCCCGCCAGATGGAGCCCCGGGCCGAGGTCAGCGGCGTGGAGGGGCACATCCTCGCGCTGGCCGCCGCGGGGGCGACGACCGCGGCCATCGGCAAGGCCGTCGGCCTGACCGTGGACGGCGTCAACTACCACCTCACCCGGCTCACCCGTCGCTGGCGGGTGCCCAACCGCACGGCACTGGTGGCGAAGGCGTACGTGCTCGGCGTGCTGTCCACACGGGAGTGGCCGCCTGCCCCGGCGCCTCAGCGCACGGCACGGGGCGCGTGCCGCAGCACGCAGTCGCCGCACATCCCGCCCGGCAGGACCCGGTAGTACAGACAGCACGTCGTCCGGACGAAGGCCGGCCCGCCCGGCGCGTGCGCGGTGAGGGTCCCGGTGCCGCGCAGCGGCGGCGCCTCGAACAACGCCCGCGTCAGGCCGAGCGCCCGGTCCGCGTCCCCGGGACGGCCCTGCCCGAGACACCAGGCGTGCAGCACCCGGAGCGACCCGGCCAGCGACGAACCGGCATTGCCCCACAGCAGCTTCCCGGAGACGGGGACAGCCGCACGGAACGTCCGGTGCAGCTCGGCGAGGGTGCCGTCCACGACGTGCGCGCGGATCAGAGCCGCGGCGTCGCCGGAGCCCGGCAGGGACACCGGCGCGGGCAGCCACAGGTCGTCGGGGGCCGTACGGGCCGGATCCCAGACGAGGCGGGCGTCGCCGAGGTCCGGTACGTGCCCCGTCAGTACGGCGGACCCGAGGGCGACGGAGAGCAGCCGTCCCGCGATGCCCTGGAAGGCCACGGACGCGGCCACCCGCCGGTCCTCCGTCCCCAGCCGCTCCGTCACGATCCCGACCCTGCGCCGCACGACGTCCTCGGTCTGCTCGGCGAGCGACAGGTACCCGGCGATGTCCTCCACACCGCCATCGGCGCGGAGAGCGAAGAAGGGCCCCACGGAGGCGAGTTCACTGAGCTGCACGGGCGGAGGGCCTCCGTTCGGTCGGGTGAGCCGGTCCCGCACAGCTTTTCATGCCTCGCGCCCCGAAAGGGGCGCGGGGAACTGCGCGACCAGCCCCCACCGGACCCCGCAGCCGCGCGCGGAGCGCAAGCGGCACCCCCAGCAGGCACAGCCCACCCACTCGGCCCAAAGAAAGCAAGCGCACGCCGCCGCATCATGACAGAACGTCAACCTCTCGCTACGCTCGGCGTCGACGACAACGATGTCGGGTCATATGACGCGTCAGACAGGGGCGTGGACGATGAGATGGACCGCACACCCACGACTGCGCGTGAGCGCGGTCGCGGTCGCCTTCGTGGCGATGCTGGCCGGCACCGCGCTCGCGCCGCCGCAGCGGGCCGCCGCGGCGGAGGACCTCACCGCTTTGGTGAACCCGTTCATCGGCAGCAAGAACGAGGGCAACACCTTCCCCGGCGCCGCCGTGCCGTTCGGGATGGTGCAGCTCTCGCCCGACACCGGGCACAACACCGGGTACGACTACAAGGACGGCCACATCCGCGGCTTCAGCACGGTGCACCTGTCCGGGGTGGGCTGCCGGATCGGCGGTGACCTGCCCGTGCTGCCGACGACGGGCGAGGTGAAGCAGACCGACTACGCCCGCTACGCGGCGGCGTTCAGCCACCGCGACGAGCAGGCCCGCCCCGGCTACTACCGGGTCGCGCTCGACAGCGGCATCACCGCCGAGCTGACGGCCACCGCCCGGACCGGCATCCAGCGCTACACGTTCCCGGCGACCGACAAGGCCAACGTGCTCATCAACACGGGCCAGTCGCTGCACCGCACGGTCTCCACCACCGTGGAGGTCGTCGACAACCACACCGTCCGCTCCACCATCACGGGCCGCGGCTTCTGTCAGGACACCCGCCCGTACACGGTCCACACCATCACCCGCTTCGACCGGCCCTTCACCGCCTACGGCACCTGGAGCGGCGACCGGGTGCGGACCCGCTCCAGACAGTCGGAGTCCACCGGGCGCAACGGCGCCTGGGTCCGTTTCGACACCACCCGCGACCGGACCGTCGAGGCCACCACAGCCGTCAGCTACGTCGACGCGGCGGGCGCCGCGGGCAACCTCCGCGCGGAGAGCACCGGCTTCGACCGCGCGGCCGCCGAGGCCCGCACCGCCTGGCAGCGGCGGCTGGAGACCGTCCGGGCGCAGGGCGGCGGCGCCACGCTGCGGCGCACGTTCTACTCCTCGATGTACCGCGCGTTCCTCTCGCCCAACATCGGCAGCGACGCCGACGGCCGCTACACCGGCTGGGACCAGAAGCAGCACCGCGCCGAGGGCTTCACGTACTACCAGAACTGGTCCCTGTGGGACACCTACCGCACCCAGACGCAGCTGCTGGCGCTGCTCGCGCCGCGCGAGGCCCGCGACATGGCCCTGTCGGTGCTGCGCGTGGACCGCGACGGCGGCTGGCTGCCCAAGTGGGGCTACGGCACGGTCGAGACGAACATCATGACCGGCGACCCGGTGACGCCCTTCCTCACCAACGCCTACCAGGCCGGGTTGCTGAAGGGCCACGAGGAGGAGGCGTACCGGGCGCTGAAGAAGAACGCCGACGGGGTGCCCCCGGCCGACAGCCCGGCGGTGGGCCGGGACGGCAACAAGGAGTACATCGCCCGCGGCTACGTGCCCTACGAGCCCGACCACAGGAGCAAGCCCGGCGACTCCGACCTCCAGCAGGGCGGCTCGGCGACCCTGGAGTACGCGCTGGCCGACGCGGTCCTGGCACGGATGGCCCATGACCTGGGGCACCGCGCGGACGCCGAGCGCTACGCCGCCCGCTCCCGCAACTACCGCAACGTCTTCGACCCGGCCACCGGCTTCGTCCGCGCCCGGGACGCGAAGGGCGACTTCGCCGGGCCCGCCGACCCCGCGAAGAGCGTCGGCTTCCACGAGGGCACGGCCTGGCAGTACCAGTGGCTGGTCCCGCAGGACCTGCCCGGCATGGTGCGGCTGATCGGCGGCCGCGACAAGGCCAACGCGCGGCTCGACTCCTTCTTCGCCTACGACCGGCTGCTGGAGAACCCGGCCCGCACGGCCCGCGAGGTGTGGGTCAACGGCCCGTACGACTACTACAACGCCGACAAGTACAACCCGCAGAACGAGCCCGACCTCATCGCTCCCTACACCTATCTCTCCACCGGAGCGCCGTGGAAGACCACGGACGTGGTGCACGCGGCGCTGACCCTGTTCACCGACACGCCGGACGGCATGACCGGCAACGACGACCTGGGCACCATGTCCGCGTGGATGGTGCTCTCCTCCATCGGCGTCTACCCGGTACAGCCGGGCGGGGACACCTGGGGTCTGAGTACACCGGTGTTCGACCGGGTGGACCTGCGGCTGGACCGCCAGTGGTACCCCTCGGGAGGGCTGACGGTGACCGCGCCCGGCACCTCGGCGACCGACCGCTACATCCGGTCGGCCCGGCTCGACGGCACCTCCTTCGACCGTACGTACGTGACGACCGACCAGCTCAGGCACGCGCGGCGGCTGGAGTTCACGGTCGGCGCCGAGCCGTCCCGCTGGGGCACGGCCGTCTCCGCGGCGGCGCCCGCCATCGGCTGAACGGGGGTTTCCGTGCGGGGCGGCGTCTTTCGCGGCCGCCCCGTCTCGGCAATGATGTTCGACCCCGGCAGGGTCGACGAGAGGACATGACACATGGCCAGGCTCCGCGCGGGTGAGGGCGTACTGCGCCGCAAACCCATCGAGACCATCGAGGAGGCGGAGACCGTCGAGGGCGGCGGCCCGGCCCAACGGCTGACCCGCACCCTGGGCCTGTGGCAGCTGACGGCCATCGGCGTCGGCGGCATCATCGGCGCGGGCATCTTCAGCCTGGCCGGGACGATCGCCAACGGCGTCGCCGGTCCCGCCGTGCTCGTCTCCTTCCTCATCGCGGGCGTGGCGAGCGCGGCGGCGGCCTTCTCGTACGCGGAGTTCGCGGGCCTGATCCCGCGGGCCGGGTCCGCCTACACGTACGGCTACGCCGTGCTTGGCGAGATCGGCGGCTGGTTCATCGGCTGGGACCTGCTGCTGGAGTACACGGCGATCGTCGCGGTCGTGGCGATCGGCATCTCCGGCTACATCAACTTCCTGCTCGGGGAGATGAACGCCGAGCTGCCGAAGTGGATGCTGGGCGCGCCGGGGACCGGGGCGGGCCACCGGATCGACCTGTTCGCGGCGCTGCTGTGTCTGCTGATCGCCTGGCTGCTGACCATGGGGATGAAGAGCGCGGCACGGTTCGAGACGGTCGTCGTGGGGCTGAAGGTCCTGGTGGTCCTGCTGGTGATCGGGGTGGGCTTCTTCCATGTGAAGTCCTCGCACTACACGCCGTTCTTCCCGTTCGGGGTCAGCGGTGCCTTCACGGGCGCGGCCACCGTCTTCTTCGCGGTGTTCGGCTACGACGCGATGTCGACGGCCGCGGAGGAGTCCAAGGACGCGCAGCGCCACATGCCGAAGGCGATCCTCTACTCGCTGGCCATCTCGATGGTGCTGTACGTGCTGGCCTGCCTGGTGCTGACGGGCATGCAGAGCTACCAGGACATCGACAAGAAGAGCGGCTTCTCCACGGCCTTCAAGTCGGTGGGGCTGAACGGCATCGCGGACGTGATCGCGGTCGGGGCGATCATCGGCATCCTCACCGTCATGTTCACCTTCATGCTGGGCGTCACTCGGGTGTGGTTCGCCATGAGCAGGGACGGGCTGCTGCCGAAGTGGTTCGCGAAGACGCACCCGACACGGCACGTGCCGACGCGGGTCACCTGGATCGTGGGCGTGGCGTCGGCGGCCATCGCGGGCCTGGTGCCCATCGGGGAGGCCGCCGAGCTGACGAACATCGGCATCCTGCTGGCCTTCGCCGTGGTGTGCACGGCCGTGATCGTGCTCCGCTACAAGCGGCCGGAGCTGCCGCGCTCCTTCCGCTGCCCGTGGGTGCCGCTGGTGCCCGCCGTGGGGGTCGCGGCCTCGATCTGGCTGATCACGTATCTGGCGTGGCAGACGTGGGTGCGGTTCGCGGTGTGGTTCGTGGTGGGGATGGTCGTGTACTTCTCGTACTCCTACAAGCACTCGGAGCTGAGGCACGCGGACGCGCGGGGCATCCCGCAGGAGTGAGCGGCTGCGCACGGGCTGCTTGAGCGCTACTTGAGCAGTCGGGAGAGCCTGCGGTCGGCGAGCGGTTTCCCGCCGGTCTGGCAGGTGGGGCAGTACTGCAACGAGGAGTCGGCGAAGGAGACCTCGCGAATGGTGTCGCCGCAGACGGGGCACGGTTCCCCGGTGCGGCCGTGCACCCGCAGCCCGGTCTTCTTCCCGGCCTTCAGCTCGGCCGCCGCGTGGCCGCGTGCCCGCTCGACGGCGTCGCCCAGGGTGATGCGCAGCGCCTCGTAGAGGGTCGCGGTCTCCTCCTCCGTCAGGTTCGCGGCGGGCTTGAACGGGGACATATGGGCGGCGTGCAGGATCTCGTCGCTGTAGGCGTTGCCGATACCGGCGAGCACGCTCTGGTCGCGCAGGACACCCTTGAGCTGCCGTCGCCCGCCGCGCAGCAGGGCGGCAAAGGCGTCGAGGGTGAAGCCGGGCGCGAGGGGGTCGGGCCCGAGGCGGGCGACGCCGGGCACGTCGGCCGCCTCGCGGACGCAGTGGACGGAGAGCCGTTTCCGGGTGCCCGCCTCGGTGAGGTCGAACCCGGCGCCGTCGGTGAGCCGTACCCGGAGGGCCAGCGGTCCCTTGCCGGGGCGCGGCGGCGCGGCGGGGAGCCGGTCGTGCCAGCGCACCCAGCCCGCGCGGGCGAGGTGGACGACGAGGTGCGGGCCGCCGTCGGTGGCCAGGTCGAGGAACTTGCCGTGCCGGGTCACGCCGCTCACCCGGTGCCCCTCGACGGCGCCGAGCGGCGGGTCGTACGTCTTGAGGACGGAAACGGCCACCGGCAGCACCCGCTCGACCGTGCGCCCCGTGAGGCGCTCGCCGAGGAATCCGGCGAGGGCCTCGACCTCCGGCAGCTCCGGCATGGCTCCAGTCTGCCGCAGGCCGCGGAGGCGGCAAGTCAGCGGAGGCGGCACGTCAGCGGCGCCGACGCCCGGGCGGCCGGTGCCCACGCCGGGAGGCCCGGGAGGCCCGGAACGCCCGGGCCGCGACCAGCAGTCCCACCACCGCCGTCGCCCCCACGCACAGGGCCCAGTTCCGCGCGTAGTCGAGGGGCAGGACCGAGGGGTTCGCGGGCGGGCCCGGGCGGAGG
>NZ_JAINFC010000227.1 GCF_020740835.1 Streptomyces sp. UNOC14_S4
CCCCGGCAGCACCGTCCGCCCCGGCCGCACTGCCTGCCCCAGCCACACCGTCCGCCCTGGGAAATTCGCCCGCCCCAGGAGAATCGTCCGCCCCAGAGGAATCGTCCGACTCCTCCGCCTCATCGGCGCGGAGCCACGGGCCCGACTTTCCGCCCGTCTTCTCCTCCACCCGCACGTCCGTGATGACCGCGGCCTTGTCGACGGCCTTGACCATGTCGACGACGGTGAGGGCGGCGACGGAGACGGCGGTCAGGGCCTCCATTTCCACGCCGGTGCGGTCGGTGGTCTTCACGGTCGCGAGGATCTCGACCGCGTCGTCGGAGACGGTGAGGTCGACCTTGACGCCCGAGAGGGCGAGAGGGTGGCACAGGGGGATCAGGTCGGAGGTCCGCTTGGCGCCCATGATGCCCGCGATCCGGGCGGTGGCGAGCGCGTCGCCCTTGGGGACTCCCTCACCGCGCAGCAGCGCGACGACGGCGGGCGAGACCCGTACCCGGCCGCTCGCGCGGGCGGTGCGGGCGGTGATCTCCTTGGCGGAGACGTCGACCATCCGGGCCGCGCCCGCGCTGTCGATGTGCGTGAGGCCTGTCGGCCGGCGGCGGGGGTCCTGGGCGCTGCTCATCGTTCTCCTGGTCCGGTCCGTTCGGGCAGACACCGTATCGGGCAGCGAGCCGGGCGCAGCGGCGCGGTCAGCCGAGGAGGATCACGTCGAGTTCGGTGCCCGCTTCGACGGAGGTGGTGTCCTCCGGGACGACTATGAGCGCGTTGGCATCGGCGAGCGACTTCACCAGATGGGACCCGGCGCCGCCGACCAGAGTGACCCTGCCGTCCTCGTACCGGCCACGCAGGAACTGACGGCGGCCCCCCGGCGAGGATTCCACCGGATCGGCGCAGACGGCACGCACGGTGGTGCGGTCGACGGGTTCGAGCCCCATGAGGGCGCGCAGAGCGGGCCGTACGAAGAGTTCGAAGGAGACGTACGCGCTGACGGGATTGCCCGGCAGCGCGAACAGCGGTACGCGGTCGGGGCCGATGCGACCGAAGCCCTGCGGCTTGCCCGGCTGCATGGCCAGCCTGCGGAAGGCGACGCTCCCGTCGTCCCCGGCGAGCTCGGAGAGGGTCTCCTTGACCACGTCGTACGCTCCGACGCTCACACCGCCGCTGGTGACCACCGCGTCCGCGCGGACGAGTTGGTCCTCCAAAGTGGCACGCAGGGTCTCGGCATGGTCGTCGACTGCCCCGACGCGGTAGGCGATCGCGCCGGCGTCACGGGCGCAGGCGGTCAGGGCGAAGCTGTTGGAGTCGTGGATGCGGCCGGGCGCGAGGTCCGTACCGGGCGGCACGAGCTCGCTGCCGGTCGACAGGACGACCACGCGGGGGCGCGGGCGGACCCGCACGGTGGCCCGGCCGATCGCGGCGAGCAGGCCGATCTGGGGCGGCCCGAGGACCGTACCGGCGCGGAGGGCGAGGGTCCCGGCGCTGACGTCGCTGCCGCGGGAGCGGACGTGCGCACGGGCCGCCACGGGCCGGTGGACGCGGACCTCGCCCGCGGCGCCCTCGGGGGCCGCGCTGTGCGCGGCCATGGCGGTGGCCGGGCCGCCGCCCGTACCGCCGTCCGTCCACTCCACGGGGACGATGGCCTCGGCGCCCGGCGGAAGGGGCGCGCCGGTCATGATGCGCGCCGCCTCCCCCGGGCCGACCGCGGGCAGCTCACCGCTGCCCGCGGCCACATCGCCGATCACGGTGAGCACCGCCGGGAACTTCTCGCTCGCGCCCTCGACATCCGCCGTACGGACGGCGTAGCCGTCCATGGAGCTGTTGTCGAAGGGCGGCAGGGCCGACGGCACGACGACGTCCTCGACGAGCACGCAGCCCTGGGCGTCCAGCAGTTGCAGCTCGATCGGCTCCAGCGGCCTGATCCTGGCCAGGATGTCGTCGAGGTGCTCGTCCACCGACCAGAGGCGCTCCTCGCTCCCGGCGGGGTCGCGGGGCGTGTCGGCGGCCGTGTCGGCGGTTCTGCTCAAAGTGCTACATCTCCTCGGTGACGTAACGGCGAAGCCAGGCCCGGAAGTCCGGTCCTAGATCTTCACGCTCGCATGCCAGTCTGACAATGGCACGGAGATAGTCACCGCGGTCCCCGGTGTCGTAGCGACGGCCCTTGAAGATCACGCCGTGCACCGGCCCGCCCAGGCCGGGCTCGGCCGCGAGGGCCTGCAGGGCGTCGGTCAGCTGGATCTCGCCGCCGCGGCCGGGTTCGGTCTCGCGCAGTACGTCGAAAACGGCCGGGTCGAGGACGTAGCGGCCGATGACGGCGTAGTTGCTGGGTGCCTCGGCGTGGTCGGGCTTCTCCACCAGGCCGGTGATCTGCACGACGCCGTCGGTGTCGGTGGGCTTGACGGCCGCGCAGCCGTAGAGGTGCACCTGGGAGGGATCGACCTCCATGAGGGCGATCACGCTGCCGCCGTGCTTGCGCTGGATGTCGACCATCCTGGGCAGCAGCGGGTCGCGCGCGTCGATCAGGTCGTCGCCCAGGAGGACGGCGAAGGGCTCGTCGCCCACATGCGGGGCGGCGCACAGCACGGCGTGCCCGAGGCCCCGGGGGTCGCCCTGGCGCACGTAGTGCATCGTGGCCAGGTCACTGGATTCCTG
This sequence comes from Streptomyces sp. UNOC14_S4, assembly GCF_020740835.1. Classification (GTDB taxonomy): domain Bacteria; phylum Actinomycetota; class Actinomycetes; order Streptomycetales; family Streptomycetaceae; genus Streptomyces. The sequence goes on from NZ_JAINFC010000227.1 coordinate 2,650, forward strand.
TACCCGGGCGAGCCGCGACTCGTCGCCCTTGCGGCGCAGTGCCTCCTCCAGCTCGTAATTGCGGTCGAAGTGGTCCTCCAGGGGACGCTTGTTACGACCGGTGATCATGAGGACATCCGACAGGCCCGCCAGAACGGCCTCCTCCACCACGTACTGGATCGCCGGCTTGTCGACAACCGGCAGCATCTCCTTGGGCGTGGCCTTCGTCGCCGGGAGAAAGCGGGTGCCGAGACCGGCGGCAGGGATGACAGCCTTGCTGATCCGAGGACGCGAATGAGTCATGAGCCGAACACTAACGGTTGAGATTGTGCGGAAGATGAGGCTCCACCGAGTATGACCCGGGACAGGGAGTTTGTACGAACAATGATCAAAAACGAGGGTGCGAAAGGCGAGTTGCGGCGAGGTTTCCTCGCGGTGAGGGCGGGGTTGACCCCCGGTGACCGTGGTGCGGCCGAGGCCGCGCTCGCCCGGCGGGCCCTGGAGCTGCCGGAGCTCGCGGAGGCGGGGACAGTAGCAGCCTACGTCTCCGTGGGCAGCGAGCCCGGCACGCGCGCGTTGCTGGAGGCACTGCGTGAGCGGGGGGTACGGGTGCTCCTGCCGGTCCTGCTCCCCGACAACGATCTCGACTGGGCCCTCTACCGCGGCTCTGACCACCTCGTACGGGCCGCTCGCGGCCTCCTGGAGCCGGACGGGCCCCGGCTCGGCCCCTCGGCGATCGCCTCCGCGGACACGGTGCTGCTGCCGGGGCTGGCGGTGGACGCGCGCGGCCTCCGCCTGGGCCGCGGCGGCGGCTCCTACGACCGCGCCCTGGAACGCCTCTCCCTCGCCGGGGCGGCTCCGGCGAGGGTGGTCCTGCTGTACGACACGGAAGTCGTCCAGAGCCTCCCTGCGGAGCCCCACGACCAGCCCGTGACAGCTGCCGTCACCCCGAGTGGCGTACACCACTTCCCCTGACCCGGGGCTGCGCCCCGACAGGGGCGCGGGGAACTGCGCGACCAGCCCCCACCGGCCCGCAGCCGCGCGCGAAGCACAAGAGGCACCCCGGTAGGCGCGGCGAGGACGACCGCGACCGGCCCACCGAGCCGCACGCAACAGGGCCGGGGCGGAGCCCCGGATACGGCAAAGGCGGGGCCAGGGGACCACGTCCCCTGAACCCCGCCCGGTCAGCCCGCCGCGGCAGCGGCTACGGCTTGAGCGTCAGCTCCGCCTCCGTGGCCTTCTTCACCGCGTCCTGGCCGTAGGCCCACGGCAGCAGCTCGCCCTTGGCCCACTTGTCCGTCTGGTCGTAGTAGTGGGCGTTGTACGCGTGCCCGGACGCCCCGGTGAGGTTGATCCACCGCGACTTGTCGAGGTCGGCGAGGTTGACGACCATGCGCATCGACGGCACCCAGACCACGTCGTAGCCGCCCGCCGCGTTCCAGCCGGCGGCGTTGACCGCGGCCTCGCCGCCCGCGAGGTTCCAGGGCCCGCGGTTGAGGATCCAGCGCACGACGGCGGGGCCGTCCTTGCCGAGGGTCTGGTTCTTCAGGTTCAGCTGGTGCAGGCGGCCCCAGCTCCAGGAGTTGACGTCCTTGCCGAGCTTGGAGGTGAGCTCCCAGCGGGCGTCCTTCATGGCCTGGGCCAGCAGCTCGTCACGGTTGCGCGCGCCGGGGTTGGCGTTGCTGCGCGTGCCGTTGGTCTTCCACCACGCGTCGTCCGGCTTGTCGATGATGCTGCGGACGACCTCGAACCAGCGGTCGCCGCCGTCCGGCTGCGCCGAGTCGGGCTCGCGCTCGCCGCACTCCTGGACGAGACGGGTGTTGCCGTCGAGGTCCTCCTGCGGCGCCCCGTCGCCTGCCGGGCGGACCCGCAGGCACTGGTCCTTGACCCGCAGCTCCTTCGGCAGCTTGTTGCCGAAGGCCAGCTTGAGGGTGTTGCGCCAGACGGCGTTGAAGTACGCGGCGGCCGGGGAGTCGGCCTCCTGGGTGTAGTCCCAGTCCTTCAGGAGCTTCTGCGCCTCGCGGACGTACTTCGTCTCGCGCTCGTTGTCGCCCTTGACGTCGATCTTGAGCAGGTAGGGGGTCAGCAGCTTGCCGATCTCGCTGACGTTGTCCATCTGCATCTTCTGCATGTCGTCCATCGAGATCTTCCCCCCGTCCTTGATCTTCGACTGGATGAGGTCGTTTATCCGCTGGCTGCGGACGCCGTAGCCCCAGTCCGAGGTCAGCTGGTGCGGGTACCGCTTGTCGGCCACGGCCTGGTTGGCGGTGACGATGTAGCCGCGCTCGGGGTTGTACTCCCAGGGCAGCTCGGCCTGCGGGACGGTACCGGTCCACTTGTAGGACGAGTCCCAGCCGGGGGCGGGGTAGCGGCCGTCGCCCTTGCGGACGGGGATGGTGCCCGGGGCCTGGTAACCGATGTTGCCCTGGGTGTCCGCGTAGATCAGGTTCTGCGAGGGCACCTCGAACTTGGCGGCGGCCGCGCGGAACTCGGTGAAGTTCTTGGCCTTGTTCAGGTCCAGCAGGGCGTCCATGCTCCGGCCCGGGTCGAGCGCCGTCCAGCGCAGCGCCACACCGTAGCCCTCGGCCCGGTCGGGCGCGGGGTCCGTCACGGGCGCGGTCTGGCCGACCTTGCCCAGGTCGGTGTTGCGGTCGGAGACCAGGGGGCCGTTGTCGGTGGCCCGGACGGTGAACTCGCGGTCCTTGCCGCCCGCGACCTTGATGGTCTCCTTGCGGGTGGTGAAGGGCTTCTGCTTGCCGTCGGAGAGATAGGTGTCGGCGGTGACCTTCTCCAGGTAGAGGTCGGAGACGTCGGCGCCCATGTTGGTCATGCCCCAGGCGATGTCCTGGTTGTGGCCGATGATCACGCCGGGCATGCCGGAGAAGGTGTAGCCGGCCACGTCGTACGGACAGGCGGCGCTGACCTTGGAGCAGTGCAGGCCCATCTGATACCAGAGCGAGGGCATCTGCGGGGCCAGGTGCGGGTCATTGGCGAGCAGCGGCTTGCCGGTGGTCGTGTACTTGCCGGAGACGACCCAGGAATTCGAGCCGATGCCGTTGCCGGACGGGCCGAGCAGCGCCGGGATCTTGTCCAGCGTGTGGGAGAGCGCGGAGAGGCCGTTGCGCAGCCCGCCGCCGGCGCTGCCGCCGGTCGTGGCGCCGGGCGCCCCGGTGGTGCCGCCCGTGCCGTTCTGGCCGCCGGTGGTGCCGTTCTGGCCCGTACCGGCCGTGCCGTTCTGCGCGCCCGTGCCGCTCTGGCCGGTGCCCGCCGTGCCGCCGCCCTGGGTGCCCTGGCCCGGCTGTCCGGTCTGGCCCGTCTGGCCGCCCTGGGCGCCGGTCGTGCCGTTGGTGCCGCCGGTGCCGTTCTGCGCGCCGGGCTGCGGGTTGGTGGCGGGGTCGGCCTTGGGGTCGAACTCCTTGGTGACCTGGTTGACCGCGCCGCCGTCGACGATCGGCTTGTTCCGGTCGTACGGGTACGCCGGGTAGAGCTGGTCGATCTGCTGGGGGGTCAGCCGGTTCGCGGCGAGGGAGCGGTCGATCTCCTCCTGCATGTTGCCGCGCAGGTCCCAGGCCATGGCCTTGAGCCAGGCGACGGAGTCGACCGGGGTCCACTTCTCCGGCTTGTAGTCGTTCTGGAACTCCAGGGCCGCGTACTCGACGGACAGCGACTTGCCCTGATGGTCCTTGAGGTAGGCGTTGACGCCGTCCGAGTACGCCTGGAGGTACTTCTTGGTGGTGGCCGACAGCTTGGTGTCGTACTCCTCCTGCGCGACCCTGCGCCAGCCCATGGTGCGGACGAAGGCGTCGGTCTCGACCTGGCCGTCACCGAACATCTCGGAGAGCCTGCCCGCGGTCAGGTGCCTGCGGACGTCCATCTCCCAGAACCGGTCCTGTGCCTGGACGAAGCCCTGGGCGCGGAAGAGGTCCTCGGCGTTGTCCGCGTAGATCTGCGGGATGCCGTTCCCGTCACGCGCGACCCTGACCTGCCCGGACAGCCCCTTGAGCTGGAGCGTGCCGCTGGTCTCCGGGAAAGAGGCACGGACGGTGCTGACGCCCCAGTACGTGCCGAAGCCGACGCCCGCCACGATCAGCAGCACGAGGGTGATCACGAGCAGGCGTGCGCGGCGGCCTTTCTTCTTACCGGCTTTCTTGCCGGAAGGGCCGGTCTTGTTGGGCGGCATCGCTGTCCTTAAAGGGGCAGGGTGGGTCCTGGAGTGCTGAAGCAACCATAGGCGCAGGGCCGGGACCGCCCGGACGCGGAGTGGTGCGGGACAGTGACGTACGTCGCTGTGGCCACTATCACGCGTCAAGAACCCGTAAAATATTAGGTTAGGAAACGAAGTGCCGATTGGCCGGAGGAACGTTTCGGCCGATATCCGTGGCAAGACTCGTGAAGGGACCGGCCCCTGACTGTCCACCACCTCAACGAACTCCTGCTGATCTGCTCCCTCGTGCTGCTCGTCGCAGTGGCGGCGGTACGGATCTCTTCGCGCAGCGGGCTGCCCAGCCTGCTCATCTACCTCGGCATCGGCGTCGCCCTGGGACAGGACGGCATCGGCGTCTCCTTCAACGACGTCGGCCTCACCCAGGTGATCGGTTACGCCGCCCTCGTCGTGATCCTGGCGGAGGGCGGTCTCGGCACGAAGTGGCACGAGATCAAGCCCGCGCTCCCCTCGGCTGCCGTGCTCTCGACCCTCGGCGTGGCCCTCAGCGTGGGCATCACCGCGGCAGCGGCGCACTACCTGGCGGGCATGGAGTGGCGCCAGGCCCTGATCATCGGCGCAGTGGTGTCGTCCACCGACGCTGCCGCCGTTTTCTCCGTACTGCGGAACGTTCCGCTGCCCAGCAGACTGACGGGTGTCCTGGAGGCCGAATCGGGCTTCAACGACGCCCCTGTCGTCATCCTCGTGGTCGCCTTCTCGACGGCAGGACCGATCGACAGCTGGTACCTCCTGGTCGGCAAGATCGCTCTGGAGCTGGCGATCGGCGCGGCCGTGGGTCTCGCCGTCGGCTTCCTCGGCGCGTACACGATGCGGCATGTGGCACTGCCCGCCTCCGGCCTCTATCCGATCGCCGTGATGGCCATCGCGACGGCCGCCTACGCGGGCGGCGCGATGCTGCACGGCTCCGGCTTCCTGGCTGTCTATCTCGCCGCGCTGATACTCGGCAACGCCAAACTGCCGCACTGGCCCGCCACGCGGGGATTCGCCGAGGGGCTCGGCTGGATCGCCCAGATCGGCATGTTCGTGCTGCTCGGCCTGCTCGTCACCCCGCACGAGCTGGGCGACGACATCCTGCCCGCGCTCATCGTCGGCCTGGTGCTGACCGTGGTGGCCCGTCCGGTGTCCGTGTTCCTCACCACAGCGCCGTTCCGTACGCCCTGGCAGGAGAAGGTGCTGCTGTCCTGGGCGGGCCTGCGCGGAGCCGTACCGATCGTCCTGGCGACCATCCCCATGGTGGCCGACGTGGACGACAGCCGCACGATCTTCAACATCGTCTTCGTGCTGGTGATCGTCTACACCCTGGTGCAGGGCCCGACGCTGCCCTGGCTGGCCAGACGGCTGAGGCTGGGCGAGACGGAGCCCGAGGACCTGGGCATCGAATCGGCGCCCCTGGAGCGGCTGCGCGGGCACCTGCTGTCGGTGGCGGTGCCCGAGGGTTCGAAGATGCACGGCGTGGAGGTCGGGGAGCTGCGGCTGCCCGCGGGCGCGGCGGTCACCCTCGTCGTACGCGACGGGAAGAGCTTCGTGCCGGGGCCCACGACCGTGCTGCGGCGGGGCGACGAACTGCTGGTGGTGGCCACCGACCCGGTGCGCGACGCGACCGAGAAGCGGCTGCGTGCCGTGGGCGAGGGCGGCAAGCTTGCGGGCTGGCTGGGGACAGCAGGTACGCTGAGGGAGAAGTAATCTCTTTACTTCGCAATCGTTCAGAACCGAACCAACTCTGCCTGATGCAGAGCTGGCGCGACCGCACGGCGGCCGCGGCCGCGCGACAAGGCGGCCGGGCGGTATCTACCACGGTCCTGCGCGACGAGGACAGCTCTCGGCGCGCACCGTGGCGGTGTCCGCCGTGCGGTGCGCGCTACCAGGCGGCGGAAAGGCGCCGGCCGTGACGAACACGGTCAACGAACCCGCCGACGCACGACCCGGATACGGCCAGCTGCTGCGCACCCGCGGCGCCTGGACATTCCTGCTGCCCGGCTTTCTGGCCCGCCAGCCGTTCGCGATGCTGACCATCGGCATCCTGCTGCTGGTCGAGCACACCACCGGCTCGTACGGCACGGCGGGCGCCGTGTCCGCGACCGCGGGTGTCTCGATGGCCCTGTTCGCCCCGCAGAGCGGCAAGCTCGCGGACCGCTTCGGGCAGGCCAAGGTGCTGCTGCCCGGCGTGGTCGTGCACGCCGCGGCCATCTCCCTGCTGATCACCCTGGCGCTGACGGACGCCCCGCTGTGGGTCCTGTTCGTGGCGGCCGTGCCCGCCGGTGCCTCCACCCCGCAGATCGGGCCGATGGTCCGCGCGCGGTGGGCGGCGAAGCTTGGGGGCACCTCCCGGACGGAGTCTGGGGGAGGATCGCCGCTGATGTCCACGGCGGCGGCCTTCGAGTCGGTCACCGACGAGTTCACGTTCGTGATCGGCCCGGTGCTGGCCACCGCCCTGTGCACGGGCGTGCACCCGGCGGCCGGTCTCGTCACCGAGGCCGCGCTGACGCTCGTCGGCGGCCTGCTCTTCGCCTCCCAGCGGCGCACACAGCCCGAGCCCAGCCGCATGGCCGCGGGCCACGAGAAGGGCGGCTCCGCCCTCTCCGTGCCCGGCGTCCGCGTCCTGGTGGTGGCCTTCCTGGGCATCGGCTCCGTCTTCGGCGGCATGCAGGTGTCGATGACGGCCTTCACCAAGGAGCTGGGCGAGCCCGGCATGAACGGCCTGATGTACGGCACGTTCGCGGCCGGCAACATGATCGCGGGCCTCATCTGCGGCGCGGTCGCCTGGAAGGTCAGCCCGCAGCGCCGCCTGCTGGTCGCCTACCCGCTGCTGGTGCTGGCCACCACCCCGCTGTGGGCCGCGCACGCCATGCCGCTGCTGGGCGGTCTCGGCCTGCTCGTCGGCCTGTGCATCGCCCCGGCGCTCATCACCGGCTACACGCTGGTCGAGTCGCTCGTCCCGCCGACCGCCCGTACCGAGGCCTTCACCTGGCTGACCGGCGCGGTGGGCCTGGGCCAGGCGGCCGGTGCCAGCATCGGCGGCCGGGTGATCGACTCCCACACCGCGAGCTCCGGTTTCCTCATCCCGCTGGTCGGTACGGCGGTGGCCGCTGTGGTCCTGCTCACGCTGCGCAAGGCGCTGACCCCGAAGGGCGAATCGCTCATCGCCGCACGTGGGGTGGGTCACCGCGAGCCGGTATCGGTGGACTGAGGCGCCGGAATACTGCACTATGGACCGTCGTTAGCACTCATCGAGTGAGAGTGCCAGGAGGAGCAAGTGCCGACTTACCAGTACCAGTGCACCGAGTGCGGCGAGGGCCTCGAGGCGGTGCAGAAGTTCACCGACGACGCCCTGACCGTCTGCCCGAGCTGTGACGGACGCCTGAAGAAGGTGTTCTCCGCGGTCGGCATCGTCTTCAAGGGCTCCGGCTTCTACCGGAACGACAGCCGTGGCACGTCGTCGAGCAGCACGCCGGCGAAGTCGTCCACGCCGTCCTCGTCCCCGAAGAGCGGCTCGGACTCCTCCTCGTCCTCCTCGACGTCGTCGAGCACGACCACGGCGAGCAGTACGTCCGCGGCCTGACGCGGCACGGCGCCCCGAGCACTCCTGAGCCCGTCGCCCCTCCCCGGAGGGGCGACGGGCTCTTCGCCGTGGAGGGCCGCCGCTAGGGTGGGCCGCATGGTCGACATGGGTACCGCTCGGGCGGAAATAGGCGTGATCGGCGGGTCGGGGTTCTACTCCTTCCTGGAGGACGTGACCGAGGTCACCGTCAAGACGCCTTACGGGGCACCGAGCGATTCGCTGTTCATCGGTGAGCTGGCCGGCCGGAAGGTCGCCTTCGTGCCCCGCCACGGGCGCGGCCACCACCTGCCGCCGAACCGCATCAACTACCGCGCCAACCTGTGGGCCCTGCGCTCCGTCGGCGTCCGCCAGGTACTCGGGCCGTGCGCGGTCGGCGGGCTGCGGCCGGAGTACGGACCGGGCACGCTGCTGGTGCCGGACCAGCTCGTGGACCGCACCAAGAACCGCACGCAGACCTTCTTCGACGGCGAGCCGCTGCCGGACGGGACCGTCCCGAACGTGGTGCACACCACGTTCGGCGACCCGTACTGCCCGGCCGGGCGCGCGGTCGCCGTGGCCGTCGCGCGCGGTCACGGGTGGGACCCGGTGGTGGACGGCGGCACGATGGTCGTCATCGAGGGCCCGCGCTTCTCGACCCGCGCCGAGTCCCGCTGGCACGCGGCCCAGGGCTGGTCGGTCGTCGGCATGACCGGCCACCCGGAGGCCGTCCTCGCCCGCGAGCTCGGCCTCTGCTACACCTCCATGTCCCTCGTCACGGACCTCGACGCGGGTGCCGAGACCGGCGACGGCGTCTCCCACGAGGAAGTCATGCGCGTCTTCGCCCAGAACGTGGGCCGCCTGCGGGATGTCCTTTTCGCGGCGGTGTGCGCTCTCCCGGAGACGGAAGAGCGCACATGCCTCTGCGCCGACGTCCACCAGGGCCTGGACCTGGGGATAGAGCTCCCCTGACGCTTCCACTGCGCTCCGGCCGACCCGTCGGGGCGCGCGCCGTTGTCGCCTATGGCGAGAGCGGCCTGCGGCCCCGTCCTCGAACGCCGGACGGGCTTGGTGGGTGATGACGGCGAAGCCGGGGTGTTCTGGGGCTGCGCCCCCAACCCCCGCTTCGGGGCTCCGCCCCGCACCCCACAGG
>NZ_JAINFC010000228.1 GCF_020740835.1 Streptomyces sp. UNOC14_S4
GCCCCCGCGTTCACGGCGGCGGAGGCTCCGCACGGCGCCCCGGTGAGCGAGCGCAGGACCGTCAGCGTGCTCCTCCTGCGGACCGTCGTCGACACGGATTCCACGGGACTGGACACCCTGGACGCCGACGCGGCGCTGGAGGACGCCGCCGTCACGGTCCGCCGTGAGGTCGAGGCGTTCGGCGGCACCCTGACCGCCTCGATCGGATCGGTCTCGCTGGCGGTGTTCGACATCGCGCAGGCCGACGGGAACTGCGCGGAACGGGCCGTGCGCGCGGCGCTGGCCGTCCGTGACCACTTCCACGGCCCGGCCGCGCCGGACGACACGTACGGCCCCGCCGTGATGGCGGCGGTCAGCACCGGCGAAGCGCTGGTGCGGGTCCGGCCCGGAGCCACCGGCACCGTGCCGTCCGTGGCCGGAACCCTGCTCGACTCGTGCCAGTCGCTGCTGGCACAGGTCCCGGCGGGCACCGTACGGGTCTGTACGGAGACCCGCCGTGCGACCCTGTCGGCCATCGCCTACCGGGGGCCGGACGACGTGCCCGCCGGGCGGCACGCGAGCGGCGCGCTGCTGGAGTTCGAAGGCCACCACCGCGCCCCCGTCGTGGACCGCGAGTACGAACTGGAGGTACTGGGCGGCCTGCTGGAACGCGCCCGGTACCGCGCCGTTCCCCACCTGGTCACCGTGCTGGGCGAGGCGGGCAGCGGCAAGTCCCGGCTGCTGATGGAGTTCGAGCGCCGGGCCTCCGAGCTCCCCGAACCCGTGCGCTTCCTCTCCACGGCCACTCTGCCCGCCACCGAGGACGGCCCGTTGGCCGTGCACGCCCGGATCCTCGCCGCGTGCTGCGGCATCCTGCCGGACGACACGGCACCGGACGCCGCCGCCAGACTGGCGGGCGCCATCGACGACCTGGTGGGGCCCGGCGAGCGGGCGGACTGGCTGCGCTCATGGCTGGAACCCCTGGCCGGGCCGGACCCGGCGGACCGCGACGCGCACCCGGAGACCGTACGGGCATGGCGCCGGCTGATGGTCGAGATCGCCCGCGAACAGCCCCTGGTGGTGGCCGTCGACGGCCTGCACCGGGCCGCCGACCGGGTCTTCGAGGACATCGAGGACCTGGCGGACTCCTCGGGTTCGGTGCCCCTGCTCGTGATCGCCACCGCCCGGCCCGAGCTGCTGGAGCGCCGCCCCACATGGGGCGGCGGCAGACGCCACGCGACCACGATCACCCTGGGCCCCGTCCAGGGCACCCCCATGGGGCGCGTCCTGTCCCTCCCCGTGCCCACCATGCGCTGCGGGCATCCGGAGCCGGTGCGCGTCGGGCGCTCCGCCACGGCGGGACTGATCTCGCTGCCGCGTGCCGCGGGAGGGCTGGGAACGTTACCGGCCATGTCCACATACGCACTTGATCATTTCAAGGTCGGCGGGCGATGCTCGTGACACGACCTCCGCACACTTCCCGGCTCCAGCACGGGATTTCACCAGAAGATCCACCAGAAGAACACCAGAAGAACGACGAAGGAACCCACACATCATGACCAACACCCCTGCCGGCGCGCCCGTCACCGTGATCGGCCTCGGCCCCATGGGCCAGGCCCTGGCCGGCGCCTTCCTGAAGGCGGGTCACCCGACGACCGTCTGGAACCGCTCGGCCGACAAGGCCGCCGAGCTGGTCGAGAAGGGCGCGGTGCTCGCCCCCACGGCCGCCGAGGCCATCGCCGCCAGCCCGCTGGTCGTCGTCTGCGTCATCGACTACGGCGTCGTCCACCGGATCCTCGACCCGGAGACCGCCGCCCTCAAGGGCCGGACCCTGGTGAACCTCACCGCGGACTCCCCCGAGAAGGCCCGCGAGACCGCCAAGTGGGCGGCCGAGCACGGCTTCGACTACCTCGACGGCGCGATCATGACGCCGACCGTCACCATCGGCGGCCCCGCCGCCTCCGTGCTCTACAGCGGCCCGGAGGAGGTCTACCGGACCCACCAGCCCACGCTGGCCGCCCTGGGCGGCACCGGCTCCCACCTCGGTGCCGACCACGGCCGGGCCGCCGCCCACGACGTGGCCCTGCTCGACATCTTCTGGACGGCCATGAGCGGCATCACGCACGCCTTCGCCCTGGCCAAGGCGGAGAACATCAAGGCCACGGAGCTCACGCCGTTCGCCCAGGGCATCATCGGGCTGCTGCCCACCATCATCGCCGACTACGCGGAGCAGATCGACGCGGAGAACTACCCCGGGACCATCTCCAACGTCAGCTCCGCCGCCGCCGGCATGGAGCACATCATCCACGCCGCGGACGACCGTGGCATCGACACCGGTATCCTCCGGGCCGCCAAGGCGATCGCCCAGCGGGCCGTCGACGAGGGCCACGGCAGCGACGGGTTCTCCCGTCTGACCGAGGTGCTCGGCCGCCCTTCCGCGTGACCATGACGTGCGTGCCGGTCCGGTGATCCGGGACCGGCACGCACGCGGCCAGGGGCCGGAACGCCCCGCCCGCCAGGCCGCCCGCCGGTGACCCCCGCACCGGAGGGCGGCCCGTGCGAACGGCGTTCCGGCCCCTTTTCCTGTTCCGGCCCTTTCCCCATTCGGGCCCCTTTCCCTGTTCCGGCGCCTTTCCCCGGCGCCCACGCACATTCCGCTCATCGGCCGGTCATCGCCGTCCATGACCGCCCATTTGGCCTTTTCCCAGGGGCCTGTTGATAGGGTCGGCCCGCATATCGAGGCTGCCGGGGCGCATTCGCCCTCCCTCAGGGCGGCAGTGTTCCCGGGCGACCGCTCAACAAGGGGACGGCATGACTCACAGCACAGATTCCGCAGCACTCGACGGACTTGAACTGGCAGAGCCTCATCTCGGCAACGTGCTCTCCGCCTCCGGGCTCGACGCCGAATACGTGCGTGCCGAGCGGAACACCCTGTACCTCCGCGACGAGAACGGTCAGGAGATACCCGTTCTCGATTTCGTCGGCGGTTTCGGCTCCCTGATCCTGGGCCACAACCACCCGGAGATCGTGGCCTACGCGAAGGAGCTCCTGGACGCGGGCACACCGGTGCACGCCCAGTTCTCCCGGCACCCCTACGCCAACCGCGCCGCCGCCGGGCTGAACCGGATCGTCCAGCGCGAGACGGGTACCGACGAGCCGTACTACGCCGTCTTCGCCAATACGGGTGCGGAGGCCGTCGAAGCGGCCGTCAAGCACGCGGAGTTCGACCGGTTCCGCAAGCTGTCGGCGCTCCGCGAGGAGATCGAGGCGCACGGCGAGGCCGCGCGGGCCGCGGTCCTCGCGGGCGAGGCGGCCGTCGCGGACGGCCGGGACATCGAGGACCTGCTCGCCGAAGCGGCCCGCCACAACGCCGGGCAGCTGTCCAGGCCACCGCTGTTCCTCACCCCCGAGGGCTCCTTCCACGGCAAGCTGGTGGGCAGCGTCCAGCTCACCCACAACCCCGCGTTCCGGCTGCCGTTCCAGGCACTGGCCGCCCAGGCCCGGTTCGTCCCGCTCGACCAGCCGGAGCAGATCGCGAAGATCGTCGAGGGCGAGCGCGGCGTCCTGCTCGACCCGGTGGTCGAGGGCGGCTCCGTCACCGTCGCCGAGCGGGCGTTCCCGGTGTTCTGCGCCTTCGTCCTGGAGCCGGTCCAGGGCGAGGGCGGGATCAACGTCGTGAGCGAGGAATTCGCGCGCGAGGTCCAGCGCGTGTGCGCGGAGATCGACTGCCCGGTCGTGGTGGACGAGATCCAGAGCGGCATGGGCCGTACGGGGGCGTTCCTCGCCTCCTCCCACACGGGCCTGCGCGGCGACTACTACACCCTGGCCAAGAGTCTGGGCGGCGGCATCGCCAAGACCTCCGTCACGCTCATCCGGGCGAGCCGCTACTGCAAGGACTTCGAGCTCGTCCACAGCTCCACCTTCGCCAAGGACGCCTTCTCGACCCTGATCGCCATCAAGGTGCTGGAGCTCCTGGAGGCCGACGGCGGGGCCGCGTACCGCACCGTCACCGAGCGCGGCGAGCGCCTCCGGGAGGCTCTTGAAGAGGTCCGGGAGGAGTTCCCCGGCGTGCTCAAGGAGGTGCGCGGCAAGGGGCTGATGCTGGGCGTCGAGTTCCACGACCAGTCGGGGTCCGCCTCGGAGATCATCGCGGGTGTCTCGCAGTCCGGTTTCCTCGGCTACGCGGTCGCCGGGCATCTCCTGCGCGCGCACCGCCTCCGGCTCTTCCCCACCGGCAGCGCGTTCAACACCCTCCGTCTGGAGCCGTCGCTGTACCTGACCGACGAGGAGATCGGCCGGCTGCGCACCGGCCTGCGCGGTGTGTGCGCCCTCCTGCGGGACGCGGACGGCGAGGCGCTCGTCCAGCCGTGAACCGGCGCTTCCGCGAGGGGGCCGAACGGCCCTTGACAGCTGGTTACTTGGCAGTGAGCGGCCGGTAGGAGCGGCCCCCTAGCGTGGAGGAGTCCGTTCGGGCCCGGTGCCGGTCACCGGGCCCGGCACTCATCAGGGCCATGCGAAGAAAGCGGGGACACATCCCATGACCACCGGCACGTCCTCCGACGTCGACCTCTACAACCTCGACCTCACCGACGACCCGGAAACGCAGAACGACGTCTTCCTGCTCGCCTTCAACACGGGCGAAGGGGCCGTGTTCGACCGGCTCTACCGCGAGGACGCCATCTCCAACCTCTCGGGCGCGCCCCTGACGGGCGCGGAGCGCACCGCGAGCATCACGGAGATCCTCGCGCAGAAGCCGGGGCTGAAGGCCACCTACCGTTACGCGGTCACCGCCGGCGACGTCTCGATGATCGTCGTGGACTACGACATGGAGATGCCGTCGGCCGACGGTACGCGTACCCGGATGCGCGGCACCTGCACCGACGTCCTGCGGCGCGGGGCGGACGGGAAGTGGCTCATGGCCATCGACCGTCCGGTCGCGCTGGCCGAGTGACGCGTCCGGTCCTGCCCAGGGGCCGGTCCCCGCACCTCGGTGCGGGGACCGGCCCCTTCGGTGTGCGCGGCTGCCGGGCGCGCGGAAACGGCCGTACGGGCCGGGAGCGCCATGCTCCCGGCCCGTACGGCCCGACACGGGGACCGCGGGGACCGCGGGACCCCGGGGTTACAGCAGCGGGGTGTCGGCGTCGAGCCCGAGCAGGACCCGGCCCTGCACCTCCAGGTTGGTGCTGAGCAGCAGCAGCGCGTGCAGGGCGAGGCCCTGCGCGTCACGGTGGAAGCGCTGCAGGGGGACGCTGTTCTGGATGACGCTGGCGCCGCTGGCCCCGTAGAGGACCTCGACGGCCTCCTTGGCCAGCTGGATCGCGAAGGCGGCCTGGCCGCGCGCGATGGCCTTCTCCTCGATCGTCGGCTGCTCACCGGCGTCCGCGCGCTCCTGGAGCAGCTTCAGCCAGCCGGCCTCCAGCCCCTCCGCCGCGGCGATCTTGTTGGCCGCGGTGGCCACCTGGATCTGGGTCAGCGGGTGCTGGGTCTGGTCGGTCCACGAGGTGTACGTGATGCCGCGGCCCGGGACGCGCTCCAGGAACAGCTCCAGGGCACCGCGGGCGATGCCGTTGAAGACGGCCGCGCACTCGGCCATGACGAAGCTGAACAGACCGTAGAAACGGCCGCCGTCGGCCGGGTTCTCGCGCCCGGGCGTGGTGTTGAAGATGGCGTCGCCGAAGCCGACCACGCGGTGGGCGGGGACGAAGACGTCCTTGAGGGTCGTGGTCGAGCTGCCGGTCGCCGAGGCCGCGGAGGTGTCCCAGTCGTCGGCGACGGTGAACTCGGAGAGCGGCACGATGGCGACGAGGTCCTCGTGGGTGCCGTCCTCCTTCTCCAGGAGGCCCGCGACGATGTTCCAGTCGGAGCCGCGGCAGCCGGTGTTGAACTTCCAGAAGCCGTTGAGCGTGTAGCCGCCCTCGGTGGGCACGAAGGTGCCCGTCGGCGCGAAGCCCCCGGAGACGCGGACCGAGCCGGCCGCGAACACCTCCTCCTGGGCGCGGTCGGAGAAGAGGGTGGAGACGAACGCGTTGGAGACCCACACCATCGACACCCAGCCGGTGGAGCTGCAGCCGCGGGCGATCTCGGCCAGGACCCGGGCCTGGTCGGCCAGGGGGAGCCCGAGTCCGCCGAAGCGCGCGGGCACCGCCATGCGGAACACGCCGGCCTTGTCGAGGAGATCGATGTTCTCGTCCGGGAGCCACCGTCGTTCCTCGGCGTCGCGGCCGTTCGCGCGGAGCGTCGGGACGATGGCCGTGACCGCGTCGAGGACTGCCGCGACGCCGGAGTCGGTCTGGGACATGCAGATATCTCCCTGGCTGGATTCGTGATGCGGTGGGGAGAACATACGAGAACGCCCCCATTGGATGGCCATTGCCTGGTAACCGCGGTTACTTGACATTCCGGGGGTCACCGAAGGGGTCGTCGATGGCGTAGCGCCACTCCCCGTCCTCGGCGCGCGTCAGCACATCGGCGCCGATGCCGCTGATGGTCTCGCGCCCGCCGTCCTCGCCGTCGTGCTCGATGGACCAGTCCACGATCAGCAGCGCGGTGTCCTCCATCACGTAGGACTCGCGGATCTTCGTCGTCAGCCGCGGGGCGAGGGTGAGGAAGGCGGCGAGGTCGTCCTTGCGCGCCTGGCCCGTCAGCGGCTTGCCCGGCTCCCAGTGGGAGACGGCGTCCTCGGTGTAGAGCCGGTTGATCGCGTCGGCGTCACCGGAGTTGAACGTCCGGGTGTAGTGCTCCAGGTGTTCCGCGACCCCGCCCGCGTGCACGGCACCGGCGTCGAGGGTGGTCCCGACAGTTCTGGTCATGGCAGAAACTCCCCCAATTGTTCGGGTGGTTCGGGTGGTCGGCATCGGTGCGATCGATGCCGGGCGGAACGATATGCGAGCCGGTCGCGGTCGCCGCACACCGTCAGGTAACGGGCCGTTCATTCCGCCGCGGCGAATACCGCGGGGCGGGCAGTGACCGGACATTGGACGGCGATCGTCCGGAGCGGATTAGCGTTCGGCCGAAGTGTGGTGGATGCACATGGATCGCTTTGTCGTGCACGCCGGCCAGGAATTCCGATTCCAGGACCCGGCGGTCGTTCAGGAAAGGGACAGCCGAGGGTGATGACTAGTGAGCAGGGCCCTGTGACAACCGGCGAGTGCGGGAAGCGGAGTCGCGCCCACGGTGCGATCGCGGTTGTGGGAATCTCCTGCCGACTCCCCATGGCGCCGGACCCGGGCGCGTTCTGGGCGCTGCTGGAGCACGGCACGAGCGCCGTCACCGAGGTGCCCCGGGGCCGGTGGGAGGGCACGGGCGACGGCCGCGCCGCGCGCGGCGGGTCCCGCCGGGCCGGCTTCCTGGATTCCGTGGACGGCTTCGACGCCGCCTTCTTCGGCGTCTCCCCACGGGAGGCGGCCACCATGGACCCGCAGCAGCGGCTCGTCCTCGAACTGGCCTGGGAGGCGCTGGAGGACGCGGGGATCGTGCCCGCCTCCCTGGAGGGCAGCCGGACCGCCGTCTTCGTCGGCACGCTGCGGGACGACTACGCCGCCCTGCTCTACCAGCACGGCGAACAGGCCATCACCCAGCACACGATGACCGGGGTGAACCGGGGAGTCATCGCCAACCGGGTCTCCTACCACCTGGGGCTGCGGGGGCCGAGCCTGACCGTGGACGCGGCGCAGTCCTCCTCGCTCGTCGCCGTGCACCTGGCCTGCGAGTCCCTGCGCGCGGGCGAGTCCACCACGGCCATCGCGGCCGGTGTGAACCTGAACATCCTGGCCGAGGCCGCGGTCACCGAGGAGCGCTTCGGCGGGCTGTCGCCCGACGGCACGGCCTACACCTTCGACGCGCGCGCCAACGGGTTCGTGCAGGGCGAGGGCGGCGGTGTCGTCGTCCTCAAGCCCCTCGCCCGGGCCCTGGCCGACGGCGACCACGTCTACGGCGTGATCCGCGGCAGCGCGGTCAACAACGACGGCGCGACGCCGGGGCTGACCGTGCCGAGCCAGCTCGCCCAGGAGCAGGTGCTGCGGGAGGCGTACGAGCGGGCCGGGGTGGACCCGGCCGCGGTCCAGTACGTCGAGCTGCACGGTACGGGCACCCCGGTCGGCGACCCCATCGAGGCGGCGGCGCTGGGAGCGGCGCTCGGCGCGGCCCGCCCGCAGAGCGACCCGCTGCCCGTGGGCTCGGTCAAGACCAACATCGGGCACCTGGAGGGCGCGGCGGGCATCGCGGGCCTGCTCAAGGTGCTGCTCAGCATGCGCCACCGCCGGATCCCGGCGAGCCTGAACTTCGAGCGCCCCAACCCGCGGATCCCGCTGGCCGCCCTGGGCCTCGCGGTCCGGAGCGAGACGGGCGACTGGCCGCACCCGGAGCGGGAACTGGTCGCCGGAGTGAGCTCGTTCGGCATGGGAGGCACCAACGCGCACATCGTGGTCACCGAGGGCCCCGCGGGCGCGGACACCGGTGACGACCGGGCGCCGGAGGCGGACGCACCGGCGCTGACCCCCTGGGTCGTGTCGGCCTTCGGCCCCGAGGCGCTGCGCGCGCAGGCGGAGAAGCTGCACGACGCCGTGGCCGCCGACGAGGCCGCCGACAAGGCCGCGATCGGGCTGTCGCTGCTCTCCTCCCGTGCGCTCTTCGACCACCGCGCGGTCGTCATCGCCGAGGACCGCGACGGGCTGCTGTCCGGTCTGCGGTCGCTGGCCTCGGGGGTTCCCGACCGGTCCGTGGTCTCGGGGTCGGTGCGGCCCGGCCTGCTGGGCGTGGTGTTCACCGGCCAGGGCGCGCAGCGTGTGGGCATGGGGCGGGAACTCCACGCCGTGTTCCCCGTGTTCGCCGCGGCCTTCGACGCGGCATGCGCCGAACTCGACCCGCACCTGGACCGGCCCCTGCGCGACGTCATCGACTCGGGCGAAGGACTGGACGACACCGCCTGGACCCAGCCCGCCCTCTTCGCCCTCGAAGTCGCCCTCTTCCGCCTCATGGAATCCTGGGGCGTACGCCCCGACTACCTCGCCGGGCACTCCATCGGCGAGATCGCCGCCGCCCACGTGGCAGGGGTCCTCACCCTGGAGGACGCCGCACGCCTGGTCACCGCACGCGGCCGCCTCATGCAAGCCCTCCCCACGGGCGGCGTCATGATCGCCGTCCAGGCCGGCGAGGACGAGGTCCTGCCGCTCCTGGAGGGCCGCGCGGACGAGGTCGCGATCGCGGCCGTCAACGGGCCGTCCTCCGTGGTCGTCGCCGGGACCGAGGAGGCCGCCGAGGCGGTCGCCGGTCTGCTGCGGGAACAGGGCCGCAAGACCCGGCGGCTGTCCGTCAGCCACGCCTTCCACTCGCCGCTCATGGCACCGATGCTGGAGGAGTTCCGGTCGGTCGTGGCGGCCCTGGAGTTCCGGGAGCCGCGGATCGCGGTGGTCTCGACGGTCACCGGCGAGGTGGTCACGGACGGCCAGTGGTCCTCGGCCGCCTACTGGGTGGACCAGGTGCGCCGCCCGGTGCGGTTCCTCGACGCCGTCCGGTCCCTGGAGGACGCGGGCGTGACCGCCTTCCTGGAGCTCGGCCCGGACGGCGTCTGTTCCGCGATGGTCTCGGACAGCCTGCGCGACGCGTCCGCCGCCTCCGCCGTGCCGGGGCTGCGCAAGGACCGGGCGGAACCGCAGGCGCTGACGGCGGCCCTCGCCGCCCTGTTCGTCTGCGGCAACCCGGTCGAGTGGGGCGTGGCCTTCGAGGGCACCGGGGCCCGCCGCGTCCCCCTGCCCACGTACGCCTTCCAGCGCGAGCGGCACTGGATCGACGGCACGGCGCGTACGGCTCCGGTGCTCGCGTCCGCGGCGTCGCGCGAGCCGGCCGCCGCCGGTTCCGGGCCGCGCGGCGAGTTCGGGCGGCGGCTCGCCGCGCTCGGCGGGGCCGGGCGGGAGCGGGCCGTACGGGATCTGGTGGCCGCGCACGTCGCGGCGGTGCTGGAGTACGCGCCGGGCCGGCAGGTGGACTTCCAGCTGCCGTTCAAGGAGCTGGGCTTCGACTCCCTGATGTCGGTGGAGCTGCGCGACGGCCTGGCCGCCGCGACGGGGCTGCGGCTGCCGGGCGGCCTGCTCTTCGACCACCCGACGCCCCATGAGCTGACGGAACGTCTGCTGACGGAGCTGACGGGCACGGACGCGCCGGACGAGGTCCGCTCCGCCGCCCGGGCCGACGGCGACGAGCCGATCGCGATCGTGGGCATGGCCTGCCGCTACCCGGGCGGGGCCGGCTCGCCCGAGGAGCTGTGGCGGCTCGTGGCCGAGGGCGTCGACGCCGTCTCCGGCATGCCGCTGGACCGCGGCTGGGACGAGGACCTGTTCGACCCCGACCCGGAGCGCAGCGGCAAGAGCTCGGTGCGCGAGGGCGGGTTCCTGCACGACGCGGCGCTGTTCGACGCGGGGTTCTTCGGGATCTCGCCGCGCGAGGCCCTGGCGATGGACCCGCAGCAGCGGCTGCTGCTGGAGACCGCGTGGGAGGCCGTGGAGCGCGCGGGGCTCGACCCCCGGTCGCTCAAGGGCAGCCGTACCGGGGTCTTCGTCGGCGCGACGGCGCTGGACTACGGGCCGCGGATGCACGAGGGCGCCGAAGGGGCCGAGGGGCATCTGCTGACCGGCACCACCCCGAGCGTGATGTCCGGCCGCATCGCCTATCAGCTGGGGCTGATAGGGCCCGCCGTGACCGTCGACACGGCCTGCTCGTCGTCGCTGGTCGCGCTGCACATGGCGGTGCGTTCGCTGCGGCAGGGCGAGTCGGCGCTGGCCATCGCGGGCGGTGCGACGGTGATGTCGTCGCCGGGGATGTTCGTGGAGTTCTCCCGGCAGCGCGGCCTGGCGGCCGACGGCAGGTCCAAGGCGTTCGCCGCGGCGGCCGACGGCACCTCGTGGGCCGAGGGCGTGGGCCTGCTGCTGGTGGAGAAGCTCTCGGACGCGGAGCGCAACGGGCACCGGGTGCTCGCGGTGATCCGCGGCTCGGCCGTCAACCAGGACGGCGCCTCCAACGGGCTGACCGCCCCCAACGGCCCCTCGCAGCAACGCGTCATCCGCCAGGCGCTGGCCGACGCCGGTCTGGAGCCCGCCGACGTGGACGCCGTCGAGGCGCACGGCACCGGCACCCGGCTCGGCGACCCCATCGAGGCGGAGGCGCTCATCGCCGCCTACGGCCGGGAGCGCGCCGGTGACCGGCCGCTCTACCTGGGCTCGCTGAAGTCCAACATCGGCCACACCCAGGCCGCCGCGGGCGTCGGCGGTGTGATCAAGATGGTGCAGGCGATGCGGCACGGCATCCTGCCCAGGACCCTGCACGTCGATACGCCCACCCCGTTCGTCGACTGGGAGACCGGCGCCGTCGAACTCCTCACCGAGGAGCGGGAGTGGCCCGATACGGGCGCGCCCCGCCGGGCCGCCGTCTCCGCCTTCGGCATCAGCGGCACCAACGCGCACGTCATCATCGAACAGGCCGTCCCCGCCGCCACTGTCTCCGCC
>NZ_JAINFC010000229.1 GCF_020740835.1 Streptomyces sp. UNOC14_S4
CCCCACCCGATTGCCCCCCTTCGGCCCGCACTCCACTTGTCCGGATCGCGAACCCCCGGCACGGCGGGCGCCGACCGACTCCGCGAAGAACTTCCCGGGCATGGCTCCTGGCTCATCCGCGCCCGCAGGCAGGTACGGGGGCGGGGGCTTCCGCCGCGTTCGCCGAAAGCCCCCGCGGGCCTGCTGTCCGCCTGTCAGTCGTGTTCAGTGTTGCTGCGGACGGCCGGAGCGGTCGATGCGCAGCTTGCTGGTCCGGACCGACTTGTCGATCGAGGTGCTGTTGTCGGTCGAGGTGCTGTTGTCGACCGTGCTGCTGGTCTCGGTGTCCGTGCTCTGCCCGCAGCGGTTGTGGTTGGCCTGCTGGACGTTGGACAGGTCCGCGCTGCCGCCCTTGCCGCCGTTGGCCGTGGCCCCCTGGCGCTGAGCGCCGCGGGTCGCGGCGGAACCGCCGCTGCCCGGGCCTCCGATGCCGGTGCCGCCCTTGCCGGGACCCCCGGAGGCGGGACCGCTCGTACCCGAACCGCCCGGGGCCGAGCTGCCGTCGTCACCGAAGACAGGGCCGCCGATGTTGCCGAAGCCACCGCCGTTGTCGGCCGCACCGGAACCGCCCTTGGCGTTACCGCTGGTGGCGTTGCCGCCGGCCCCGTTGCCACCGTCTCCGGACCCGCCGGACCCGTCACCACCCACGCCGACCCCCAGGAGATCCTGGGCCTGCCGCACCACCGCGCTTCCGCCGGAGGTGTCGACCAGAGAGGCGTTGTAGGGGTTGTTGCAGTAGATGTACGTGGGGCCTTCGCCCTGGCCCGGAGTGGCCGAGGCGGTCCCGCAGCCGACCCCGAGAGTGGTGACGGCGAGCGTGGCGGCGGTAGCGACCCGCTTGACGATGCTCACAAGCTTCCTTCCAGTCGGCGCCAGCATGCGTATGACCGGCGTACTTTCACACTCAAATGAACTGCCGACCATGGGGAAGGTGACGGGTTAATTGCGATGCGTCACCTTTACCGCATTCACCCACCCTTCCCGCGGGGGGAGGGGGAGGGGGGAGTGCCGACCACTCCCCGATTCACCCGCAAACCACCCATACGGGTGATAGGCGTCAAATGGAGTGGACAGGGGGATGTGTCGATATCCGCACCAACGCATCGATGCGCTCGGATAGGGGGGATCGTGTTTTCCTGGAGAGTTGCCCTGCGTCTCGCCGTCGCGTTCACACTCGCCGTCGGGGTGACCGGCATGGCGAAGGCCGAGGCCAAGGCACCTGTCTGTCCGCCGCCCGATGGCGGGGCCTGCTACTTCACGTGGATCGACACAGATGGGACGTCGCACACCGACAACCCGACGGCGGGCTACTGCTACCAATCGCCCCAGACCATCGCCGGGGCGAACCACACCGGCCGCCGGGTCTACCTCTACGGGGACAGGGACTGTGTGGGGAACTCCGTGAAGTACGTGGACCCCGGGCTGTCCTGGAGGGACGGCAGTACGGTTCTGTGGTCGTACAGCCTCGCTTCATCATGAGCTGAGCCGTTCCACCCCGGCCGGGAGGGCGCCTCGCCCGCCCGG
Source organism: Streptomyces sp. UNOC14_S4 (assembly GCF_020740835.1). GTDB lineage: Bacteria > Actinomycetota > Actinomycetes > Streptomycetales > Streptomycetaceae > Streptomyces. The sequence goes on from NZ_JAINFC010000229.1 coordinate 1,564, forward strand.
CCGGCCTCCGGTCAGGGCAGGGCCGGAGGCGCGGGCGCAAGCAGTCGTCAGACGAGTTGACTCACCAGCTGGAAAATGCCGGTGACGGCGAGGTTGATGAGGGCAACGGCGCTGCCGAGAAGACCGCCGACGATCGGGAGAAGCATGAACCCGCCTTTCGTGAACCACAACTGACGGCTCCACGCTTCCCCGCCGACGCACCCGCAATCGCAAGGCAACTGCCGTATCGATCCCTCACTCGCGCGTTCGGCGCCGTGGCATCGCCAGGAGGATCGTGACGAGGGTGAGGGCTGCCGCGATCCACGTGATGACGTGGAACGCGTCCGTGAGCACCTGGGCCGTCTCCGGGGAGTCGCCCGCCGTCAGCGGGGTGGACGACATGCCGTCCGGGAGGAGCAGACGGTACGTCACCGTGGTGACCGTGCCGAAGACGGCGATGCCCAGGCCGGCGCCGACCTCGTAGGAGACGGATTCGATGCCCGCCGCCGCGCCCGCCTGTTCGGAGGGGGCGGTGACCATGATGAGGTTCGAGGCGACCGTCTGGACGAGGCCCTGGCCGAGGCCGATCAGGGCCAGGCCGAACGGGACCAGTGTGCCGGAGGCGACCAGGACGTATCCGGCCGCCGCGAGCAGCAGGCCCGCGGGCACGCCGGTCCGGGGGCCCGTGCGGTCGACGATCGGGCCGCCCACCAGCCCGGCCACCACCGCGGCGACCGGCATCGGCAGCAGGTACAGCGCGGCGTCCGCGGCCGACATCCCCTCGGCGAACTGGAGGTACTGCACCAGTTGCAGCTCGAAGCCGACCATCACCAGCACCGGCAGCACCGAGGCCACCACCCCCGCGCGCAGCAGGGGCAGCCGGAACAGGGAGAGGTCCAGCATCGGGTGCTTCGCCCGCTGCTGCCGTCGTATGAAGAGGACCAGCGCCGTCACACCCACCGCGCCCGGCACCAGCACCTCCGCCGGGCCCACGCCATCATGCGTGACGGCGATGATCGCGTAGGCGGTGCCCAGCAGCCCCACCATGGAGAGGATCGGTGACGTGGCCTCCCAGGGCTGCCGCTCGGCCTCCACCTCGTTGCGGAGCAGCAGGGCCACGGCGGGCAGGGCCACCGCCACCACCGGCAGGTTGACCAGGAACGTCGAGCCCCACCAGAAGTGATGGAGCAGGAAGCCGCCCGCCACCGGCCCCAGCGCCGACGCCCCGGCCGCCACGGCGCTCCACGCCCCGATGGCCACCGCGTGGTCACGGCCGCTGTCGAAGGTCTGCCGGATGAGCGCCAGCGTGGCCGGGATGATCATCGCCGAGCCGACCGCCAGCACGGCCCGGGATCCGACCAGGGCCAGTGGTCCCGACGCGGTCGCGCACAGGGCCGAGGCCGCGCCGAACACCACCAGCCCGGCCATCAGCAGCCGCTTGTGCCCGATGCGGTCGCCCAACGGGCCTGTGACCAGCACCAGCCCCACCATCAGGAGCGAGTACACGTCCACGATCCACAGCAGTTCGGTGGGGGACGCGTGCAACTCGTCGGCCAGGGTGGGCACGGCGATGGTGAGGATGGTGACGTCGACGGCGGCGGGAAGGAAACATAAGAGCACCACGGCCAGCACCAGCCAGCGCCGGGCCGTGGCGACTGCGGGCAGCGTACTGGTCACGTGTCGAGGCCCAGCGCCACTCTGGCCTTGACTATCAGATCGTGCAGCTCTGCGAGACTCGGTGCGAAGAACATGCAGCTCAGTCTTCCAGTGTGCAGATCGGTGAGTTCGGTCGGGACCACCCCTCGGTCCGCGTGCCGGGGCGAGGCCACGAGCTGCCCGAGCAGGCGCAGCACCTCCGCCAGCTCCAGTCCGTCCGGGAGCCCGTAGAAATCGTAGTTACCGACCGCGTGCGTGGTGAGGTAGCCGGGACCGATGAACTGGTCGCCGAACTCGTGGACGTGAGTGGACCCGGTGCGGCGGGCGTTGAGGTCGTGCATATGGACCTCGCCGTCACGGGCGATCGCGTCGATGCCGAAGTGTCCGCGGTAGCCGCGGCGTTGCATCTCCTCGGCCAGCCGCTGCCCGCCCTCGGTCAGCGGCCCGTACCACCACTCGTTCTTGAGCTCGCGCGCGGTGACGTTGCCGCGCAGGTGGGTGGCTCCCTCGAAGAGCATGTCGGTCGTGTAGCAGAGATGGGGCCTGCCGTGCTCGGGCACCATGTACTCCACCGACGGGAACGCGATGTCCCCCTCGACGAACTCCTCGACCACCACCGCGTCCTCGCCGTAGAACGGGCTGGCGGCCAGGCGTTCGTCGATGTCGTCGTCGCCGGGCCTGAAGACGATCAGGCCGATGCTCGCCTCGCCCCGGTCCGCCTTGACGATGCAGGGGCTTCCCGTGGCGAGCATCTTCCGCACCGCCGCCGGGATCTCCTCCGGCCCGGCGCAGTGGATGCCGGGCGGGATGCGGCAGGGGCCGTCGGTCATGCCGAGGTCGGCGGCCAGGTCGCGCAGGCCGGTCTTGGTGTCGAACACATCGCGCAGCTCCTGTCGCGGTGTGCTCTCCGGCAGCTCGGCCTCGACGCCGTGCCCGGTGCGCAGGGCCTCGACGAACCGCCACAGGTCGGCGGTGGTGGTGTGCGGGATCAGCCGGATCCTGCGCCCCGGCCCCGCGTAGGCGGCCACGGCGGCCATCAGTTCCGGGTCGGCGAGCGCGTCGGCGAACAGCGAGCCGGTCCTCCCGGCCGGGCTGAGGTTCACCACGCCGTCGAGCTCCAGGAACTCCCGCTGCCAGTCCAGGTCGGCGATCGGCTCGTAGGTGATGATCATCTTGGGCAGCGGTCCCCAGAACAGCGCCTGGTCCTGCTGGGCCCAGCACTCCGACAGCAGCTCGTCGACGCCGTCGGCGCGGACGGCGAAGTCCCGCAGGGTGTCGACGGCGTTGCTCACGCAGACGGTGGGTACGGTCATGGCTTTCTCCTCTCAGTCCTCTCGCAGCAGTCCATGGCCCTTGGTCACCAGGTCGACCGCGGCCGCGACCACGTGCCAGAACAGTTCCTCGCCCAGGGCGGCGGTGGCTCCCGAAGTGCTGGACAGGACGCCCTGGTTGGTCGTGGTGTCCACGTCGACGGGGTGCAGATAGATCCCCGGGCGGGGCGGCTCGGTGTGGTCGGGCCGCTCGGCCGAGACCAGGTCCGGACGCAGGTAGAGCATCAGGCTGGTCTCGGTGAGCCCCGCGTGCTCGGCGTGCCACCCCGGGAAGTACGGCACCCGCGCGGCCAGCCAGTCCATGTCGACCAGGCTCCACCAGCTCAGCGCGATGAACTCCTTGCCCGCCGCCACCGGCCGTCGGCTCACCTCGTCGAGGGCCTCGAAGAGGAAGGGCTCGTTCTCGAAGTGCCCGTTGACGACCAGCAGCCGGTGCCAGGGCAGGGCGCACAGCGACTGGAGCGTGTCCACCAGGAAGTCCAGCAGCGACTGGCCCCGCACATGGACCGTTCCGGGGAAGGCCAGCCCGCCGCCGCTCTGCGGCAGCGACCGCGCCGCGATGGGCTGCACCGGCAGGGTCAGCGCGGTGAGCTCGTAGGCGATCTGCCGGGCGAACGCCTCGGCCAGCACGGTGTCCACGGAGAGCGGCAGGTGCGGGCCGTGCTGCTCGGTGGCCCCGATCGGCCACACCACGGTCCGGCCGTCCGTCGCCGCCAGGATGTCGGCGCTGCTCAGGTCGCTCAGCTGCGGCCCTGCCGACCGGGGGGTCACGACCGCACCTCTTCTGTCTCTTCCTCTTCGACCTCTTCGACCTCTTCGGGCCGGTGGGCTTCGGCTCCATGGGTCGATGACCCGGTCTCGGCCACGATGCGGGCGAGCGTGGCGTGCATGTCGGTGTGCAGCGCGCTGTAGACCTGCGCCACCACCGCGCCGAGCCGGAGGTAGTCGTGCACGTCCTGGCCCGACTGCACGCCGCCGGAGGCCAGTACGGGCAGCTGGAAGCCCGCCCGGCGCAGCTTCCACAGCGAGGCGAGCACGAGCGGCTTGATGCCGGGCCCGGAGTAGCCGAAGACACCGCCGAGTTCGAGCTCGCCGGTCTCCGGGTGTACGACGGCGGCGGGCAGGGTGTCGCTGACGGTGACCGCGTCCGCGCCCGCCCGGGCGGCCGTGAAGGCCCGGGCGTTCAGCCCCTCGCCGCTGGCCAGCTTGACCGAGAACGGCAGGCGGGTCGCCGCGCGGACGGCCGCGGTGTAGGCGTGCACGCGCTCGGCGGTGTCGTCGAGGCCGGCCTCCTCGTTGAGGCAGGAGATGCCCAGCTCCAGCGCCCGGCAGCCCGTCGCCTCCACCCGGGCGGCCAGTTCGGCCAGTTCGGCCGGGGTGTCGGCGTGCACCGACGCGATGACCGGCAGCCCGTCGCGGGCCAGGCTGCGCAGGATGTCCAGCCAGTGGCCGACCGACCGCTTGGAGTAGGTGGTGCTGTTGATCATTCCGGTGGGCAGCCGGAGGATGCGCTCGTCCAGGTCGGTGGGCGGGCTGGGGTGGATGGTCTTGGTGATCACCGCGCCCGCGCCGGTGTCCAGCAGTCGGCGGATGTTCCGTTCCTGGTCGGTGAGCAGGCCGGAGCCGACCACGACCGGATTGGCCAGGTCCAGCCCGAGCACGTGGGTCACGGCCGCCACCTCAGACCGTGGTCCGGGTGCGGGCGAGCGCCCCGAGCACGCTGTCGATCAGCCGCGACGGGTCCAGGGCGACCTCCTCGGCGGAGAGGAAGGTGGCCTCGGCGACCTCGGAGAGCCCCTTCAGCAGGTGGCTGGCCGACTCGGCGAAGGGCTGGTCGGTGATGCCGACGATGGGGCGGCCCAGCGCGCTGGCCCAGCCCAGCTCGATGTGCGTGCCGTCCGTGCGCAGCAGGGTGCCGTTGTGCACCGGCAGCACCGGCACGAACACGTCGCACTCGCGCATCCACCCGTAGTCGCGCACGGAGACCTGCTCGGGGGTGAACGAGGCGGTGTCGGCGCCGAAGCGCTCGGCCACGTGCGCGGACAGCACGGTGCCGCCGGCCCGCCGCACCCGGTCGATGGTCTGGCGCACGCTGTCGCGGATCGGTGCCGCCATGCCGCCGGGAACCAGGGCGTGCTGGATCGGGCCGCCGACGAACACGGTGACGCCGCTGAGGGCGTCCGGGGAGACACTCATGGCCTTTCGATACCCCTTCGATAGAACCTGCCGACGACCGCGCTCGACGACTGTGGGACCAGGCGGGGTCCGGTCATCGGAAAGGCCGTCGGAGAGAGAGGACGCGGGCAGCGCAATGTTGGTGCGGCTGCGCCGGGTTATGAGGAATCGCGGCGGCGCCCGCATACGGGCACGGGGCCGCGATGGTATCGCCAGGGGAACCGGGTGCGTGCTCTTCCCGCACCCCGAGTTCACCCCTGGAAAACGAATGGGAGGCATGACCCTAGCCCGGCGGCATTCCATGCCGCAAGGGAGGATCATGGCGCATGACGCTACGTCGGAATGTGCACAAGCGCATGTACCCAGCCAGCGGAAGTGTATGCACCCGGCCAGGAGAACGCGGTTTCGGCCATCATTCCGGATGCGGCCGTCGGCCCACTTCAGGGGCGTGGCCGACGGTCGGGTCAACTCCCGTCCCCGGCAAACGCGCTGGTCAGTGGATCGTCGGTCGGCCCGCCGGAGCAATCGCGTGCAAACGGCCCCGCACCCGGCGCCGATGGCACATGACTGGCGTGATTCCACATCGCGTTGACAGGCCATGATCCAGCAAACTAGCTTCAGCAACCATCAACGGTTGGCTCCGGTTTATCGACGGTCGCCATCGGCCTGCTGTCGGCCGATTTACCGCTGCATTCCCTCCGGTATTTCCTGGCGCCGGATGCTCAGTCGTGCCCTTTCGGATAAACCCCGTCCAGAGGTGAGAACGCTGATGAACCCTTTGCAGACGATCAAACAGATTCTGTCCTCCGACGTGCTGGTGGAGGTACCGACCGACCAGATGCGGCTCGACGACAATCTGCGCGAGGGCTACGGCATCGACTCGCTCGGCTTCGTGGAGCTGCGCGTGCGGTGCGAGGAGTCCTTCGGCATCGAGATCCCCGACGAGGCCTTCGCCGTGGAGGAGCTGTCCACCCTCGGCGACGTCCTCGCGCTCGTCGAACGGCTGTCGGGGGCCGATCACTCCCCGGCCACTGCGTGAGTGCGGCCCCGGCCGCACGCGACGACCGCACCGGGGACGACCCGGCCGGTGTGCTGTTGCGCGGCGCGGACCTGCACCTCAACCACTACGGGTCGGAGCGGCTGCCGTTCGCCTGCGTGGGCGGCAGCGGCCTGGAGCTGGACATGGTCGACCTGAGCCCGGAACACCGGGGCAGGCGGCTGCGGCTGCTGGACGCCAGCGGCGGCTACGCCAGCGCGGCGCTGGGCTACGACCACCCGGTCGTGCGCGCGGCGGTCGCGCGCGGCACCGGGGTCGGCAGCGTCACCGACGAACTGGGCTCGCTGGAACGGGCGGAGCTCCTCGACCGGCTCTTCGGGCCCGGCGGACTGTGGACCGACCAGTTCCCCACAGGCCAGTACCACGTCAGCGGACGCAACTCGGGCTCCGAGGGCAACGAACTGGCGATGCGCCTCGTACTGGAGTCCCGGTTCGACGCCCGGCGGCTGAAGCACCGCCCGGGCAAGGAGCGGCGCGACACCATCCTGGCCTTCCAGGGCGCCTGGCACGGCTGGACCGGCGGGCTGGTGCAACTGCTCAACCGCAGGCACTACCAGGCCGGACTGCCCGCGCCGGAGACCGCGGCCCCGTACGGCGTCCGGATCGAGCACATCCCGTTCGGCGACCCCGCCGCCCTGGCGGAGACCTTCACCGCGCTCGCCGACCGGCTCCTGGCCGTGGTGGTCGAGCCGATCCAGGGCGACGCCGGCATCATCGAGCCCCCGCCCGGCTATCTGCGCGGCCTGTCGCGGATGTGCGCGGCCAACGACGTGCTGCTCGTCGCCGACGAAGTGCTCACCTTCGCCAAGACCGGCGGTTACTTCGCGATGCGGGACGCGGACGGGCCGGTGCCCACCGACATCACCGTCATCGGCAAATACCTGGGCATGGGCGCGGTGTCCACGTCCATGGTGATCGCCCGGCGCGAGCTGACCGTCCGCGCGTCCGGCGCCGTGTCCACCTCCGACCTGCGACCGTCGACCTGCGCGGTGATCCGCGACGGCATCGAGCACATCGAGGCCGAAGGGCTGCTGCGCCGCTCGGCCGACGTCGGCGGGCACCTGGCCAAGCAGCTCGACACCGTCCTGGTGGGCCGCCACCCGGACGTGTTCACCGAGGTCCGCGGCACCGGGTTCATGCTCGGCGTGGAGCTGACCGCCGCCGCGGCGGCCCGGATCGGCGCGCTGCGCACGGCACTGATCGAGGCCGGGGTGTACGCGGAGTTCATGGCGGGCGCGGGCAAGCGGTCCGGCGACCGGCGCTACATCCACCCCACCCTGCGCATCGTGCTGCCGCTGAACACCGAACAGGCGCTGGCCGACGAGGTCGTGGAGCGGGTGGCGGCCGGTGCCCGGGCGCTGAAGTGACCACGGGCACGGAGGCGAGCACGGACGCGAAAGCGGCCACAGGCGCTGAGGCGAGCACCGCGTTCCGTGCCCGGATCGAGCACGTCGACACCGACGCGACCGGGATCGTGCACTTCTCCCGCTACACCTCGCTGATCGAGACCGTCGGCACCGAACACCTGGAGGAGTACGGCGCCGGTCTGACCGCCTTCACCGCGGCGGGCGTCGACCTGGTCGCCACCGAGCTCCAGGTGACCTACCTCAACAGCGCCGTGCACCGCGACGTGGTCGTGGGCGACACCCGGGTCGAGCACGTCGGTGCGGCCTGGTTCACGCTCGCGGTGGACCTGCTGCGCGAGGAGGGGGACGGCACCCGTACCCCGCTGGTGTCCGGCCGGCTCGTCTACGCCGCCGTCGACCCCGACACCCGTCGCCCGGTGCCCCTGCCGGCACCGCTGCGACACGCCCTGAGAGGAATCGTCCCGGATGCAGCAGACGACGAACGCAGCACCCCCCGCCCCCGCCTCCGCTCCCGCTCCTGAAGCGGCCCGCGTACCCCGGCCGCTGGGCACCTCGGCGATCGCCGCCCTGGTGCGCGGACGCCACCCGCGGCTGTTCATCGACCGGGTGCTCGACCATGAGCCCGGAGTGTTCCTGCGCAGCATGTACGCCGTCTCGGCGGAAATGGGCGCGCTGTCCGGGCACCTGCCCGAGCGGGGCCTGACCCCGGGCGTGATCCTGCCCGGCAGCCACACCATGCAGGCCTTCGCCCAGTCGGGCGTGCTGCTCTACCAGTTGAGCAGCAAGCCGCTCGCCGACGACGAGGTGACCCTGGTCGGCACGGTCAAGTGCCGGTTCCTCGCCCCCGTCGTCCCCGGCGACCAGGTCGTGCTCGACGTGCGGGCGGACCGGCTGTCCGGCCACACCTTCACCTTCTCCGCCTCGGTGACGGTGGAGGACCGGCCGGTCGCCCGGTTCCGCGGCGCGATGAGCCGGGCGAAGATCGACCCGGCGGGGGCCCGCCCGTGGTGACCCCGGTCATCACCGGACTCGCCTGGGACACCCCGCTGGGCCGGGACCCGGAGGCGGTCTGGGCCCGGCTGTGCGCGGGAGAATCGGGCCTGGCGCCCGTCGAATCGCCGCACCCGTTGCGCAACTCCCTCGCGGCCGTGGTCGATTCGGTGCCGTACGGGACCGACCCGGGCAAGCGCCAGCGGGACCTCGCCGGGCAGACGCTGGCCGCCGCGTTCGCCGACGCCGGGCTGTCCACGGCCGACCCCGAAGTCGGCCTGGTGCTGGGCACGAGCTTCGGCGCCTCCCTGGACGAGGAGGAGCCGACGCTGCACGCGTGGGCCGACGACGCGGCGGCGGGCATCGGGCACCCCGGTGAACCGGTGTGCGTCATGACCGCGTGCTCGGCCGGGTCGGACGCGATCGCCCTCGCGCACACCCTGGTGCGCTCGGGACGGCGGCGCGTCGTCGTGGCGGGCGGCGTGGACGTGGTGACCGAGGCCAAGCGGCTCGGGCACTCCGCGCTGGGCACGATGAGCCCCACCGGCACGAAGGCGTTCGACCGGGCACGCGACGGGATGCTGCTCGGCGAGGGCGCGGGGTTCGTGGTGGTCGAACACCCCGACTCCGCCCGGGAGCGCGGCGCCCGGACGTACGCCCGGCTGCGCGGGACCGGCGCGTCCAACGACGCCGCCGGGCTCACCGCGCCGGACCCGTCCGGATACGCGGTGGTGCGCGCGGTGCGGCGCTGCCTGGCGTCGGCGGGCCTGACGCCCGCGGACGTCGCGGTGGTGAACGCGCACGGCACCGGGACCGCTCTCAACGACGAGGCGGAGGCGCGCAGCCTGCTCGAACTCTTCGGTGAGCGTGGTCCGTTGGTGTTCGCCACCAAGGGCGCGTTCGGGCACAGCCTGGGCGCGACCGGGGCGCTGGAGGCCGTCGCGACGGTGCTGGCGCTGCGCCACCGGCAGGTCCCGCCCGTCGTCGGGCTGCGCGACCCGGCGGCACCACTGCGGCTGGCCGTGGGGTCGGCACACCCCGTGGGCCCCGGGGCGGGGCTGAGCCTGACGCTGGGCTTCGGCGGGTTCAACACCTGCCTTCTGTTCGAAGGAATGTCGAAGGGATGACGCCGTGACGCACGTGCTGCCGGGCACGCGGGTGCTGGGGTCGGCGACAGTGGTCGCCGAGGACCCGGCCCAGCACTCCGTGAACAAACCGTCCTTCTACGCCGACCCCGCGGCCTGGCTGGTCGCCGAGACGGTGGACCGGGCGCTGGCGGACTGCGCCGAGCCCGTGCTCGACGCCGCCGACGAC
>NZ_JAINFC010000023.1 GCF_020740835.1 Streptomyces sp. UNOC14_S4
GTTCTCCCCCGCTGGGCGTCCCCCCCGGTCAGCCCACGACGACGTCGGGCTTCCCCGGCCCGGCGCCGTTCGCCGCCATGTCCTCGGCGATCCTCATGGCCTCGTCGATGAGGGTCTCGACGATCTTCGACTCGGGGACGGTCCTGACGACCTCGCCCTTGACGAAGATCTGCCCCTTGCCGTTGCCGGAGGCCACCCCCAGGTCGGCCTCGCGGGCCTCGCCCGGACCGTTGACGACACAGCCCATGACGGCGACACGCAGCGGCACCTCCATGCCCTCAAGACCCGCCGTCACCTCGTCCGCCAGCTTGTAGACGTCGACCTGCGCGCGCCCGCAGGACGGGCAGGAGACGATCTCCAGACGGCGTTCCCGCAGCCCGAGGCACTCCAGGATCTGCGTCCCCACCTTGATCTCCTCGGCCGGCGGAGCCGAGAGGGAGACGCGGATCGTGTCGCCGATGCCCTCGGAGAGCAGGGCGCCGAACGCGACGGCGGACTTGATGGTGCCCTGAAAGGCCGGACCCGCCTCGGTCACCCCCAGGTGCAGCGGATAGTCGCACTGGGCGGCCAGCCGGCGGTACGCGTTGACCATCACGACCGGGTCGTTGTGCTTGACCGAGATCTTGATGTCACGGAAACCGTGCTCCTCGAAGAGCGACGCCTCCCACAGCGCCGACTCCACCAGCGCCTCCGGCGTCGCCTTCCCGTACTTCTGCAGCAGCCGCCGGTCCAGCGAACCCGCGTTGACACCGATACGGATCGGGATGCCCGCGTCCGAGGCCGCCTTCGCGATCTCCCGGACCTTGTCGTCGAACTGCCGGATGTTGCCCGGGTTCACCCGCACCGCCGCGCAGCCCGCGTCGATCGCGGCGAAGACGTACTTCGGCTGGAAGTGGATGTCCGCGATCACCGGGATCTGCGACTTCTTCGCGATCACCGGCAGGGCCTCCGCGTCGTCCTGCGACGGGCACGCCACCCGGACGATCTGGCAGCCCGCTGCCGTCAGCTCCGCGATCTGCTGGAGCGTGGCGCCGACGTCCGCCGTCACGGTGGTCGTCATCGACTGCACCGACACCGGTGCTCCTCCGCCGACCGCGACCGGCCCGACCTGGATGCGCCGCGACGCGCGGCGCGGTGCCAGGGGCCGGGCCGGTACGCCGGGGAGCCCGAGGGCGACCGGCTCCGAGGCCGTCATGGCCGTCAGCTCCGGTTTCCGGCGACGCTCTCGCGCACCGCCCGCAGCGACTCCTTGAGCGACCCCATCGTGGCGAGGACGGCGGTCGGCTCGTAGCCGCAGTGCGCCATGCAGTTGTCGCAGCGGGCGTCCTTGCCGCGGCCGTACTTCTCCCAGTCGGTCTTCTCGATCAGCTCGCGGTACGTGGGCACGTACCCGTCGCTCATCAGATAGCAGGGGCGCTGCCAGCCGAAGAGGGAGTAGTTGGGGATCGCCCACGCGGTGCACGGGAAGTCGACCTTGCCCTCCAGGAAGTCCAGGAAGAGCGGGCTGTGGTTGAGGCGCCAGCGGGCCCGGTTGCCGCCGGAGAACGCCTTCCTGAACAGGTCGCGGGTCTGCTCCACGCCCAGGAAGTGGTCCTGGTCGGGGGCCTTCTCGTAGGCGTAGGCGGGCGAGAGCATCATCTCGTCCACCTTGAGCTCGTCGTTGAGGAAGTCGAGCACGTCGATGATGGTCTGCGGGGTGTCGGTGTTGAAGAAGGTGGAGTTGGTGGTGACCCGGAAGCCGCGCCGCTTGGCCTCCTTGATCGCCTCCACCGCCTCGTCGAACACGCCTTCCTTCGCGACGGACTCGTCGTGCCGCTCGCGCAGCCCGTCGATGTGCACCGCGAACGCGAAATAGGGGGACGGCGTGAACTTGTCCATCTTCTTGCGCAGCAACACCGCGTTGGTGCACAGGAAGACGTACTTCCGCTTCGCCACCAGCTGTCGGACGATCTCGTCGATCTGGGGATGCATGAGGGGCTCCCCGCCGGCGATGGACACCATCGGCGCACCGGACTCCAGCACGGCGCCCACCGCCTGGGCGACGGGCATGCGCTGCTTGAGCACGCCCGCCGGGTGCTGGATCTTACCGCAGCCCTCGCACTTGAGATTGCACGCGAAGAGCGGTTCGAGCTCCACGATCAGGGGGAACTTGTCGCGCTTACGGAGCTTCTGTTCAAACAGATAGGTTCCCACCCGGATGGACTGGCGGAGCGGCATGGCCATCTGGCTCACCTCCTGGGGAGCAGTAAAGATCGGTGCCATTCGACAAAAGCGGGAAGGACGGTGCGGAGCACTCGGAAGGCCGATATTCCACCCCGCAACGTCCCGATTCGTACGAGTTCATGTTCTGGAGCGTCCACGACCACCCGGACGGCTGCAACGGGGCGCGGGCCGGTGCGCACGGCGCTCCGGAGCGTGGCGGCGGACTCCATGTCCACCGCGATCGCGCCCCCGGCGTGCAGGGCGGCGCGCTCGGCGCCGCGCACCACATGGTCGGAGCCCATGAGAGTGCCGGTGTGGATGACGCGGCTGGGCACGGCCCGGGCGAGCTCCTTGGCGAGCAACTCGACGCCGGAGCAGTCGGTGTGCCCCAGGTGGTCGCGGGTCCGGTCGGCGACGACCAGGTCCCCGGGGTGCATCCCGGGGGCAAGGCCCGCGCAGAAGCCGGTGGCGATCACCGCCGCGTCGAGCATCCCGGTGTCGCGGAGCGCGCGGGTGACGGCCAGGTCCGCGGCCTGCGGGCCCATGCCGGTGCGCAGTACGGTCACGGGGCCCGCCGCACCGCCGTGGGTGCCGCCGCGCAGGGCGAGGCGCTCGATGCCGAGCGCGCAGGCGACCAGCAGCGGTGGTGCGGACGGGGTACCCGTGCCGGTGGTCATCACGCCTCCAGGCGCTCGGGGGCGAAGGGCTCGCCGTGCACGTAGCGGCCGAGGGCCGTGACGGGGAAGACCTGCCGGTAGAGGTGGTAGTTGATGGAGAAGTCCCAGGGGAAGCCGGTGCCGGTGAAGTACGGCTCGTCCCAGGTGCCGTCCTCGGTCTGGGTCGCCACCAGGTGAGCCACCCCGCGCTCGACGGCCTCGCTCCCCCGCTCCCCCGCGGCGAGCAGGGCCATCAGGGCCCAGGCCGTCTGGGAGGCGGTGGAGGCGCCGCGGCCGATCCACGCGTCGTCGCGGTAGGAGCGCAGGTCCTCGCCCCAGCCGCCGTCGGCGTTCTGCACGCTCTCCAGCCAGCGCACGGCCCGGCGGATCGCCGGGTGGGAGACCGGGATGCCCGCGGTGACGAGCGCGGGGACCACCGACCCGGTGCCGTAGACGTAGTTGACGCCCCAGCGGCCGAACCAGCCGCCGTTCTCCTCCTGCTCGGCCAGCAGCCACTCGATGCCGCGCCGGGTGCGCGGGTCGTGCTGCTTGCCGAGGACCGCCAGCATCTCCACCACGTGCGCCGTGACGTCGGCGGACGGCGGGTCGACGACCTCGCCGAAGTCGCTGAACGGCAGCCGGTTGGGGAAGGGGCTGGTGTTGTCGGCGTCGAAGGCGCCCCAGGCGCCGTTCCTCGACTGCATCCCCAGGTTCCACCGGGCGGCGCGCTGCACGGCCGCGTCGACCCGTACCCGGTCGGGGTGGGCGACGCGCTTGAGGGCGAGCACCACCTCGGCGGTGTCGTCGATGTCGGGGTAGTTGTCGTTGTGGAACTCGAACGCCCAGCCGCCCGGGGTGAGTCCGGGCCGCCGCACGGTCCAGTCGCCGGGCCGGTGGATCTGTTCGTCGAGCATCCAGTCGACGGCCTTGACGAGGGCCGGGTCGTCGGGCTTCACCCCGGCGTCGGCGAGGGCGATGGTCGCGAGACAGGTGTCCCAGACGGGCGACTGACAAGCCTCGATCATCCGTGCGCCGTCCTCCCGCCAGACGGCGAAACGGTCCAGCGACGCGAGCCCGGCGCGCAGCACGGGGTGGTCGAGGTCGTAGCCGAGGAGGTGGAGGGCGATGATCGAGTAGACGGCGGGGGGCTGGATGCCGCCCCAGCAGCCGTCGTTCTCCTGCCGTTCGACGATCCAGCGGGACGCCGCGGCGAGCGCGTTGCGCCGCAGCCGCTTGAGCGGGAACTTCCGGTACCGGTGGAGCGCCTTGTCCAGGCGCTGGAAGAAGCCGTCCCAGCTCGCGGCGGGGGCCGGTGGGCGCGGCGGGTCGGGCCGCAGCGGGTCGGTGTGCAGCTCGTCGAGCGGGAAGGGCGTGGGCCGTACGGGGCGCAGCGCGGAGACGATGGTGAGCGGCACGATGGTCTGCCGGGCCCAGCAGCCGAAGTCGTAGATGTTGAGCGGGACCCACTTCGGCAGGAAGATCAGCTCGGGTGGCATCTCGGGGAGGTCCTCCCACTTCCACCAGCCGAAGAGGGCGAGCCAGATCCGGGTGAAGACGCGGGCCGCGGCGACGCCGCCCCGCTCGCGGATCCAGGCGGAGGCGGCGGCCATGTGCGGGGCGTCGGGGGAATCCCCGGCCAGCCGCAGGGCGACGTACGCCTCAATGGTGGCGGAGAGCTCGCCGGGCCCGCCGAGGAAGGTGGCCCAGGTGCCGTCCGGCCGCTGCTCGGAGCGGATGAAGAGGGCCGCCGCCCGCGTCGTCTTCTCGTCCTGGATGCCCAGGAACTGACGGAGCAACAGGTCTTCGGCGTCCATGGTGACGTTGGTCTCCAGGTCGCCCTTCCACCATCCCTCGGCGCTCTGCCGGGCCAGGAGGTGGTCGACCGCGCGGGCCGTGGCCCGCTCCGCCGCCGCGAACGGGGTGCCGTCGGCGGGCGGTGGCGGGGATGCCGCGGTGGTACTGCTCGCCGCGCTTGGTGAACTTGCGGTGCTGGTGGTGCCGGTGGAGCCGGTGGAGCTGTCGTTGGCCGAGGCTGCGTGGGGCGGCAGGGCCCCTGTGCTTCCGTCGGTCGTCGCTGTCATGGTTTCCCCTTTAGTGCAGTGATCTTTCTTCTCTGCTGTTACTGGGGGGCTCCGTCGGCCGACGCCCCGTCAGGACGTCGGCCGGCGACTGCGATCCGTCAGACCGGGTGAATGGTGATCATCTCTTTCGTACGACGACGAAGTCGGCGAGCGCGGTGAGCTGCGCGCGGACTTCGGTGGGCATGTCGACTCCGTTGAGTGCCTCGATCGCGGTGGCGTGCTGGCGGCGGGCTTCCTGGGAGGTCCACTCCCGGCCGCCCGCCTCCTCGATCAACGCCGCGCGGCTGGCGAATTCTTCCTCGTCGAAGTCGGCGAGCTGGGAATCGGTGAGCTTGGCGTCGGCCGCGAGGATGTCGGCGAGCCGCGCCGAGGCGGCGCCGCCCGCCGCGAGTGCGGCGACGACCGGGAGCGACTTCTTGCGCTGGCGCAGGTCGCTCCAGGTCTGCTTGCCGGTGGCCTCCGGGTCGCCCCAGATGCCGAGCAGGTCGTCGACGGCTTGGAAGGCGAGGCCGAGGTGGTAGCCGTAGGCCTCCAGGGTGTCGGCGGTGCGGTCGTCGGCGCCGCCGAGGACCGCACCGATGGAGACGGCGCAGGCGAGCAGGGCGCCCGTCTTGTTGCCCTCCATCTCCAGGCACTCCTCGACGGTGACCCGCTCCCGGTGCTCGTAGGAGATGTCCTGGGCCTGGCCGTCGATGAGCTTGCGGGTCGCGGTGGTCAGCCGCCGGGTCGCCCGGCCCGCCTCCACCGTGCCGAGCTCCAGCAGCACCTCGTTCGCGAGCGCGAAGAGCGCATCGCCGACGAGGATCGCCTGCTCGGGTCCGTAGACCTTCCACACGGTGTCGCGGTGCCTGCGCTGTTCGTCGCCGTCCATCAGGTCGTCGTGGAGCAGCGAGAAGTTGTGCACGAGCTCCACGGCGACGGCACCGGGGACGCCCACCTCCGGGGACGCCCCGGCGGCTTCCGCGGAGAGCAGGGCGAGGGCGGGGCGTACGGCCTTGCCGCTGTCGCCGTGCGTCGGCCTGCCTTCGGCGTCGATCCAGCCGAAGTGGTAGGCGGCGACGGTGTCCATGGGTGGTGCGAGCCGGTTCACGGCGGCACGCAGCACCGGCGTGGCAAGCGTCCGTCCGCGCTCCAGCAGGGCGTTGACGCCTGCGGTGTCGACAGCTGGGATCGCCGAAGTCACGGTCTCTCCTCTGGTGGTCGTGCTCGTGCGCGCCCCGTGGCGGGGCGGCACGCCTGGGTGGCTCGCCTCGTTCATGACGCCTCCCACAAGGGGTTCCGGTGGGGGCGACCGAGCCCGGAGAGTGCCGCGCCCGCGGCGGTCACACCGCTGCGCACCGCGCCCTCCATGGTCGCGGGCCAGCCGGTGGCGGTCCACGCACCGGCCAGGTAGAGGCCGGGCGCGTTCGTGGGGGCGCCCGGCCGCAGCCGGCCGACGCCCGGGTCGGGGGCGAACGTCGCTGTCCGCTCCCGGGTCACGAAGAAGTCGCGGACGGTCGCGCCGCGCGCGGCGGGCAGCAATCGTTCGAGCTCGGGGAGGTAGCGCTCGCGCAGCTCGGCGACCGGCCGGTCGATGTCCTCGTGCGCCGCCGACTGGGAGACCGCCAGGTACTGGCCGCCGTCGGCGCGCCCGCCGAGTCCGGAGGAGTCGGTGCGGTCGAAGACCCACTGCACGGGCGACCCGAGGGCCGCGAAGAAGGGCTGTCGCAATACTTTGCGGTCGTATACGACGTGAAGATTGAGGATCGGAGACGTGCCGATCTCCAGCAGCCGGTCGGGGGCGTCGAGCGCGCCCTCGGGCAGCAGGCCGTGGGTCTCGCGCTGCGGCACGGCGAGCACGACGGCGTCGGCGTCGAGCCGCTCGGCCGCGCCCGTCCCGGACTCGATGTCGACGTGCCAGCCGCCGTCCTCGCCCCGGGTGATCGCGGTGGCGCGGGTGCGCAGCTCGGTGCGCACGCCCGCCGCCTCGAGGGCGGCGCGGGCCCGGGTGTCGTGCAGCTCGCCGAGGGGGACGCGGGCCCAGCCGATGTCGGCGGCGCCGGGCTCGGAGAGCAGGCCGGTCTTGAAGACCTTGGCGGCCAGGCCCAGCGAGGACTGGCCGGCGGTGGCGTTGAGCGTGGCGACGCCCACGAGGTCCCACAGCGCCTCGACGGCGCGGGGCGACTGGCCGTGGCGGCGCAGCCAGCTCGCGAAGTCCTCGCCGTCGAGCGCGGGGTCGTCGAGGTCGAGGCCGCCGAGTGCCAGCGCGGCGCGCCCGACCTTGGCCCGCTCGGCGAGCGAGAGGTGCGGGTAGGTGGCGAGGCTCGCCGCCAGGTGCAGGGGCACGGGCAGGCCGGTGCGGCGCAGCCGGCCGAGGCGGGGGCGCCCGGAGGGGTGGCCCACGTCGAGCACGGGCACGTCGAGGCGGCGCTGCAGCGGGGCGAGGCCGGCGGCGTCGACGCGGTCGAGGAACCATCGGTAGGCGGTGCAGCAGCGCAGGTAGACGTGCTGACCGTTGTCGATGGTCAGCTCGCCCCTGCGGAAGGAGAAGGCGAGCCCGCCCAGCCGCGGGCGCCCCTCGACGAGGGTGACGCCCATCCCGGCGTCGGCGAGTTCGAGCGCGGCGGTGATGCCCGCGAGACCGCCGCCGACGACCACCGCGGCCGCGCCCAGGGGCCGGTCCGCGCCGTCCGCGCGCCGGCGCTCGGCACGGTCCTGCGTCCGTGGTGCCGTCATGCGCCCACCCCCTCGGCTCCTGTCAGTGACGTGTGCGATCGCCGGAGGGTTGCACACCGCCCACCGGTACGAATAGGGCGCATCAAACGCGCCCCCCGGCGGTCCGCCGCTGGACGCTCCGCGCGTCCATGCCGGACAGGCCGCGCACGGCGACGTACGCCTTCTCGCGTCCGGGGAGCGAGACCCGGCCGCGCAGCACGGCCTGGGGGTCCTGGGCGATACGGTCCAGGAGCCTGCGGTAGATGCCCGCCATGGCGGCGACGCAGGCGCCGCTGCGCCGGTCGAGCATGGGCAGCAGCTTGGTGCCCTCGGCGAACAGCGCGCGGGCGCGCCGCACCTCGAAGTGGACCAGACCGGTGAAGTCGGAGCCCGCGGGCGGCCGCACGGAGTGGAAGCCCGCGGAGCAGCCGAACTTGGCGAGGTCGTCGGAGGGCAGGTAGGTGCGGCCGTTGGCCGCGTCCTCCCGGACGTCGCGCAGGATGTTTGTCAACTGAAGCGCGAGCCCCAGCGTGTCGGCGTACTCGGAGGCGCGTGCCGCGTCCCGCGCGCCCGGCACGGTGCCGAAGACACCGAGCGAGAGCCGTCCGATGGCGCCCGCGACACAGCGGCAGTACGCCGCGAGGTCGTCCCAGGTCTCGTAGGTCTCCCCACGCACATCCATCTGAACGCCGTCGATCAGTTCGTCGAGCCCGCCGAGCGGAATCGGGAAGCGGCGCGCGGCATGGCTGAGCGCGACGGCCACCGGGTCGGTGTCGTCCTCCTCGACCCTGCCCTCCCTGATGCGGGCGAGCAGGTCACGGGTCTCCTCGAGCCGCTGCTGCTTGGCTTCCGTCTCCAGCGGGCCGTCGCCGATGTCGTCGACACGCCGCGAGAAGGCGTACAGCGCCGACATGGCGCGCCGCTTGGCGGTCGGCAGGAGCCGGATGCCGTAGCTGAAATTCCCGGCCTGCTGTCCGGTGACCGCCTCGCAGTAGCTGTACGCGGCGAGCACCGGCGCGGATACGTCTTGCGATCCGTTCACGGTCCCGCTCACCCCTCTCTTCGCAGTGTCGCTCCCACCTCGCGCAGCAATCTGAGCTTGGTGGGCTTGGGCGGTCCGGGCAGAACGTCGTATCCCGCGGCGGCGACCGCTGCGATCGCGGCCCTCCCCCCGCCCACGAATCCCGCGAGCAACAGCTTCAACCTGCCGTGGACGCTACCCACCAGGGGGGTGCCTTCATTCAGCAGTTCTCCGGCGCGTTCCGCCTCGTATGCCACCAGTGCACGCAACGACGCGCCACTGGTGGGGCGGGCGAGGTCGGCCTCGCCCACGTGGAAGCGCTTCATGTCCTCGGCCGGGAGATAGATGCGGTCGCGTCCGAGGTCCTCGGTGACGTCCTGCAGGTGTTCGACGATCTGCAGCGCTGTGCAGACCGCGTCCGAGCGGCGGATCCGCTCGGGGCTCGCGGTGCCGGTGATGCCCAGGACCAGGCGGCCGACGGGGTTGGCGGACAGCTCGCAGTACGCCAGCAGGTCCTGGTAGGTGCCGTAGCGGCGGACGACCTGGTCCTGGCGGTTCGCCTCGATCAGGCCGAGGAAGGGCTCGGGGGTGAGCCCGCACCGCCGGACGGTCGGCCGCAGGCGGCGCAGCAGCGGGTGCCGGGGGCCGGTGCCGGAGTGTTCGAAGACGCGGCGCAGGTCGGCCTCGAAGGCGTCGAGCACGGCGGGCCGGTCGTCGCGCTGCTCGGGGTCGAGGCCGAGGAACTCGGCGTCACGGCCGCCGGGCGCGAGATCTCCGTCACCGATGTCGTCCACGAGTCTGGCGTAGCCGTACACGGCCATGAGATCGTCCCGCCAGGCACGTGGCACGAAGAAGGGCGCCACGGGGAAGTTCTCGTGCGCGGCCTTGTCGAGCACGGCGCGCTCGTGCGCGTCCGTCCCCGCCGTCACCGCGGGCTGCCCGGACCGGGGACGGCGCGAGCCCCTCGGCGCTGGAGAGTTCCCGTAGCCATTGCCGTCACATCTCCCGTTCTACACTGCCGACCCAGAACATCCCATTTCGGACACGCCGCAGGACAGGCCTCCCCCTGTTCCCCTGGGCGCCACCCCCGTCCGGCCGACGGGGCCGCTCCCCGCGATCGGGATACACCGGTATCGCCCCGTTCTCCGCAAATCAGCACGGTACAGCGTACGCCGTACAGGTGTCCGACGTGCGGCCGGGTACGTGCTTGATCCATACAATGCCACGCGAGAACCGAATCAACCCTGTCAATAAGCGAGTTGATCGTTACGGAACGGTCAAGGCCCCCGCCGGTGACGTGCCGGCGAGGGCCCTGCGCCGTACGGGACTAGCGGGCCGTCTCCTTCTCGTAGGCCCGGACGACCTCGTCCGTCGGGCCGTCCATCAGCAGCCGTCCGTGCTCCAGCCAGAGCACCCGGTCGCAGGTGTCGCGGATGGACCGGTTGTTGTGGCTGACGAGGAAGACCGTGCCCGCCTGCTCGCGCAGCTCGCGCACCCGGGCCTCGGAGCGCTTCTGGAAGGACCGGTCGCCGGTGGCCAGCGCCTCGTCGATCATCAGCACGTCGTGGTCCTTGGCGGCGGCGATGGAGAACCGCAGCCGGGCCGCCATGCCGGACGAGTACGTCCGCATGGGCAGCGTGATGAAGTCGCCCTTCTCGTTGATGCCCGAGAAGTCGACGATCTCCTGGTAGCGCTCGCGGACCTGCTCGCGGGTCATGCCCATCGCCAGACCGCCGAGCATCACGTTCTTCTCACCGGTGAGGTCGTTCATCATGGCCGCGTTCACGCCCAGCAGCGAGGGCTGGCCATTGGTGTACACCTTGCCGCTCTCGGTGGGCAGCAGGCCGGCGATGGCCTTCAGGAGAGTCGACTTGCCGGAGCCGTTGGAGCCGATCAGGCCGATGGCCTCGCCGCGGTACGCGGTGAAGCTCACCCCCCGGACGGCGTGCACCTTGCGCACGCCCGCGTCGGACTGCCGCCGGACGAGCCGGTTCAGGGCGGCGGTGGCGCTGCCCCGGCCCGTGTTGCCGCCGTAGACGCGGTAGACGATGTGGACGTCGTCCGCGATCACCGTCGGCACCTGGGTGTCCGGGGCGGACGCCTCGGTGGTGTCCTTGTGCTCAGCCACGGCCGTACTGCTCCTCAGCCTTCCAGAAGAACACGAAACCTCCGACGCCGATCAGCACCGTCCAGCCGACCGCCAGCGCCCATGCGTGCGGCGGCAGGTCGATGTGCTTGTGCGCCGCGTGGCCGGTGATCAGGGAGTCACGCATCAGGTTGATGAAGACGGCGGCCGGGTTCGCGCTCAGCACGTCGATGAGCCAGTGCGGCGAATTGGCCTTCTTCAGCGCCTCGACCATGCTGTACATCACACCGGACGCGTACATCCAGGTGCGCAGGACGAACGGCAGCAGCTGTGCCAGGTCCGGGGTCTTGCTCCCCAGCCGGGCCAGGATCATCGCCAGGCCGGTGTTGAAGACGAACTGGAGCGCCAGGACCGGGACGATCAGCAGCCACGAGAACCGCGGCATGTGCCCGAAGCCGAGGAGGAAGGCGAACAGGACGACCATCGAGAACAGCAGCTGCTGGAGCTGCTGGAGCGCGAAGGAGATCGGCAGCGCCGCCCGGGGGAAGTGCAGGGCCCGCACCAGCCCCAGGTTGCCGGAGATCGCGCGCACGCCCGACATCGCCGAGCTCTGGGTGAAGGTGAAGACGAAGATACCCGTGATCAGGAACGGGATGTACGTCTTGATGCCCATGCCCTTGCTCTGGCCCATGAGCTCGCCGAAGATCAGGAAGTAGACCGTGGCATTCAGCAGCGGCGTCGCCACCTGCCACACCTGACCCAGCTTGGCCTGGCTGTACTGGGCGGTCAGCTTGGCACGGGAGAAGGCGATGATGAAGTGCCGCCTGTCCCACAGCTGCCGCGCGTACTCCGCGAGCCCCGGCCGGGCACCGCTCACCGCGAGGCCGTACTTGGCCGCCAGCTCGGCGGCGGCCAGGCCGTCGTCCGGTGACGGCGGGGCACTCATGGCGACCGCACCGTCGTGCGTTGTCTCGCTCACAGTTGACACTTTCGTCCTCTAGGTGCGCTCCCGGGGCCGGGGCCCCGGTTCGCGCCCGATGTGCTCACGACTAGAGCTTGTCAGATCACGGGAGGGCGACCCAGTCGGGTCAGGCGCCACACGGTACGCCACTTCATGGGACGGCGTGGTCCGCACGGCGTCGTCCACCCCTCGCGGAAGCCGCCGAACCAGGCGCGCAGCGCGGGCAGCGAGGGCCGCCGGGCCAGCGTCAGCAGCAGCCACACCCCGACGTAGACGGGGACGAGGGGCGCGGGCAGGTTGCGGCGCGCGAGCCACACCCGGTTGCGGGCCACCATCCGGTGGTAGACCGCGTGCCGGCTGGGGGCCGTCGTCGGGTGGTGCAGCACCATGTCGGCGCGGTAGTCGATCATCCAGCCCGCGTCGAGGGCCCGCCACGCGAGGTCGGTCTCCTCGTGCGCGTAGAAGAAGTCGTCGGGCAGCCCGCCGACCTCGGCGAAGACCCGGGTGCGCACGGCGTTGGCGCCGCCGAGGAAGGTCGTCACCCGCGAGGACCGCAGCGGGTCCGAGGCACGCAGCCGCGGCACGTGGCGGCGCTGGGTGACACCGGTGTCGGGGTCGGCGATGCGGAAGCTGATGATGCCGAGCTTCGGGTCCTCGGTGAACGCCTTCCGGCACAGCTCGGCGGTGTCCTGGCCGGGCAGCAGCCCGTCGTCGTCCAGGAAGAGCAGGATGTCGGCCTCGCGCCCGGCGGGACCGAAGGCCTCGACGCCGACGTTGCGGCCGGCCGGGATGCCGACGTTCTCGGACAGCTCCACCGTGCGGACGGTGAGACCGGGGACGGACAGCGGGGGCAGCGGGGAGCCGTTGCCGACGACGACGACCTCGATGGGGTCGCCGTCCTGCTTGGCGACGGACTCCAGCAGCGCGCGCAGCTCGGCCGGGCGGTTGCCCATGGTGAGGACGACCGCGCCGACCTTCAGCGAGGGGGCACTCATTTCAGCCTGCTCGAAGCGAGGATGGACACGAGGTGCAGCACGGTCTGCAGCACCGCGACGGCGGCCAGCACGACGACCGCGATCCGGGTGAACAGCAGGTCGTGGTGGAAGAAGTCGGCGATCCCGGCGGCCAGGATCACCAGCGACGCCTCGACGCCGCCGACCAGCCGGTGGAACTTCAGCGCGGCCGCCGCCCTGCGGGCCATGGCCATGCGCGCCGAGCGGGGCGTCGCCGCGGAGTCCTGCGCGGCCGCCATGCCGCTGCGGGCACGGGCCACGTCCACCAGGTCCGTCTCGGCCTTGATCAGGATCGCGCCGAGCGCGGCCACCGTGCCCAGGAACGCCCACTGCCACTGCGTGGCCGCCCCGTCCCGGTGGAAGACGTCCGCGGCGCGGACGCCGAAACCCACCAGAAGAGCGGCCTCGGAGAGGTAGTGGCCCACCCGGTCGAGGTAGACGCCGGTGGTCGAGGTGACCTTGCGCCAGCGCGCGAGCTCGCCGTCCACACAGTCCAGCAGCAGGTACAGCTGGATGAGCAGCATGCCGAGGACCGCGCCGGTCAGGCCCGGGACCAGCAGCGCGGCGCCCGCGGCGACCCCGGCGAGGATCATCATGCCGGTGTACTGGTTGGGCGTGGGCCTGCTGTCCAGCAGCACCCGGGTGCAGCGCAGCGAGACCTCGCGCATGTAGAGGCGCCCGGCCCAGTGCTCACCGCTGCGCCGGTCCTTGAGGCCGCCGGGGTGGACGACCGGACGGAGTTCAGCTAGTGACGGTTTTGGCATAGTCGGCGTAAGCGTCCCTGATCTGGTCGGTGGAGAGGTCGAGGTGCTCCAGGATCGTGTAGCGCCCGGGGCGGGTCCGCGGGGCGTACTCGACGGCCTTCACGAACTCCTCGGCACTGAAGCCGATCTCCTGCGGCAGCACGGGCAGCCCGTGGCGGCGCAGCACCTCGACCATGAGCGCGGACTCCGTACGGGCACCGCGCAGGTACATCGCGAAGGCGGCGCCGAGGCCGCACTGCTCGCCGTGGCTGGCGGCCCGCTTGGGGTAGAGCAGGTCGAAGGCGTGGTTGATCTCGTGGCAGGCGCCGGAGGCGGGGCGGCTGTCGCCCGCCACCGACATGGCGATGCCGGTGAGCACCAGGCCCTCGGCGAGCACCTGGAGGAAGCCGTCGTCGCCGACGCTGCCGGGGTGCCGCAGCACGGCCTCGCCCGCCTGGCGGGCCATGGCGGCGGCCAGTCCGTCGATCGCCTCGCCGGTCTCGCGGTGGGAGAGCTCCCAGTCCGCGACGGAGGAGATGTTGGAGATGGCGTCGCCGATGCCCGAGCGGACGAAGCGCACCGGGGCCTCGCGGATCACGTCGAGGTCGATGACGACGGCGATCGGGTTGGGCACACCGTAGGAGCCGCGACCGGCATCGTTGTCGAGGGTCGCGACGGGCGAGCACAGGCCGT
Source organism: Streptomyces sp. UNOC14_S4 (assembly GCF_020740835.1). GTDB lineage: Bacteria > Actinomycetota > Actinomycetes > Streptomycetales > Streptomycetaceae > Streptomyces. Next base: position 14,151 of record NZ_JAINFC010000023.1, read on the forward strand.
CGTGCGAGAGGTTGGTGGCGACGGCCACCAGCGGCAGGCCGACTCGCGCGGCGGCGTACTTCGCACAGTCGATGATCTTGCCGCCGCCGAGGCCCACGACCGCGTCGTAGTGCCCCTTCTTCATGGCGTCGCCGAGCTTGATCGCGTCATCCAGGGTGCCGCCGCCCACCTCGTACCAGGTGGCGCCGGGCAGCGCCGGGGCGAGCCGCTCGCGCAGCACCGCCCCGGAGCCGCCGCTGATGGCGATGGCCAGCTTGCCGGAGCTGGAGATCCGCTGGTCGGCGAGGACACCGGCCAGGTCGTCCAGCGCCCCGGCGCGGATGTCGACGACGACCGGCGAGGGGATGAGCCTCGTCAGTACTGGCACGCGATCTCCCGGCCCTTGGCGAGGTCGTCGTGGTTGTCGATCTCGACCCACTTGACGTCGCCGATGGGGGCCACATCGACCTTGAAGCCGCGGTTGACGAGCTCCTGGTAGCCGTCCTCGTAGTAGAGGTCGGGGTCGCGCTCGAAGGTGACCTTCAGGGCGTCGGCCAGGTCGGCGGCGGCCTCGCCCTCGATGAGGGTGACGCCGATGTACTCACCGGTGGCCTCGGCCGGGTCCATCAGCTTGGTGATGCGCTGGACGCCCTTGTCGGGGTCCACGACGACCTTCATCTCCTCGTCGGCGAGCTGCTTCACCGTGTCCAGGGCGAGGATGATCTTCTGGCCGTTGCCGCGGGCGGCGAGCAGGGTCTTCTCGACGGAGACCGGGTGCACGGTGTCGCCGTTGGCGAGGATCACATCGTGCTTGAGGGCGTCACGGCCGCACCACAGGGAGTAGGCGTTGTTCCACTCCTCGGCCTTGTCGTTGTCGATCAGGGTGAGCTTGAGGCCGTACTTCGCCTCCAGCGCCTCCTTGCGCGCGTACACGGCCTCCTTGCGGTAACCGACGATGATCGCGACCTCGGTCAGGCCGATCTCGGCGAAGTTGCCGAGGGTGAGATCGAGGATGGTGATGGGCTCCTCCTCGCCCGAGGGGCCGACCGGCACCAGCGCCTTGGGCAGGGTGTCGGTGTAGGGACGCAGACGCCGTCCGGCGCCGGCGGCCAGCACGAGGCCGATCATGCGGGTTCTCCTGATTCGTCGTGTACTGCGGGTGCCCCGGAGGACACCCAGAAGCGGATGCTCTCGGTGAGCACCGTGAGCGCGATGGCGGACGCCAGGACCGTCAGCGCGATCGTGAAACCTTGGTCGTGCCACAGGGCGGCGGCGACCGAGACCGCCAGGACCCGTCCCTCGTGCCCGCCGATCGCCCGCACCAGCCAGTGGGGGGGCGCGCCGGTGCCACCGCGGATGTGGTACACCGTGTCGTAGTGATGGTAGGCGACCGCGGCCACCAGGCCGAAAGCCGCGGGCAGGGCGCCGGGCTCGTCCGAGGTCGCCGCCAGGGCCAGGACCAGGCAGTATTCCGCGGCCCTGAAGACCGGCGGGACGAGCCAGTCGAGGGGGCCCTTGAGCGCGTGGGCGACGGCCACCCCGGCGAGGACGCCGTAGACCACGGCCTGGGGCACGGCCCGCCAGGTGCCGACGGTGTGCGCGACGAGCGGCCAGACGAAGAGGGCGGCGGCGCCGAGGATCGCCCAGTACGGGGCGCTGTAGGTGCCCGCGGCCATCGAGCGGCCCAGCGTACGGCCGGTGAGCTCGGCGAGCGGCCCGGAGTCGGCGAGGTCGGCGAGGGCCTGGGCGGCCCGGTCGGTGCGCTTGGCCTTGCGCGTGAGCGAGCGCAGGACGCGGCCCGCGGTGGTGTAGCAGGCGGCGATCGCGCAGCCGATCAGCAGCACGGTGAAGACGACGCGGGGCGTGGTGAGGGCGGTGAGGACCGCGATCAGCGCCCAGCGCTCGCCAATGGGCAGCACGATCATGCGGCGGGCCCAGACGGTCCAGCCGACGCTGTCGAGCCGGTCGGAGAGCGCGGCGGTGGGGCTCGTATTGGCCGTGGCGTCGTGGTTGGCCTCGTTGAAGGAGAAGTCGACCACGTGGCGGCACGTCTGCAGGACCATCGCGCCCAGCGCGAGCGCCCAGACGTCGTCGGTGCCGCCGCCGCGGGCCGCGCCCACGGCGAGGCCCGCGTAGTAGGCGTACTCCTTGGCGCGGTCGAAGGTGGCGTCGAGCCAGGCGCCGAGCGTGGAGTACTGCAGGGAGTAGCGGGCGAGCTGGCCGTCGGTGCAGTCCAGCACGAAGGAGAGGAGCAGCAGCACGCCCGCGGCGACGAAGCCGCCCCGCGTGCCGGTGGCCGCGCAGCCCGCCGCGATCAGGGCGGTGAGCAGCGAGGCGGTGGTCACCTGGTTGGGGGTGAGACCGCGGCGCGCGCACCAGCGCGCGAGGTAGCGCGAGTACGGGCTGATGCAGAAGGTGGTGAAGAAGCCGTCGCGGGACTTCACGGCGGCGCGCAGGCGCACGGCCTCCTCGTCGACCGCGGCGGTCTCGGCGAGCGTCTTGGCGCGGGTCCCGTCGTCGTCGGGCACGGCGGCGACGAGGACACCGAGGTCGGGCCGGTGCACGGACACGCCTTCGGCGTCGAGCCGGGCGGCGACGGCGTCGGGCGAGACCGCCTCACCGCTGCGCAGCGCGCTCAGGAGTGCGCCGCGCGCCTCCGGCCGCGCCGTCAGCGCGCCGGTGGCCGCCGCGGCGGGAAACCGGGGGTCGGTCAGCGCCAGGCGCAGGGCGTGGACGTGGCCCACGAACCGCGGGTCGACAAGCGCGACGCGCTGGTCCGCCGGGACGGCGGCGAGCTCGGCGGGGACGGCGGCGGCGTCGGTGACCACACGCACGCCGAAGCCCAGGGACCGCAGGTCGTCCTCAAGAGAGGAGCCTGCGGGCGGCGAACCGGTCACGATGGCGGTCGACAGACGAACTCACTCCTTGGAAGCGGATGCCGCGGACTTCTGCGGGGTGTCCGGTGCGGCGGGCGTGCCACGCCATGGGTGGGGGTGGCGTACGGGCACGTCGGCAGAGGCTATCGGATCACCGGAAGCAGCCGTTCACCGCACGTGCGCCGTGACGCGGCCCGGTGGGACCGCCCTCGGCGGTGCCGTGGGGGGCCTATGGGAGGACGCGCGGAGGGCGCTCCCGGTTCCCGGTTGACCACCTCTTGACGTTCCCCTTGACGTTCCCCTTGACAAGGGGGGTGGTCAGGAGGCGCGGAGCGGGGGCGGACCGGTGTGAAGGGAACGGGGACCTTACGCGGAGTGGCTTAGGGTGCCGTTCATGACGTGGCTGATCACAGGCGGTGCCGGGTACATCGGGGGACATGTGGCCCGGGCGATGACGGACGCCGGGGAGCGGGTCGCCGTGCTGGACGACCTGTCCGCCGGCACGGCGGAGCGGTTGCCCGAGGGATGCGTGCTGGTGCGGGGCTCCGTGCTGGACCGCGAGCTGCTCGACCGCACGTTCGCGGAGCTCGGGATCACGGGCGTGGTGCACCTGGCGGCGAAGAAGCAGGTCGGGGAGTCGGTCGAGAAGCCGCTGCTCTACTACCGGGAGAACGTGCACGGCCTGACGGTGCTGCTGGAGGCCGTGGTGGCGGCGGGGATCAGGAGCTTCGTCTTCTCCTCCTCCGCGGCCGTCTACGGCATGCCGGACGTGGACCTCGTCACAGAGGAGACGCCGTGCCTGCCGATCAATCCGTACGGCGAGACCAAGCTGGCCGGGGAGTGGCTCGTGCGGGCGGCGGGGGCCGCGCACGGGATCTCCACGGCGTGCCTGCGCTACTTCAACGTGGCGGGCGCGGCCGCGCCGGAGCTGGCCGACACGGGCATCTACAACATCATCCCCATGATGTTCGACCGGCTCACGCGGGGCGAGAGCCCGCGGATCTTCGGTGACGACTACGACACGCCCGACGGCACCTGCGTGCGTGACTACATCCACATCGAGGACCTGGCCACCGCGCACCTGGCGGCGGCCCGGCGGCTCGACGGCCGCCCGGAGACGGGCGACCTCACGCTGAACGTGGGCACCGGCCGCGGCGTGTCCGTACGGGAGATGGCGGACCTGATCGCCGAGGTCACGGGGTACGCGGAGCCCGCGCCCCTGGTCGAGGCGCGCCGTCCGGGCGACCCCGCGCGTGTCGTGGCGTCCAACGAGCTGATCGCGAAGGAGCTGGGCTGGAGCCCGGTGCACGACGTGCGGAGCATGGTGACGTCGGCGTGGGAGGGCTGGTGCCACCACCACCCCGAGGCACGACGACGCTGAGCGCTGTGCTGAACGCGCGGTCCGGCTCGGTAGCCGGCCTGTGTGGGCGATCACATCGGCTGGATTCCGGTCGGACTCCATCATCCGCACCGGAACGGGGTACGGCAGACTTGAGCGCTCGAAGACCGACTACGAGGATGGTCAATGCCGATCACACCTGCCAAGGGCCCGTCCGCCGAGGACCCGGCGGTCCCCGCCCCCGAGGGCGCAGCTGAACCGATCATGCTGGAACTGGTCGACGAGTCCGGCAGAACGATCGGCACCGCGGAGAAGCTCTCCGCGCACATCGCCCCGGGGCACCTGCACCGGGCCTTCTCGGTCTTCCTCTTCGACGAGCACGGGCGGCTGCTGCTCCAGCGCCGCGCGCTCGGGAAGTACCACTCCCCCGGCGTCTGGTCGAACACCTGCTGCGGGCACCCGTACCCGGGCGAGCAGCCGTTCGTCGCGGCGGCCCGCCGTACGGCCGAGGAGCTGGGCGCGGCCCCCGCGCTGCTGCGCGAGGCGGGCACGGTGCGCTACAACCACCCCGACCCGGCGTCCGGCCTGGTCGAGCAGGAGTACAACCACCTGTTCGTGGGCATCATGCGCGCCGGGCTGCGGCCGGATCCGGAGGAGGTCGAGGACACGGCCTTCGTGACGCCCGCCGAGCTCGACGCGATGCGCGAGAAGTTCACCTTCTCGGCGTGGTTCATGGATGTGCTGGACACCGCGCGCCCGGTGGTGCGCGAGATCACCGGGGACGCAGCGGGCTGGTAGCGGGCGTGCCGAGCGGGAGGGCGGCCCAGACCACCTTCCCGCCGTTCGGTGTGTGCTCGACGTCGCACAGGCCGCCCGCCTCGTCGGAGATCGTCTGGACGAGGAGCAGCCCGCGGCCGCCGATGCGGTCGTCGTCCGCCTCCAGGGGCTTGGGCCGGTAGGGGTGGTCGTCCTCGACGGCCACCCGCACCCAGTGCGGCCCGATGGAGATCTCCACGGCCACTTCGGGCGAGAGCAGCGCCGCGTGCTGCACGGCGTTGGTGACGAGCTCGGAGACGATCAGCAGCAGACCGTGCAGCAGGTCGTCGCGCAGGGGGACGCGCTGGTGTCCCAGCAGGTCGCGGACGGCGTGCCTGGCGCGGGGTACGGAGGAGTCCAGCGCGGGAGCCGTGAACCGCCAGGCGCCGTCGAACTCGATCGGCCTGCGAGGCGGGGCCTGTCCCGGTTCGGGCGGGACGCTCCCGAGGATTTCCATGTCCGATACCAACCCCTCACCGTCTCGACCGCACATCGAGTGTTGGGAACGCGAGGGTCCGCACCGGCATTCTGCGCGGAAATCAGCTTCTATCGACGGTATTTGATCGCGTGCGTATGCCACAGTCACTCACGCGACTGTTCCTGGCCATGCTTCTCATAGCCTCTTGAACGATCCGGAACATCTTCTTCCGAGCCACCCTCACCGGTCCTTCTCCGAGACCAGGTTCACGACCTGCCGTCCGCCGACCCCGAGGGCGATGAGGCCGAGCCCGTCGAAGAGCAGGGCGAGGGAGAAGAAGGTGCCGATGACGTACAGGCTGCTGTGCGGCCAGTCGGCCAGCACCAGGATGCCCAGCAGCAGCCCGAAGGCACCCTGCACCAGCGTCCAGCCCATCTGCGGCCCGCGCACCACCAGACTGCCCACCAGCCGGAAGAGCCCGCCGGTGAGGAAGAGCAGCGCCGCGAACATGGTGAGCCCCACGGCGGCGACCTCGGGCCGCCGGATCACCACGGCGCCCGCGGCGATGTTGAGCGCGGCGACCACCACGCCGAGCCAGAAGAAGCTGGTGTCCCGCGACTGCACGGCGTGCACCAGGCCGACGATCCCGCCGATCAGCAGCAGCCAGCCGAAGAGGATCATCGTGGTGAGCGTCGCGAACCCCACATAGGCCAGTCCGACCAGCCCGGCGAGCACCAGGATCCCGCCCAGCAGCGCCAGCACGCCGAAGCGGCGGCCGAGCCTGCCGGCCGGGGTGCGCGCCCGTCTCGTACCCCTGGACATGAGCGCCTCCTCACAGCGCCCCCTGTTGGCCCCCTGTCGGCACCCCCTGTTGCGAGAGTCCCCTGTTGCGAGCATAGGTCCGATCATGGAATCGCGCCCCGGATAGCATCCGGCCATGGAGCCCGCACTGCATCTCACCATCGCTGACGGCACCGCGACCGTCCGCATCACCAACCCCGCCAAGCGGAACGCCATGACGGACGCGATGTGGCGGGCCCTGCCCGGACTGCTGGAGCGCTGCGCCGCCGACCCGGCCGTACGCGTGCTGGTGCTCACCGGCGAGGGCGACACGTTCTGCGCGGGCGCGGACATCTCCGGACTGACGGACGGCGGCTCGGGCTCGCGCGACCTGGCCGTCGCCGCCGAGGAGGCGCTCGCGGCCTTCCCCAAGCCGACGCTCGCGGCGATCCGCGGCTTCTGCGTGGGCGGCGGCTGCCAGCTCGCGGCCGCCTGCGACCTGCGCTTCGCGGCCGAGGGCGCGTCCTTCGGGGTGACCCCGGCGCGGCTGGGCATCGTCTACGCCGCCTCGTCCACGCGGCGGCTGGCGGAGCTGGTCGGGCCCGCGACGGCCAAGCACCTGCTCTTCTCCGCCGAGCTGATCGACACGGAACGCGCGCTGCGCACGGGCCTGGTGGACGAGGTGTGGCCCGGCGACGCGCTGGACAAGCGGGTCGCGGAGTACGCCCGGGTGCTGGCCTCCCGCTCGCAGCTGACGCAGGTGGCGGCGAAGGAGTTCGTGGCCGGGCATGTGGACCGGGTCGCCCACTGGGCGGAGCATTCGTCGCGGAGCGACGAGGCGGTGGAGGGGGTTGCGGCGTTTTTGGAGCGGCGTCAGCCGCGGTTTGTCTGGACCGTGGAGGGCTGAGGCCGTCCGTCGGCTGCGGGCCGTTCTGCGCCTATGAGCTCGGCACGTGATGTTGTTCGGCGGGTGCGGGCCGTGGATGGTTGCTCGCGCCCACGCGGCGGAGCCGCATATCGACAGCAGCCCCGCGCCCCTTACGGGGCGCGTGTGAGGGGGGCGGGAGAGGGCCGGACCCCCGTCCCGGTCCTTTCCCGCCCCTGGTCCGTGTGCTGCTACGCGAACAGGCCGCCCGCCGTTTCCACCTTGCGGCCCCGCCACTCCTCGACGATGTCCGCCGGGGCCTTCTCCGGGGAGCCCGCGTCGTAGGGCGGCTGCGGGTCGTACTCGATGAGCAGCTGGATGGCCTGGGCCACGCGGTCCCCCGCGATGCGGCCCGTGAGCGCGAGACCCATGTCGATGCCGGAGGAGACACCGGCCGCGGTCACGTACTTGCCGTCGAAGACGACCCGCTCGCCGGTGGACTCGACGCCGTAGGAGGCCAGTTCCTCCAGGTACAGCCAGTGCGAGGTGGCGCGGCGGCCCTTCAGCAGGCCGGAGGCGGCGAGGATCAGGGAGCCGGTGCACACGGACGTCGTCCACGTCGTCGTGCGGTCGACGTCCCGCAGCCACGCGCCCACGGCGCCGGTCTCCAGCGCGGCCAGGGCGTTCGGGCTGCCGGGCACGACGACGATGTCGGGCCGGGGCACCTCGGCGAGCGAGGCGTCCGCGAGCATTCCGAGCTTGCCGTTGTCGTTGCGCAGCGCGCCGGGCTGCTCGGCCACGAAGACCGTCTCGGCGCCCGGGAGATTGCTGAGCGTCTCGAACGGGCCGATGGCGTCGAGTGCGGTGAAGCCGGGGTAGAGCAGAATGGCGATCTGCACGGGTGTTCCTTCCTGCGGATACGGGTGACGGGCCCTCAGGCCGGGGTCAGGGGCTGGAAGCGGCGCCGGTACTCGGCGGGCGAGGCCCCCAGGGAGCGGACGAAGGCGCGGCGCATGGTCTCGGGCGTACCGTAGCCGCAGACGCGCGCGATCTTGTTCACACAGTCGTCGGTGTCCTCCAGCAGCCTGCGCGCGGCCTCCAGCCGGACCCGGTCGACGTAGCGGCCGGGCGTCATGCCGACCTCGCTCTGGAAGGCGCGGGCGAAGTGCCGCGGCGACATGCCCGAGCGGGCGGCGAGCGCGTCGACGGAGAGGTCGGCGTCGGGGTTCTCGACGACCCAGTGCTGTATGTCGCGCAGCGGCGCCCGGCGTGCGGTCTGCGCGGCCAGCTGCGCGCTGAACTGGGTCTGGTTGCCGGGGCGGCGCAGGAAGACGACGAGGTTGCGGGCGGCGGCGAGCGCCTGGTCCCGGCCCAGGTCCTCCTCGACGAGGGCGAGCGCGAGGTCGATGCCCGCGGTGACGCCGGCGGAGGTGGCGATGTTCCCGTCGCGCACGTAGATCGGGTCAGGCTCCACCCGGACGGCCGGGAAGCGCTGGGCGAGCGCGGCGCACAGTGCCCAGTGCGTCGTCGCGCGGCGGCCGTCGAGCAGCCCCGCCTCGGCGAGCAGGAACGCGCCGGTGCACACCGACACGACGCGCTCGGCGCGCGGCGCGTTCCCCCGCAGCCAGTCGACCAGCCGCGGGTCGGGCGCGCGGGTGCCGTCGCCGCCGGGCACCACCAGGGTGTGCGGGACGTCCGCCTCGTCGAGCGCGCAGTCCGGCGTCAGCAGCAGCCCGCTGCTGGTGCGCACGGGACGGCCGTCGACCGTGGCGGTGCGGACCCGGTACGCCTTGGTGTCACCGACGGAGGAACCTCCTCCGGTGAACACTTCCAGAGGCCCCGTCACATCGAGGCTCAGCACCTCCTCGAAGAGGACGATCAACACATTCCGGCGCGGCGTCATGTCCACCATGCTGATCCACTCGGGTTGCGTCCGCAATGACGAGCTTCCCACCTTTTCTGCCATCGGCCCTGGCCGACGTCGACGTCCTCGCCCCCGCTTCCCTGTGTACCGACCAGTAGGTAACGTGCAGTCATGACCATTGCAGAGCGTCTGCCCGAGCGTGCCGCGCGCCGCTGTCATTCCCCGCTCAACACCCTTCACGCCACCGTGTACTTCGGCCCCGAGATTCACAAGGAGCTGGGGCCGCTGGGCATCACGGACCCCCGTGCCGTCAACCTGGCGGCGCGGAGTGCCGCGCTCGGGCCGGTGGGCGCCGGTCCCGTGACGGCCACGTTCTACAACTACAAGCACGAGACGATCGCGAAGCACATCCCCGGCGTCTGGGAGCTCGCCTCCCCCGCGGACGTCGTCGCCGCCCGGCTGCGTGCCGCCGAGGCCACCCTGCACCGCCTCCTGGGCGAGGAGACCACCGCTTCCCCCGAACTCGCCGAGGCCGCGCGCCTCGCCCTGCGCGCCACCGAGGCGTGCTCGCGCGGCGGCCGTCCGCTCTACGCCGCCCACGCGGACCTGCCGGTGCCCAAGGCTCCGCTCCAAGTGCTGTGGTACGCGGCGACCCTGCTGCGCGAACACCGCGGCGACGGTCACGTGATGGCGCTCGTCCGCGCCGGGCTCGACCCGGTGGAGGCACTTGTCAGCCACAGCGCGACCGGCCGCGGCATGAGCCGCGAGTGGATCATGAAGACGCGCGGCTGGAGCGAGGCCGAGCTGGACGCGGCCCACGCGCGGCTGCGCGAGCGCGGACTGCTCGACGCCGGAGGGAAGCTGACGGAGGCGGGCACCGCGCTGCGCGAGGAGGTGGAGGCCGAGACGGACCGCCTGGACCTGGCCCCGTACGAGCACCTCGGCGCGGAGGGCGTCGCCCGCCTCACCGAGCTCGCGGGGGCGTTCGCCACGGCGGCGGCCACCGCGGGCGCCTTCCCCGCCGACCTCCTCGGCGCGGCCTGAGCGAGTACGGCCCGAGCGGGTACGGCTCGGGCCGACACGCCCCGCACGGCGTTGTCGGCGGCACCTGCCACAATGCAGATCACAGCTCGAAGAGGAAGCGGAGCGTGATCGTGACGGCAGCGGGTGCGTCGACCGAGGACAGGATCGCAGGCAGGATCGCCGAGGAGCTCGGCGTCCGGGAGCGGCAGGTGAAGGCCGCCGTCGACTTGCTCGACGGCGGTGCGACCGTGCCCTTCGTCGCCCGCTACCGCAAGGAGGCGACCGGGGCACTCGACGACGCGCAGCTGCGCTCGCTGGAGGAGCGCCTGCGCTATCTGCGGGAGCTGGAGGACCGCCGCACGGCGGTCCTCGACTCCGTACGCGCCCAGGGCAAGCTGGACGGGGCGCTTCAGGCGCAGATCCTCGCGGCCGACTCCAAGGCCCGCCTGGAGGACATCTACCTGCCGTTCAAGCCCAAGCGGCGCACCAAGGCGCAGATCGCCCGGGAGGCGGGCCTGGAGCCGCTGGCGGACGGCCTGCTGGGTGACCCCTCCGTCGAGCCGCTCGCCGCGGCCGCGGCCTTCGTCTCCGCCGAGCGGGGTGTCGCCGACGGCGCGGCCGCGCTGGAGGGCGCCCGCGCCATCCTGACCGAGCGCTTCGGCGAGGACGCCGACCTGATCGGCGAGCTGCGCGAGCGCATGTGGACGCGCGGCCGCCTCGCGGCGAAGGTGCGGGACGGCAAGGAGGAGGCGGGCGCGAAGTTCGCCGACTACTTCGACTTCGCCGAGCCCTTCACCGAGCTGCCCTCGCACCGGGTGCTCGCCATGCTGCGCGGCGAGAAGGAGGAGGTCCTCGACCTCGTCCTGGAGCCCGAGGAGCCGTCCGAGGCCACCGGCCCGACCGCGTACGAGCAGGCCATCGCCCGGCGGTTCGGGATCGCCCAGCGCGGCCGCCCCGCGGACAAGTGGCTGGGCGACACCGTGCGCTGGGCCTGGCGCACCCGCGTCCTCGTCCACCTCGGCATCGACCTGCGGCTGCGCCTGCGGCAGGCCGCCGAGGACGAGGCGGTCCGCGTCTTCGCCGCCAACCTCCGCGACCTGCTGCTCGCCGCCCCGGCCGGCACGCGTGCCACGATGGGCCTCGACCCCGGCTTCCGTACGGGCGTGAAGGTCGCCGTCGTGGACGCGACCGGCAAGGTCGCCGCGACGGAGACCGTCTACCCGCACGTGCCGCAGCAGAAGTGGGACGCCTCGCTGGCCACCCTGGCCCGGCTCGCCCGCGAGCACGGCGTGGAGCTCGTCGCGATCGGCAACGGCACGGCCTCCCGCGAGACCGACAGGCTGGCGGCCGACCTGATCACGCGTCACCCCGAGCTCGGGCTGACCAAGGTGATGGTCTCGGAGGCGGGCGCCTCGGTGTACTCCGCCTCCGCGTACGCCTCGCAGGAGCTGCCCGGCATGGACGTCTCCCTCCGGGGCGCCGTCTCCATCGCCCGGCGGCTCCAGGACCCGCTCGCCGAGCTCGTCAAGATCGACCCCAAGTCCATCGGTGTCGGCCAGTACCAGCACGACCTGTCCGAGGTGAAGCTCTCCCGCTCGCTCGACGCGGTCGTGGAGGACTGTGTGAACGGTGTCGGCGTCGACGTGAACACCGCGTCCGTGCCGCTGCTCGCCCGCGTCTCCGGCATCAGCACCGGCCTCGCGGAGAACATCGTCGCCCACCGCGACACCAACGGCCCCTTCCGCTCCCGCCGCGGCCTCAAGGACGTGTCCCGGCTCGGCCCGAAGGCGTTCGAGCAGTGCGCGGGCTTCCTCCGCATCCGCGGCGGCGACCAGCCGCTGGACGCGTCCGGCGTGCACCCCGAGGCGTACCCCCTCGCCCAGGCCATCGTCCGGGCCGCCGTCGGCGACAAGGGCGAGGTCGCGGCCCTCATGGGCGACACGGCGAAGCTGCGCTCGCTGCGCCCCGAGAACTTCGTCGACGACACCTTCGGCCTGCCGACCGTCACCGACATCCTGCGCGAGCTGGAGAACCCGGGGCGCGACCCGCGGCCCGAGTTCAAGACCGCGACCTTCAAGGAAGGCGTCGAGAAGATCGGCGACCTCGCCCCCGGCATGCTCCTGGAAGGTGTGGTCACCAATGTGGCGGCCTTCGGCGCCTTCGTCGACATCGGCGTCCACCAGGACGGCCTGGTGCACGTCTCCGCCATGTCCAGGACCTTCGTCAAGGACCCGCGGGACGTGGTGAAGCCGGGTGACATCGTGCGGGTGAAGGTCATGGACGTGGACATCCCGCGCAAGCGGATCTCTTTGACGCTGCGCCTCGACGACGAGGCGACGCCGTCGGCGAAGCCGACGGGCAAGCCGGCGAGGGGGGACCGTCCTGACCGTCCCGGTCGGGGTGACCGTCCTGGTCGGGGTGCGGCACCGCGGCCGCGGCGCGAGAGCGACGACGGGGGCGGTGCGATGGCCGATGCTCTGCGCCGGGCTGGTCTCTTGAAGTAGCGCCTACGGGGGTGCCTCTTGCGCTCGGTGCGCGACTGCGGGTTGCGTCGTGGTTGCTCGCGCAGTTCCCCGCGCCCCTGAAGGGGCGCGGGGAACTGCGCGGCCCGCCCCCACCGGAGCCGCAGCCGCGCGCAAGCGCAAGCGGCACCCCCATAGGCGCACCCCCGCCCAACCACGACGCACCAGAAGGAAATCCAAGCGCTTGCCCCACATATACACCGCCGACTGCACGAAGTGCTTCGCACTGTGCTGCGTCGTCCCCGCCTTCGCCGCCTCCTCCGACTTCGCCGTCGACAAGCCCGCCCGCACACCGTGCCGCAACATCCAGCAGGACTTCCGTTGCGGCATCCACACACAGCTGCGGCAGAGCGGCTTCCGTGGCTGCACGGTCTACGACTGCTTCGGCGCCGGGCAGAAGGTCTCGCAGGTCACGTTCGGCGGCCGGGACTGGCGGGAGGCCCCGGAGACCGCGCGGCGGATGTTCGACGTGTTCCCGGTCATGCGGGACCTGCACGAGCTGCTGCGCTATCTGACGGAGGCCCACGCGCTGCGGGCGGCCCGTCCCATCCGGGCGGAGCTGGCCCGCGCGCTGGAGGAGACCGAGCGCCTCACCCACCAGGACCCCGAGGCCCTCGCGGCCACCGACGTGGCCGCGGTCCGGCAGGCCGTCAACCCCCTGCTGCTACGGGCCAGCGAGCTCGCGCGCGCCGGGCTGGGCGGCAGGAAGAAGGAACGCCGGGGAGCCGACCTCATCGGCGCCCGGCTCAGGGGCGCCGACCTGCGCGGCGCGAGCCTGCGCGGGGCCCTGCTCATAGGGGCCGACCTGCGGGGCGCGGATCTGCGCACGGCCGACCTCATAGGGGCCGACCTGCGCGGTGCGGACCTGCGCGGCGCCGACCTCACCGGCGCCCTCTTCCTCGTGCAGTCGCAGCTCGACGCCGCGAAGGGCGACGGCAGCACCGTCCTGCCGCCGTCGCTGGCCCGCCCGGCGCACTGGTGACCGGGCGGGTCCGTGCCCGCACTCACACAGGGAACCGCGGCAGCGTCTTGTCGAACAGCCATGGGCGGATCAGGGCCGTCAGCGGGCGGCCCGTCACCCGTTCCGCGTGGCCGACGAACGCGTCCGTGTCCGCGCTGCCGCCGCGGTGCGCGTCGTGCCAGGTGCGCAGGACGGTGAAGAAGCGTTCGTCGCCCAGCTCCAGCCGCAGCGCGTGCAGGGTGCACGCGCCGCGGACGTAGATCCGGTCGTCGAAGATGCGGCTGCGCCCGGGGTCGCCGATGCGCAGGTTCTGCCGCTTGCCGGAGAGTTCCCGCCACGCCTGGGTGGCCAGGTCGTGGGCGTCGTACTCGCCGAGGTGCTCGGACCACAGCCACTCCGCGTAGGTGGCGAAGCCCTCGTTGAGCCAGATGTGCTGCCAGTCCGTGAGGCTGACGCTGTTCCCGTACCACTGGTGGGCGAGCTCGTGGGCCACGAGCGTCTCCGAGCCGCGCCGCCCGTCCATGTGGTTGCGGCCGAAGACGGAGAGCGTCTGGTTCTCGACGGGCGCCCCGAGCTCGGCGTCGACGACGACCGCCCCGTACGTCTCGAAGGGGTACGGACCGAAGAGCTCCGTGAAGTGGCGGATCATCTCCGGCTGGCGGGCGAGGTCGTGCCGGGCCCGGTCGGCGAGGTGGGCGGGGTAGGCGTTGCGCAGCGGGACGGGCGAGCCGTTGTCGTCGGCGTGGTGGGTCTCGTGGGCGAAACGGCCCGTGTAGACGGCGGCGAGGTAGGACGCCATCGGCCCGGGGTGGTGGTAGGTCCAGCTCACCGAGCCGTCGTCGAGGGTGCGGCGCTCGTGCAGGGTGCCGTTGGCCAGGGCGTGCTGCCCGTCGGGCACGACGACCGTGACCGTGTAGGCGGCCTTGTCGTCCGGCCGGTCGTTGCACGGGAACCACGAGGGCGCCCCGAGCGGCTGGGAGGCGACGACGGTGCCGTCGTAGTCGTCGCCCGTGCGGTCCCAGCCGATCGAGCCGAAGGGGGTGCGGACGGGCCGCGGACTGCCGCTGTAGCGGATGTCCACGGTGAACGGCTGTTCCTCGGTGAGCGCCCGCTCGACGGTGAGCACGGCCTTGCCGTCGCGCTGCCGCACCGCGGCGGGCGCGCCGTCGATCTCGGCCGAGCTCACGGTGAGCCGCGCCAGGTCGAGTTCGACCTGGCGCGTGCACCGGTTGGCGACCGCGTGGATCGTGGCGTGCCCGTCGAGCCAGGCCGTGTCGGGGTCGTAGGACAGCCGCAGGTCGTAGGCGAGGGTGCGGTGGCCGTACGAGCCGTGGCGCGGGAAGTACCGCGCCGAGCCGTCGTCCGGGGCGGACCTCCTGCTGCCGGTGCTGGCCGCGGTGGCGGTCAGCGGGAGGGCCGCCGCGGCCGTGAGCAGGGCGCGGCGGCTGCACGGGAAGCGGTCCCGGAGGGAGGCGCGGCCCCCGTTTCTCACGCCACACGCTCCCCGGCGATGGGGTTGCCCGCCCAGCGGGTCCCGGCGGGCACGGACTCGCCGCGCATCACCAGGGACGAGGGCGCGATGGCCGCGTGCTCGCCGATGGTGGTGCCGGGCAGGACGATGCCGTGCGGGCCCAGCGAGGAGCCCGCGGCCATGTGGACGGCGTCCATGCGCATGATCCGGTCGTGGAAGAGGTGGGTCTGCAGGACGCAGCCGCGGTTGACGCTGACGCCGTCGCCGAGGGTCACCAGGTCGGTCTCGGGGAGCCAGTGCGTGTCGCACCACACGCCGCGGCCGATCCGCGCGCCCAGGCTGCGCAGCCACCAGTTGAGGACCGGGGTGCCGGTGAAGGGACCGGCCATCCACGGCACGGCGAGGGACTCCACGAAGGTGTCGTAGAGCTCGTTGCGCCAGACGAAGGAGCTCCACAGCGGGGCCTCCCCCACCTTGAAGCGGCCCATCAGCAGCCACTTGGCCGCGGTGGCGGTGAGCCCGGCGGCGGCCGCGGCGGCCAGCAGCAGGGGCGCGCCGACGGCGGCGGCGAGCCAGGGGCCGCCGGTGTCGAGCGCGTCCTGCTCGCCGAGCAGCACCAGTTCGGCGAAGACGAAGCCGATGATCAGCGGCAGGACGCGGCACATCTCGACGGACATGCGGGCGAGGACGAGGCGGCGCGGCGGCTCGAACGTCCGGCCCGCGTCGGCGACGGTCGCGACGCGCGGCAGCGGCATCGCGGGCCGGCCCAGCCAGGAGCCGCCCGGCTCGGTGTGTTCGGGGGTGTCGGAGAGGACGCCGACCAGCCCGTGGTCGGGGACGCTGCGGCCGGGGCCCACGATGCCGGAGTTGCCGACGAAGGCGCGCCGTCCGATGTGCGCGGTGCCCAGCCGCATCCGGCCGCCGCGCAGCTCGTAGGGGGCGACGAGGGTGTCGTCGGCGAGGAACGCGCCGTCCTCGACGGTGAGCAGCGAGGGCAGCGGCAGCACCGTGGAGATCTCGGCGCTCCTGCCGACGCGGGCGCCGAGCAGCCGCATCCACACGGGCGTGGCCAGGCCCGCGTAGAGCGGGAAGAGGCTGGAGCGGGTGGAGTCGAGCAGGCGCGTGACGAGCCAGGCGCGCCAGGCGACGCCGCCGGTGGCCGGGTGGTCGCCGGGCTCGATGCCGCGGCC
The DNA here is from genome assembly GCF_020740835.1 of Streptomyces sp. UNOC14_S4. Taxonomy (GTDB): domain Bacteria; phylum Actinomycetota; class Actinomycetes; order Streptomycetales; family Streptomycetaceae; genus Streptomyces. The sequence goes on from NZ_JAINFC010000023.1 coordinate 30,255, forward strand.
GAGGGCGCGGACGACACCGGCGACGAGCAGCGCCCAGCACAGGGTGGTGACGACGGTGAGGACGGGCGCGGCGGCGATCAGCAGCAGCGACACCGACAGCAGCGTGGAGCAGCCCTCGACGAGGTAGTACGTGCCGACGAGCGCGGGCAGCATCGCGACGGTGGGCAGCAGCGGCAGGGCCCCGAGGCTCAGCGCGTAGGCGAGCCGGGTGCGGTGGGACATGCGCGGCACGGGCGGGTTGCCCGGACGGGCGCGGCGGGCGCCGCGGCTGCCGCCGGGCCGGAAGGAGCCCTTGGCCCGGCCCGCGTACGGCTCGGGGCGGCCGGCCTGCTGCGGGCGGACCTTGGCGGCGGCGCGGCGGTGGCGGCTGAACGGGCGCCGCGGGGCGGCTCCGGCGACGGCGGTGCCGCCACGCCCGGGGCCGTCCTGCTCGTGGCCGAGGCCGTCGGCGCATTCGGCCGTGGCGGTGGCCTGGCGGTGCGCGCCGGCGGTCACGGGGACGTCGGCGGCCGTGGCGGCGGTGCCACGGTTCGCGGCGGGGCGGTGGGCGGTGCCGGTGGCCGCGCGGCGACGGGGGCGGGCC
>NZ_JAINFC010000230.1 GCF_020740835.1 Streptomyces sp. UNOC14_S4
GCGGCTCGACCAGGGCCCACTCATCATCCGTCAGATCACCACGCGCCATACCTCCGGCCTACCAGGCCACAGGACATGGCGCGGCCGAAATCCACCAACTCGTGATCGCAACTACGAACACGCTCTAGGCCGAACATGCCGGGACGCGCCCCACCCGTACGGGCGCGCGCTCCGCGACGTACTCCATGGGGACCTCACCCGTGCTCGGCACAGCCGTATCGGTTGACTCCCGTTCAAGGGTCAAACTAATGTCTCACGTTGATCGTCGCTGGTGCGGTCGGCAGGCCGGACTTCCTGGGGGCAGCGGGGTCCAGTTGATGTCAATCATCACGTTCGGAGGAAGCAGGTAGGTGCGCCGTGCGCGTACCCGATGGTGACATGGGGACCGGGGAGTGTGCCGCCGCGCCATGACCGGGGGGAGATCTGTGATGGTGTCGACAGCGTTCGAGAGCGAGCGATCTCAAGAGGCGACGATGCCCGGGCCGCGCGTCGACGCGGAACGCTCCGGATCGCACGCGGGTGCCGACAGCCTGGAAGAGGCGCTGTTACGGGCCCGCGACCTGATGGACATGACAGTGTCGCTGCACCGGCAGGGCACCCGGAGCAGCCCGGTGACGGTCGTGCCGGCGCACAACGAGCGAGCCGTGCTCGACGAGGTGAACGCGCGTCTCAGTCAGGCGCGGCGCAGTGTGAGCCTGGTGCTGACCGGCCAGGCGCACGGGCGGTTGATGCCCGCGGTCCTCCCCCAGCTGCACAGCATCGCCAGAAAGCAGCTGACGGCCCGGATGCTGCACTCGGCCCAGGACGGAGCGCCGCAGTCGGCGCATCTCATCGGCCGTCTCTCCACCCGGTTCGAGACCCGGGTCACGCACCGCCCCCTGCGGGAGACCCTGATCGTCGACGGGCGGACCGCCCTCTTCCGGGACGACGCCGAAGGCCATGGCGACCGGTTCCTCACGGTCCAGGACCCGACGACGGTACACACCCTGGCGCTGCTGTTCGCCGGCTTCTGGGGCTCCGCCATGAGCCCGGCCGACCACACCTGGGACAACCAGAGCCTGAGCTCGGAGGCCGCCCGCCGCATCCTCGAGTGTCTCCGCGACGGACAGATCGACGATGTGGCCGCCCGGAAGCTGCGGGTGTCACTGCGCACCTATCGGCGTCATGTCGCCCAGATCATGGAGGCGCTGGGCGCGCGTTCACGGTTCCAGGCAGGTGTACGCGCCGTGGAACTGGGCCTGTTGAAGTCCGAGAGTGAGACGCGGGGCCGCTCAGCAGAGAGCGACCGGTCCGCCCACTGATATCCGGACAGCCCCGGACAGCTTCTTGCCGCGCTCCACGCGCCTTTCGCGAGCTTGGCGCCACCACGGCTGCACGCGGAGCTCAAGAACACCCGGTTTAGGATAGGTAATTCGGTCTCCATTTGATCTGTTCTGCGCGTGATTCAGCATGCCGGGACGGCTCAGCGGAAGGCGGAAGGCCGAGAGGCTGACACTTCGACGCGCAGACGGGTGCAGATGACAACGGGAGATTCGACGGGTGTTCCACAGGAACACGGTATTGCGCGACTTTCGGCCCGGAAAGGACCGGCTGAATCATCGTCGGCGGACGCACTGGAGAAGGCACTTCTCGGAATCCGGGAGATGATCGAGGAGACTATCGCCCAGCACCGGGACACCGTCTCCGGCGGCCAGGAGATCCATGCCCTCGCCGGCGCCCCCGAGGAGAACGCGCGGGTGGCACTGGAGGTGGCCGGCTGCGCGCGGGACCGACTCGACGTGGTGGTGGCCGCCGGATCGGACAACTCCGAGTGCAACTTCCTGCTGTCCGAACTGCTGCTGGCCACCCCTGAGACGGCCGAGGTACGGGTGATCTGCAATCCGGAGATGACGGACTCGGGCCTGGCGGGGGTGGCGGGCCACGACGGGCGGCCGATACTCGTGCGCGTGCTGTCGCAGCTGCCCCCGCTGCTCATCGTGACAGCCGACCAGACCGTCACCCTCACCTCGATCGAATCCCCGGCCGGAGACGCGTACTCGGTCATCCGGGCACCCGCGATCGTTCGTCTGCTGTGTGAACTCTTCGACGGAATATGGCAAGGCGCCGCGGCGGCCGGTCCGGGGGCGGTACTCGACGGGCGCATGCGCACGGAACTCACCCGCAAGATTCTCGCTTTGCTGCGAGCGGGGGTCACCGATGAGGTGGCCGCCCGGAAACTCGCCATATCCGTACGCACCTATCGGCGCCACGTCGCCGAGATCATGACCATGATCGGATCGAGTTCGCGATTCCAGGCAGGGGTGAAGGCCGCCGAGTTGGGCCTGCTGGACTCCCGTTCTCCGTAGCGCGGGGGAACAGCACGGGGGCAGTGCCGAAACACCGGGAAAGGTGGCAGGAAGATGCCAATTCGCACTTCGCCGTACCGGGTGCCAGGGGACCCCGGCACACCGCCCTCGCCTCACCCTCTACGGGACGCACGCTAGGAGTCGGAAGCCGGCTCCAACTGTGACACGCGGAACAATAATGTGATTCAGATCACACCGGGCTTGGGTGCCCCCTGGGCTGCCGCAGTCCACGGCCATCCGCGCCGAAGTATCCGATTGAGATGGTGAGATCCAGTCATGGCAAGCAAAGCTTCGGCCTCAACCGCTGCCGAACACGGAGAACTTCCTGCTCACAGCGCCCTCACGACCACCGTCTTCGACGAGCACCGGAATCTGCTCTTCGGCCTCGTCTACAACATGCTGGGCACGGTCACGGACACCGAGGACGTACTCCAGGACACCTGGCTGTCCTGGGCATCGGCCCGCCACGGCGAGGTGGCCAACTCCCGGGCCTATCTGGTGCGGATCGCCATGAACCGCGCCCTGCGGGCAGCCAAGGCCAGCCGCCGGACCTATGTGGGTACCTGGCTCCCCGAGCCCGTGGTCACCGAGGACCAGCCCGAGGACAGCGTCCTGCGGGGCGAGTCGGTGTCGCTGGCCATGATGGTGGTCCTGGAGACCCTCTCCCCCATGGAACGCGCGGTCTTCGTCCTCCGGGAGGCCTTCGGCTACGACTATCCCGAGATAGCCGACACCCTCGGCCGCACCTGCGGCTCCGTGCGCCAGCTGGCGCACCGGGCCCGCAAGCACGTCGAGGACCGCAGGCCCCGCTACCGGCCCGACTCCAAGGCCGTGCGCGCCGCCACCGAACGCTTCCTGGACGCCTCGCTGGGCGCCGACCTCGGCACCCTGATGGAGATCCTCGCCCCCGACGTCCAGCTCTGGAGCGACGGCGGTGGCAAGCGCCGCTCCGCGCTGCGCGTCATCGTGGGCCGCGACAAGTGCGTACGCCTGGCCGACTCCCTCGCCAAGACCTTCCCCCGGGACCTCGACACCCGCTATCTGGAAGTGAACGGCGCGCCCGCCGCCCTGCTCTCCCATGAGCGCCGGCCCTGGGTGGTCGCCCAACTCGACCTGCGACCGTCCGACGGACGCATCCAGCGCATCTACCAGATCCTCAACCCGGACAAGCTGACCACCATGCCCCTGCCGAACCACCTGGCACTCTGAGCACCGGAGGAGGCACTTTCCACCGCCGTCAACAGGTACGGCAAAAAGGAGGCATGAACCGGTCGGCGTCTTGCAGCCGACCGTGCGGCCCATGAACCCTGAAGACAGAGAGCACAAGGAACCGCACTCGTCGTGATCAAGAACAGCTGGAGCGAGCCGACTTGATGGTCGGCGCGCAGCCGAATCCATGAGAGCTCCGGGCAGGAACCGGCACAGCCGTCCGGCTGTGCACCTCCCGCGACCAGCAGCAGCCGATCACGCGGCGGATCCCTCCGGGAGCCGCGGAGGCCTGCCCTGCTCACCCTCACTCACCAGGTAATCAGTAATTCTTGGGGGGAAGTCGATGCGCACTGCACACCGCACGGCCCAGCAACCGCACCACGGCGATGTCCACCCGACAGAGCTGGTGCAGAAGGTGGCACCACTGCCCGAGAACCGCTGTTTCGGACGCGACGCGGAACTGAGGGCGGTCATCGACAAGCTGGCCGACCCGACCGTGCGGCTGCTCACCCTGACCGGACCCGCCGGAGTGGGCAAGAGCAGGCTCTCCCGCGAGGCCGCTGCCCTCGTGGCCCCCGCCTTCGACGACCACGTGCCCGTCGTCGAGCTGGCCGACCTCGACACCGCGCCCGCCGCCTGGAGCAGAATCTCCCGAGCCCTCGGCGGCAAAACCACGGCCGAGACGCCGGAGGGCGTGGCCGAGGCCATCGCCGACCGCGAACTGCTGCTCGTCCTGGACAACTGCGATCTGCTCACCGCGTCGCTGTCACTGGGGCTCGCCTGGCTGATCAACAACTTCCCCGGCCTGCGGGTGATGGCCACCAGCCGCACCTCGATCAACGTCTACGCCGAGCATCTGTTCCTGGTCCGTCCGCTCCCCGTGGACGGCGGCGCGGCGGCGGAGGACGCGGCCCCGGTGGTCTCCGACGCGGCTCTGCTCTTCGTCGACCGGCTGGGCGGCCACTACCGCGACCACGTCCTGCTCGACGACGACCTGACCACCGTGACGGAAATCTGCGAGCTGCTCGACGGGCTGCCGCTCGCCATAGAGCTGACCGCACGCAGCATCGGCACTCTGACCTTGCGCGCCGCCCTGGACCACCTCCGGCAGGGGCGGCAGCTCCCGTACACCGACAGGCTGCTCGACATACCCACCAGGCAGCGCTCGATGGAGAGCTCGCTCTTCTGGGCGGACGGCCTGCTCAGCGCCCAGGAGCAGGAACTGCTCCAGCGGCTCTCGCTGTTCGAGGGGCCGTTCTCCATCGCGGCGGCCCGGCGGGTCGGCGGACTCTCCCGGGACCGGACCGCGCGCGGCCTGGACGAGCTGATCCACAAGAGTCTGCTGCTGCTGGAGCACGACGACTCCGGCGAGCAGCGGCTGTGGATGCTCGCCTCCGTACGGCGTTACTACCGCAAGCGGCTGACGTCGAACCCCTGCTGCGCCACGGACGCCCGGCGGCGGCACGCCCACCTCTTCACCGAGTCGATCAGTGCGAGGGAACTCGCCCGGCTGACCCCTGAGCAGCGGGCGGCAACGGTGTCCGGCCGGCTGCCGGACATACTGGCCGCCATCGCGTCGCTGGGGGAACTGGGCGAGCACATTCGGCTGCTGGAGCTGGTGCTCGCCCTGGAGAGCGTCTGGACAGCAGGCCACCACCTGGCGGAGGTCTCCGCGCACACGGAGGCGTCGGTGGCCGCGCTGCGCGCGGAGGATCTCCCTCCGGGCACCGCCCCGCTGCTGGGCCGGGCCCTGGAGGCGGCGGGCCGCTGGCGGGCCGGGAGCGGCAGTCCGGAGCGCGCCCGTGCGCTCTGGCAAGCAGCGATGACGGTGTATCAGGAGCACGGCCACCGCGCCGGTCTCCTCCGTGTCACGGCCCACCTCGGTGAGCTGGAGCGCGAGGCCTGCAACAGCGAGAAGGTGCTCGTCGAGCTGTGCGCCGCCGCTTCGGAACTGGCCGAACTCGGCGACGAACACGGTGCCGCGCTCGCCCTGAGGTACAGCGCCCTCGCCCAGTACGAAGTGGGCTCGGCGACCGCCGAGTCCGCCCTGCGGCGGTCCATCACCGCCTTCCGGGCGCTGGGCGACGAGCGCGAGCAGGGGCTCTCGCTGCTGGCGCTGGCCCGGATCCAGCTGGAGGCGGGCCAGCCCGAGCAGGCCTGCTCCGAGGTCCGCTCGGCGATGAGAATGCTGAGACACACCGGCGGGCCGGGCGACGTGGCCCTGGCCCTGGAGATCCTCGGCTGCGCGCTCTCGGCGGCGGGCGACGACGAGGAGCAGCAAGAGCCCGTGGCCCGGCTGCTGCTCACCGCAAGGACCCTGCGGGAACGCCACCGGCTGCCGCCCGGGAAGATCGACACCACCGTGCAGAGCGTCGAGCGGCGGCGCCGCGCCACGCTGGGCACGGCGGCCTTCGCCCGGCTGGGCAGGCGGCTCTACACGGTCCGGGTCGATTCGGCGATCCAGGACGCGCTGTCCTTACCCGTGCAGGAGCCACTGCCGCGGTCAGGGCCCAAGCCGTCGGGAACCTGCCTGACCCCGCGGCAGACGGAGATCGCGCTCATGGTGGCCGAGGGCATGACCAACCGGCAGATCGCCAGCCGGCTCAGCCTCTCCGAGTGGACCGTGGTCAACCACCTGCGCCAGGTGATGCAGAAGCTCCAGGCCCCCTCCCGGGTGCATGTCGCCCGGGTGATGCAGCAGTCGGGGAGCTGACCCGGGGCGCACCGGGACTCGTGGGGCCTGCCGGCACACCGGACCGGTCATGGCGCTTCTCTGCCATGACGGCAGGCCCCCACACCTACAAGGATCTGCCGTTGCCGCTCGGGGTGGCCCTTTCTACTGTCGTCAAGCGTCGGTCGTGCGGAATCGCACGGACACCTCATCCCAAGAACAGGAGACAGGTGGGCACAGCGCGCACAGACACAGAAATCCACCCTTCCCAAGGGCCGGCCACCCCCTCGAACGGAGTTCCCTTCTTCACCCAGGCCGAATCCTTCAGGCAACTCTGGCCGCTCATCAGCCGGCATGTGGGCGACGTCGTCGACCGGGGAAAATACTCGCACGGACGCAAGGTGTCCGAGCTGGAACAGGCGCTGGCGGGGTACACCGGAGCGCGGCACGCCCTCGGGGTGAACAGCGGCACCGACGCCCTGTCGATCCTGCTGCGGGCGGCGGGCATCGGCCCCGGCGACGAAGTGATCGTCCCCGCGTTCACCTTCTTCGCCAGCGCGTCCGCCGTGACCATGGCACGGGCCACCCCGGTCTTCGCCGACATCACCGCCGACGGTGACTACGCGCTGGACCCGGCCTCGGTGGAGGCGGCGATCACTGAACGCACCAAGGCCATCATGCCGGTCCATCTCTTCAGCCAGCTCGCCGACATGGGTGCGCTGCTGGAACTGGCCCGCAAGCACGGTCTGATGGTCCTGGAGGACAGCGCCGAGGCGATCGGGATGCGCTGGGACGGTACCCACGCCGGGCTGCTCGGCTCCGGAGGCGTTCTCTCCTTCTTCCCGACGAAGACGCTGGGGGCGCTCGGCGACGCCGGAATGATCCTCACCGATGACGACCGGATCGCCGAGCAGGCGAGTGTGCTCAGGCACCACGGCCGCATGGGGAAGACGATCGACCACATCGCCGGCATCTCCAACCTCTCCGGTGTCTCCGGCACCAACAGCAAGATGGACGACATCCAGGCGGCGATCCTCATGGCCAGGCTGAGCCGACTGGACGAGGACATCGCCCGCCGCCGAGTGCTCGCCGACGCCTACACCGAACGCCTCACCGGCGCGGACGGCGTCCTGGCCGTGCCCCGGCCGGTGCCCAGGTCCGTGCCGTCCGACCCGGTCTTCTACGTCTACCTCATCGAGGTCGAGCACCGGGACGCACTGGTGGCGCATCTCGCGGCGCGGGGCATCGGCACCGAGACGTACTACCCGAGGACGCTGCACACCCAGCCGGCCTATGCCGAGGAGCACGGCGGCCGGTCCCATCCCCGGGCCGAAGCGGCCAGCAGGCGCACCGTGGCACTGCCGCTGTACCCGGACCTGACCGAGGCACAGATCGACACGGTCTGCGCAGCCATCTCCGACTTCTACGCCGAGGGGTAGCGGTGATTCCCTTCTTCCCTCCGGACCTTTTCGACGATGACCGCGAAACCCTGCTCGAACTCCTCTATGAGCTGGGCACCGACGAGGAGCAGAAATTCATCCTCGGGCGCCGGACAGCCGCGTTCGAGGAACTCCTCCGGGAGTCGACCGGCGCGGCCCATGCGGTCGCCTGCTCCAGCGGTACGGGCGGACTCAACCTCGCCGTGCAGGCACTGGACATCGGCCCCGGTGACGAGGTCATCGTGCCGGCGTTCTGCTGCCAGCCGGTGGCCAGCTCGGTGGTGAACCGGGGGGCGACCCCGGTCTTCGCGGATGTCGACCCGCACACCATGGTGCTCGACCCGGCCACGTGGGAAGAGCTGATCACCGACCGGACCAAGGCGGTGATGCCCGCCCACATCTTCTCGGTCATGGCGGACATGCCGAGCATCAACAAGATCGCCCGGGACCATGACCTGAAAGTCATCGAGGACGCGGCGGTGGCGCAGGGCGCCGTGCTCGACGGGGTACCGGCCGGGCGCTGGGGCGATCTGGGGATCTTCTCCTTCTTCCAGGTGAAGTCCTTCGGCACGGTGGGCGAGGGCGGTGTGGTCCTCACCGACGACGAGGAGACGGCACGCACCCTGCGGATGCTCCGCAACCACGGTCAGGACGGCGTCCACCGGTTCGTCCACCACCGCATCGGCCAGAACAACCGCTTCGACGAGATCATCGCCGCCTTCCAGCTCGCACGGCACGGCGGCTTCGCGGACCGGCTGGAGCGCCGGGCGCGGATCGCCGACTACTACTCGCAGCGTTTCGAGCCGCTCACCGGCCGTGGGGTCCTGGCGCCTCCCGCGGGCCGCAACGGCCGCTGCTACTACGTGTACTCGCTCCTGGTCCAGCGGCGGGAGGAGCTGCGCTCCTGGCTGCTGGAGAAGAACGTGGGGTCGCACATCTACTATCCGAGGCCGCTGCCCGCCCAGCCCGCGTTCAGCGCGTTCGCCCCGGCCGGCCGGGGCCTCCCCGGAGCCCAGTACGCGAGCGACCACAATCTCGCGATTCCGATCTGGCCGCACCTCACGGACGCACAGGTCGAATATGTCGCCGACGCGGTCTGCGACTTCTTCGCCTAGCCCGCACAGCCGGTCACTGCTCAGCTCAACTCATCACAGCAGCCGTATCGGCAGGCTCATTACCACGGTTCGGCAAGCCAGAGAAAGTCGGGTCTTCTGATGGTGTCAAAAGTTGTCGTGATGGGGCAGGGATATGTCGGCCTGCCGCTGGCCATAGCCGCGGCGGAGCGCGGATACGAGGTGATCGGATACGACACCGATGAGTTCCGGGTCAAGAAGCTCACCGTCGGGGACTCCTATGTCGGCGACATCACTTCGGAGCGCCTCTCCGCGGTACTCGGCCAGGGCAAGTACCAGCCCACCATGGCCCCCAATGACCTGGACGGCTTCGACATCGCGGTGATCGCCGTGCCGACCCCGATGATCGACGGGGTGCCGGACCTGTCGTTCATCGAGTCGGCCGGGGTGGCCATCGGGGAGCGGCTGCGCCCCGGGGTCACGGTGATCCTCGAATCCACCAGCTTCCCCGGTACGACCGAGGATCTGCTCGGCCCGCAGCTGACGAAGATCTCCGGTCTGGTCCCGGGCGAGGACTTCCATCTCGGCTACAGCCCGGAGCGCATCGACCCCGGTAACCCCACCTGGAGCTTCGAGACGACCCCGAAGGTGGTCTCGGGGGTCGACGCGGCCTCCATGGAGAAGGTGACCGCGTTCTACGAGTCCATCGTCGACGAGGTCGTACCGGCGGACTCGCCCCGCGTCGCGGAGCTGGCGAAGGCGCTGGAGAACACCTTCCGGCACGTCAACATCGCCCTCGTCAACGAGCTGGCCATGCATGCCGAGGGGCTCGGTATCGATGTCTGGAAGGCTCTCGACATCGCCGCCACCAAGCCCTTCGGCTTCATGCGGTTCACCCCGGGACCCGGCGTCGGCGGCCACTGCCTGCCGGTCGACCCGCTGTACCTGTCCTGGAAGGTCGAGCGCGCCCTGAGCAAACCGTTCCGGCTGGTGGCGCTGGCGGACGAGCTCAACAGCCAGATGCCGGAGTACGTGGTGCGCCGGCTCACCCGGGGCCTGGACCGGCGGCGGCAGACCGTCACGGGTGCGCGCGTCCTCGTACTGGGTCTGGCTTACAAGGCCGACACCGGGGACATCCGTGAATCGCCCGCGCTGGGCATCGTCTCCCGCCTCATCGAGGCGGGTGCCTCCGTTCGCGCGGTGGATCACCATGTCACCGAAATCCCCGACATCAAGGGGCTCGTCCACACCGAACTGACCACCGAGGAGATCGAGGCCGCCGACGCGGTGCTCCTCGTCACCGACCACGGTGATGTGGACTACGACCTGGTCGTGAAGTCGGCCCGGTACGTCTTCGACTGCCGACGTCGCATGGTTCCTTCCGAGCGGATCGAGTCCCTGTGAGCACGCGCGCCACCACGGAAGTCCAGGGACGCGGGGAACGCCACTGTCCGCGCCCCCAGTTCGTCGGCCACCCGCAGCGACTCCCGGTAGCAGGACGCCAGCAGCGCCGAGCGGTCCTCCGACGCCGACCAGACCGGGCCCACGGTGTTGAGCGTTTACCCAAACGCTCACGCGGCGAGAGTCAGTGCCTGAGCCCCAGCGGGGAGAGGGAACGTGGTGACCCGCCCCCCCGTGAAGCCGCAGCTCAGCGACGTGCGCAGCTGTGTCCACGACCACCGAGACGGTGCCGTTCGCCGGTCGGGCATGAGAACCGTCGAATCGCAACTCGGCGAGGCGCACGGCACCGGGGAAGTCAGCTCCGTACTCGAAACGCACGCCCCGCAGCCCGACGAACACCTTGTTGTTGTGGAGCGGTAGCCTGCCCTCGGCGTTCTGCCGGTGGCGGATACGTTCGAGGACGTCCCAGAGTCGTCGGGGGCCGCCCTGGTGGACGTCGGGCGGGTCGATGAACCGGGCTGTCGCGCGAGCCCATGATCCGTCCTGGTGCAGCAGCCATGCCGTCCGCTGTTCGCCGTCCTGCCGGTAGTACGTCTGGACTCCGGGAGCGGCGAGTTCGAGCATCGAGCGCAGTTCCCAGGCGTCCGAGAGGTTCACGACCGGGTATCTGCCCCGGGTCACGCTGTCGCCGTCCGCGTCCTTGACGGCGTCGAACCGGTCGCCGGGCCCGGGTGGGCAGTCGGCACCGTGCCGGGTGCTCATGAACCCGGCCCAGTCGGGTTCGGCCTTCCCGACGGCGCGGCCGTCGTCGGTCTTCCAGGCGGTCAGGACGATCGACGTGTTCGCGATGGTCGTCACCAGCCGTCCGCCCGGCCGGAGCGCGGAGAGCCATGAGGCGGGGACGGGCCAGACGGACACCATGGAGACGACGCGGTCGTAGTCGCCGGGGAGGGGGCCTGTGGCGTCGCCGGTGATCAGGCCCGGGTGCAGGCCCATACGGTCGAGCCGGTCCCGCGCGGCCTCGGTCAGGTAAGGGTCGACGTCGATGGCCGTGACGTGACGGTCACCGAGCAGACGGGCCGCGAGCGCCGTGCCGTAGCCGGAGCCCGTGGCCACGTCGAGCAGATCCGCCCCCGGGTACAGCCGTCCGTGCCGGTACATCTGGATGACCAGGCTGGGCAGCGTCGAGGACGACGTCGCGGGCCCGGGTAGACCGCGCGGCTCCAAGCCCCGGGACCGGCCGCGCCGTCGTGCAGCAC
>NZ_JAINFC010000231.1 GCF_020740835.1 Streptomyces sp. UNOC14_S4
CGATACGGGGAGGCAACAGCAACTGTAGAGGCCACGGCCCTCTCCGGGGGCAGGATGCCCCACTGCCACCGCCCGCGGGACGTGCGTGAATCCGGGCCCCACGCCCGGAATCGGTGCGATATCGGTGTGATCCGGACGCAGCGGCCGCCTGTGGGCGGCCGCTGCGTGGCGGGCGGCGGCGCGGCACCGGTGCGCCGCCGCCGGTCGGGGCCGGTCGGGGCCCGGTCGGATCAGCCTTCCGCGGCCCGGACCACGGGGGTGCTGTTCTCCTGCACCGCGTGCGTCATGTCCCGGCAGAAGGGGACGTTGCCGGTGTTGGAGACGTGGCCGCCGTGGACCCACGTGGGCCGGTCCCGCAGCAGGTACCAGGTGTCGCTGTTGTTGATCCGCTGTGCGCGGACCTTGCAGCGCAGACCCGCCTTGGTGTTGTGGGTGAGGGTGGCCCGCACCGGGGAGTCCGTGCTGGGGTAGGCCCGCTCGTTGAGGCCGGTGGTGCTGGTGATGGTGCCGTAGGGCTGGCCCGGGACGGGCACCGGTGCAGCCGCTTGGACAGGTGTGGCCGCCAGCATCCCCCCGGCCAGCACGGCCACCGAGAATGCCACGCCACGAGTCCTGAGTGTCTGGGTCATAAACAGCTCCCTGTTGTCCGGAGTGGAAAACGCATTGCCGACGTTCCACCGCCCCACCAGCGGTAAACCGGAATAAATCGACATAGACCCAAACAGGCTCATGCCTATGTATCGACTGCCGGACAAACCGTCAGGAAGCCTTCAGGCAGGAGGCTCCTCGGCAGGCTCCGCAGGAGGCTCCCGCGGCGGCTTCCGCCGCGACTCCCCGGGCGCCTTCTCCTTGCGGGCGCGGCTGGGCTGGACCCGCTTCGGCTCGCCCTTCATCTTGGGGTGCTCGGGAGGGTAGGGCAGATCGCCCAGGCCGTGCTCGCGCTCGTCGCGGTCGGCGAGCTCCAGGGCCGCGTCCAGGTCGCAGGGCCGGTCCTCCATCCCCGCGTGCACGTCGCCCACTTCGGCGTAGCGGGCGGGCATGGTGGCCAGGTCGAAGTCCTCGGGGACCGCGTCCGGCACTTCCTCCCACCGGAGCGGCGCGGAGACCGGGGCGTGCGGCCGGGGGCGTACGGAGTAGGCGCTGGCGATGGTGCGGTCGCGCGCGGTCTGGTTGTAGTCCACGAAGACCTTCTCGCCGCGCTCCTCCTTCCACCACTTCGTGGTGACACCGCGCGGCGCGCGGCGTTCCAGCTCCCGGGCCACGGCGATCGCGGCGCGCCGCACCTGGACGAAGGTCCACCGGGGCCTGATCGGCACGAAGACATGCAGGCCGCGCCCGCCGGAGGTCTTCGGCCAGCCGGTGAGCCCGAGCTCCTCCAGCACGCCGCGCAGGTCGAGGGCGGCCCGCACGGCGTCGGCGTACGTGGTGCCGGGCTGCGGGTCGAGGTCGATGCGCAGCTCGTCCGGGTGGTCGGTGTCGGAGCGCCGGACCGGCCAGGGGTGGAAGGTCAGGCACCCCAGGTTCGCCGCCCACACGACGGCCGCCACCTCGCCGGGGCACAGCTCGTCGGCGTACCGCCCGCTGGGAAACGAGATCCGGCCCGTCGGAATCCAGTCCGGGAGATTCCGCGGGGCGCGCTTCTGGAAAAACGACTCGCCGCCGACTCCGTCCGGGTAACGTTCGAGCGTCGTCGGCCGGTCGCGGAGCGCGCGGACGATTCCGTCCCCCACACTCAGGTAATAGCGGGCGACGTCGTACTTGGTGAATCCGCGCTCCGGGAAATACACCTTGTCCGGATGCGAAAGCCGCACCACCCGCTCGCCGATGGTGAGTTCCATTGCCTCGCCCATGTCCTCACGCTAAGCGGACCCGTGGTGCCCCACAACACACGCGGGAACCGACGGGCGCGAGAGCGGGCGGGGCCGCACAATCACGGGCATGGACCTGCCCGTCATGCCGCCGCTGCGGCCGATGCTGGCCAAGCCCGCGTCGGCGATTCCCCCCGGCATGCAGTACGAGGCGAAATGGGACGGCTTCCGGGCCATCGTCTTCCGCGACGGCGACACCGTCGAGCTGGGCAGCCGCACCGCCAAACCGCTCACCCGCTATTTCCCCGAGGTCGTCCGGGCCCTGCTGGCGCAGCTGCCGCCGCGCTGCGTCCTGGACGGGGAAATCGTCATCGCCCGCGAGGGGCGCCTGGACTTCGACGCCCTGCTCGAACGCATTCACCCGGCCGCCTCCCGCGTCACCCACCTGGCGGAGGTCACCCCGGCGAGTTTCGTCGCGTTCGACCTGCTCGCCCTCGGTGACGCCGCGCTGCTGGACACCGCGCAGCACGCGCGCCGCGAGGCGCTGGCCGATGCACTGCGGGACGTCCGGGCACCCCTGCACCTGGCGCCCGTGACGCTCGACGAGGCCACGGCGCGCGTCTGGTTCGAGCGGTTCGAGGGCGCGGGTCTCGACGGCGTGATCGCCAAGCCGCCGGACCTCCCGTACCGGCCGGGCGAGCGCGTCATGATCAAGGTCAAGCACGAGCGGACCGCCGACTGCGTGGTGGCGGGCCTGCGCCTGCACAAGAGCGGCCCGGTCGTCGGCTCCCTGCTGCTCGGGCTGTACGACGCGAAGGGTGCCCTCCAGCATGTGGGCGTGTGCGCGTCGTTCCCCATGCGGCGCCGCCAGGAGCTGATGACGGAGCTGGAGCCGCTGCGCATGGGGAGCGCCGAGGGACACCCCTGGGAGCGGTGGACGGACCCGGACGCGCAGGCCGCGGGACGGTTGCCCGGCGGGCCCTCCCGCTGGACGGGGACGAAGGACCTGTCGTGGCTGCCACTGCGTCCGGAGCGGGTCTGCGAGGTGGCGTACGACCATCTGCAGGGGACCCGTTTCCGGCACACCACGCAGTTCCGGCGCTGGCGGCCCGACCGGGAACCCGGGCAGTGCACGTACGCGCAGCTGGAGGAGACGGCCCGCTTCGACCTCGCCGACGTGCTCGGTGAGGACTGAGGTCAGTTCTGGGTCCGCTGGGTGACAGGAGCGTCGGTGCGGTCGCCGAGGAACTCGTACCAGCGGCGCTGCAGGCATACGTAGCGGGTGTCCGCCTCGACCAGCCGGAGGAACGAGGTCACCGTTTCCGCCAGCCGGTCCTGGTGCCCGCTGTCGGCGAGGTCGCCCTCCTCGGTGAAGGCCTCGTGGGCGCGGGCGAGGCTGAACATGTCCGGGTAGACACGGGCGCCGAGGTGTTCGAGCGGGACGCGCAGGGCCCACAGGCCGCGGTTGCCGCCGACCATGGAGGGCGACGCCGAGACCAGCAGGGCCTGCTTGTCCTTGAAGGGCTGCGGCCGGAAGCGGGAGACCCAGTCGATGGCGTTCTTCACGATGCCCGGCACCGAGGCGTTGTACTCGGGGGAGGCGATCACCAGGGCGTCGTTCGCCTCGATCCGGTCGCGGAGGGCCTGCGCGCCCGCTGGCAGGCCCTCCGCGGCCTCAACGTCCCCGTCGTACACCGGCATGGTGAACTCCCCCATGTGGGCGGGGTCCGCGGTGGCGCCCGCCTGGTCGACGAGCCTGGTCACGAGTGCGGCGAGCCGGGCGTTGAGCGAGTCGCCGCGGAGTGACGCGCCGAGGGTCAGGACACGCGTCGGCGGGGGCGGTGCGTCGGTGGCCATGCGGTCCTCCTCAGGGTGATCCCGCGTCGGCCGGCTCTTCCGTGGGTGGTGTCGGACGCGGGACGTCCAGCTTCCGCCGTCACCGGGCAGCGCGCACGCAACGACGCCCGGCCGACCGGGTTCTCTTGTGCGCCCCGTCCCGCTGTGCCGCGTTCTGCCACCGTTCCCCCACCGGGCCGAATCACGCCGCACATCACGCGGGCCATCGTCGGAATTCCAGGCGGAGCCGAACATCCCCGGAATTCCGGGGAAATCGAGCGGGATTATCCGACCGTCAAACCCAACGCACCTCAGCGTTTCGCCCACATGGGTCAACGCGCTCATATCAATGGACCACAGTTCGCAAGGTCCCACCGCGCCCCCGGGCGTTTCGGCTACCAGCGGGGGCTCTCATCTGCTGTATTTCTCGCCGTATGCCGATCGCCCGCCGTCGGGCCCGGGCGGCGGCCGTCGAGAGAGGTCACACACCGCATGAGCATCAACCGCACTCTCCACCACGCCGCGGCCGCCACCGCGCTGACCGCCGTCCTCGGTGCCGCCTCCGTCCCCGGCGCCTTCGCCCAGGGCCCGCACCCGGCACCGTCCGGCAAGGCCGCCGCCCGGGACGGGCAGCGCGCGGACGGTGGCGGCTGGCGAGGGGGCGGGCTGTCGCTCAGCGCCTCCGAGAACCGGAAGGTCGACGAGTTCCTCGCCCGCGCGCGGGACGCCGAACAGGCGATCAGCCCCGAGATGCGGGCGGTCGCCGTGGCCGGTCATGCCACCCTGATCGGCTTCGACCAGCGGCTGAAGTCCGAGGACGCGCTCAAGCGCAGCGTCGCCTCGTCGCTCAGGTCGCCGGGCCAGAGCGTCGACGCCACGCTCGCCCGGATCGGCGACTCGCTCAGCTACACGCTGGAATGGCCTGACGGCCGGTACGCCAAGGGGGTCTCCGCCGTCTCCTCGATGCTGGCGAGCTGGGGCAACGACAACGTCAGATGGGCCAACGCGTGGGGCCGCGAGAACAGCGCCAAGGGGATCGGCTCGTCGTGGCGCGACCCGCAGTCCGGCCATGTCTTCGAGGTGCAGTTCCACACCCCGTCGAGCAAGTGGGCGCAGGACGTGACCCGCAAGCTGCGCGAGGAGCAGCGGCTCCGCGGCACTTCGGCGGAGCGGGCGAAGGAGCTCCAGGAACAGCAGGAAGCGATCTTCGCGTCGGTGCCCGTCCCCGACGGCGCACCGGCCCTGGGCGCCCCACCCGCACGCCGCCCGGTAACGGCCACCCGCACCGCACAGAGCGCCCTGTAAGGGGCGCGGGGCCGCTGCATTGTGCGGCTCCGCCGCGCGGGCGCGCCCAGCCCCCACCGGACCCGCGGACAAAGGCACCAGACGGACACGGGTGAACCAAGCGGAGCGCTCCCGCTCGGCGCAATTTTCCGGCAGGTCCGGAATCGAGCCCGTGTCCGCTTCGGCTCAGGGCGCCGCCTGCCTCACCGTGGACTACGGCACGGGCGCGCTCCGCCCGGCCGACCCCTTCGGCCCCGTACCCACGGCCGTGCCGTCCGACAACGCAGGAGACATCGATGATCTTCATCGTCGTGAAGATGAACGTACGCCCCGAGTACCGTGACAAGTGGCTCGACCTCGTCGGTGATTTCACCCGGGCGACGCGCGAGGAGCCGGGCAACCTCTTCTTCGAGTGGTCCAAGAGCGTCGACAACCCGAACCAGTTCGTGCTGGTCGAGGGCTTCGCCTCCCGTGAGGCCGGGGACGCGCACGTCAATTCCGCGCACTTCAAGGAAGCCATGGACAACATGGCCGAGGCCATCGCGACCACCCCGCAGATCGTCAGCACCGAGGCGCCGGGCAACGGCTGGTCGGCCATGGCGGAGCTCACCCCCCGCCACGTCTGACCGAATGACCGAAAGCGCCCGCCGGGAGGCCGGTCGGCGGCGATTCCCGTGTCGCCGCCGACCGGCTTTCCGGTGTCCGGCCGCTCCCGACGCGTACCGGCCTCGCGGCTCCCGCTCCCGAAATCTCCTTGACGGTTTCTCCGGCACTCGTGAACGGTGTGCTGACCCGACGGAGAGGGCGGCACATGGGCGAGAACAAGGAACGCATGCTGGCCGGTGACTGGTACCTGCCGGTAGACGACGAACTGCGCGCGGCTTCCCTGCGCCGGGAGGAGCTGTGCGCGGCGTACAACGCGGGCGTCCTTCCCCCGAAGGAGCGCCGCGCGCTCCTCGAAGAGCTGCTCGGGTCGGTCGGGCACGGGGTCCGCATCCGGGCGCCGTTCCACTGCGATTTCGGCTCCCACATCCGCGTCGGCGCCGGCACGTTCGTCAATTTCGGCGCGGTGTTTCTCGACGCCGCACCGATCACCATCGGCGAGGACGTACAGATCGGTCCGAACGTCCAGCTCCTGACGCCGCTGCACGAAATGGACGCGGCGCGGCGACGGGAGGGATGGGAGAAGGCATTGCCCGTCACGATCGGGGACAACGTCTGGCTGGGCGGCGGGGTCATCGTCTGCCCCGGAGTGAGCATCGGCGCCGACACGGTGGTCGGCGCGGGGTCCGTCGTCACCAGGGATCTTCCGTCCGGCGTGCTGGCCGTCGGAAATCCGGCCCGGGTCGTACGGAAGCTCGACGGGGAGCGGTCCGGGTGAGCGAGGGCCCGGGACGGACTGGCCGGGAATCGCCGACGGGCCCACGCATCCCGCGCGACGCTCATTGACAGCCGAGTTGCCGCCAGGAATGTGAAGCAGCCGTGAAGGCGGTGGCTCACCAGCCCGGCCGACTCACCGGGGTCCGCCCGCTTCCGGGCGGACCTTCCGGACACCCGTGGGCGATTCCGGCCGGGACGGCACGGGGCCGCAACCGCTCAACGACCTTCGTTGTCGTACTTATCATGAGTGCAGAAGCGAAGAAGAGAGCAACCGGAACGGCCCTCGCACGCCGACTGGGAGTACTTCTCGGAGCGGTGGGCCTGGCGGCCCCGCTGACGCTCGCGGTCGGTGGCACGGCGCACGCGACCGCACCGACGTGCACGACGCGGACGGGCCCGCACCAGAAGGACGTCGAGAAGTTCCTGGGCAGACCGGCCGACGGCCGCCAGTCCCCGGAGGACTGCCGCGCGATCCAGGACTACCAGATGCGGCACGGCATCCGGCCCGACATCGGCTACGCGGGCCCGGTGACGTGGGCCGCCATGCAGGAGGAGATCACTCGCCGCGATCCCAACGCTGCCGGGAAGTGCCCCGTCGACGAGGGGCGGGTCGCCTGCGTCGACCTCACCCGCCAGATCAGCTGGGTACAGGACGGCAGGTCCGTCCGGTTCGGCCCGGTGCCGGTGCGCACCGGGCGGGAAGGCAACGGGACCCGGACGGGCTCCAAGAGGATCTACTGGCGTTCGGCCGACCACTGGTCGACCCTCTACAACGTCCGCATGCCGTATGCCCAGTTCTTCGACGGCGGACAGGCGTTCCACGCCATCGAGGGCAGCGTCTGGTCGCCGCCCGGCTCGCACGGCTGCGTCAACATGCGCGCGTCGGACGCGAAGACGTACTGGTCCATGCTCCACAACGGCGACAACGTCTTCGTCTACGGCCGGAAGCCCGGCACCTGAGGAAGGGGGCGGCGGGCGCGACGCGCCCGGCCGTCTTTGACGAATCGATCCTGCGAACACCCTTACGAGTGAAGTGAGTTCATTCCCCCTTCCGCCGCCCAGGTCGCTCGGATAGAACTCGGAGGGAAAGGCGCCACGCCTTCGCTCACGGCGCCACGCCTTCGCTCAACGCTTCACTCAGCGCTTCACTCAACGGGGGTAGTACAGAATGGCGACGCATGCCCCAGGGCCCGCGCAGGAGCCCGCCGCACCGCACCCCGAGTTCCAGGGGTTCGTCGATCTCTCCGTCCGCCTGACGGGCTTCGACGCCTACGATCTGCACGCGACCGGCATGGTCCGGCTCTATCACGACACCGTGCTCGACCAGCTCGGCCGGGAGACGGTCGGGCGTTTCCTCGCCGCCGTGGAGACGGCCGGGGGCGACCCGGACCGGCTGGCCGGCGAGGAAGCGCGCGACATCGCCCGTGCCATCACCCACCTGTGGTACTTGGGCGTCTGGCCGCAGCTCTCGCGCGCGGTCCACACCGCGCTCGGCCGGGAGCGGGCGAACGCCGCGTTCACCGTCTCCCCCGAGGCGTACACGGAAGGGCTGGTCTGGCGGACCTTCCACGGCCACCCCGCGGGCGCCAAACCGCCCGGCTTCGGCACCTGGGCAGCCCCTCCTCCCGGTGCCGGAGGATCGGTGCTCTCGTCGGCGGTCTCATCGGCGGTCTCATCGGCGCTCTCGTCAGGGCTCTCGCCGGTGCCCTCCGGCCCGGCGGACGGAGGGGCCTCGTGAGCACCGCACCGCACCCGGCCGGGCAGTGCCGGTACGACGCGATCGTGGTCGGGGCGGGACTGGCGGGCACGCTCGTCGCCAAGGAGCTCGGCGACCGGGGCTGGCGCGTCCTCGTCCTGGAGGCGGGCACCGACACCCTCAGCACCTGGCCCGGCCACCTCGACGCCCTCGACACGTATTACACGGCCCTGGCCAAGGTCCCCAACTCCCCCTACCGGCCCAATCCCGACGCGCCCTCGCCCGATCTCCTCGACCTCGAAGGGCTGCCCGACGGCGGCTACCGCACGCACGGCTACCTCCTGCAGAACGGCCCCCTGCCCTACGGCACCGACTATCTACGGGCCAACGGCGGCACCACGCTGCACTGGCTCGGTCTCACCCCGCGCATGCTCCCGGAGGACTTCACCGTCCGCAGTGCCTTCGATTACGGCCGGGACTGGCCGATCGGCTACGCCGACCTGGAGGCCCACTACCGCGCGGCCGAGCGGGAGCTGGGCGTCGCGGGTGACGCCGCCGAGCAGGCCGAGGCGCTCGGCCTGCCCTTCCCCGAGGGGTACGTCTACCCGATGCGGGAGATCCCCCGCAGCCATCTGGACCACGTCGTCGCCGCGGCCGTCGACGGCGTCCGCGTCACGGATTCCGCGGGCGCCCCGGACACGATGCTCCGCGTGGTCACCACTCCGCACGCCCGCAACAGCACGCCGAACCCGCGCTACGACGAGGGCCGGGGCTACCGTCCGGTCGGCGCGGTGGGCCTGCCCGACTACGGCGAGCGGTGCGTGGGCAACGCCTCCTGCGTGCCGATCTGTCCTGTCCAGGCCAAGTACACCCCGCTCAAGACCCAGGCCCGCTGGGACCACCGGGTCACCCTCGTCACCCACGCCGCTGTGAGCCGCGTCCTGACCCACGGCAACGGCCGCGCCTACGGCGTCGAATATCTCGCCTACGACGACCCCGCGGCAGCGGCGCACACGGTCCGCACCGCCGAGGCCGACATCGTGGTCCTCGCGGCGCACGCCGTCGAGAACGCCAAACTGCTCCTGCTCTCCGGGCTCGCCGGGCGCAGCGGCCAGGTCGGGCGCAATCTCATGGACCACCCGGTGCTGCTCACCTGGGGGCTGCTGCCCGGCCCCACCGGCCCCTTCCGCGGCCCCGCCTCGACCTCCGGTCTGGAGGGATTCCGTACGGGCCCCGCCCGGCGGAACCGCGCCCCTTTCCGCATCGAGATCAGCAACTGGGGCTGGAACTGGCCGACCGGCGCCCCGGCCAGTGACGTCGCCCGGCTGCTCGGCATCACCGGTGACTCCGGCCGGCCCCGCGGGAAGCCCCTGTTCGGGAGCGAGCTGCGCACCGCCCTGGGGGACGGGATCAGCCGTCAGTTCTCCCTCCAGTTCGCGCTGGAGCAGGGCGCCGAGAGCCGCAACCGGGTCACCCTCGACCCGAGCCGCCGCGACCGGCTCGGCATCCCCCGGCCGCTCCTGACGTACGACCTGTCCGACCATGTGAAGCGCGGCATGGTCGCCGCGAAGGCCGTCTCCGACCGGATCTTCGGCCTGCTCGGCGCGGAGGACCGCACGGCCTACGGGCCCGGCCCCTTCTCCCCCGGCCACTTCCGTTTCGAGGGTGGCGACTGGGTCTTCCACGGCGCCGGGCACGGAGCGGGCACCCACGTCATGGGGGGCTCGCGCGACACCTCCGTGGTCGACCCGTGGCAGCGCTGCTGGGAGCACCCCAATCTCTACGCGGTCGGCTGCGGCAGCATGCCGTCGGTGGGCACCTCCAACCCGTCCCTGACCCTGGCGGCCCTCGCCCTGCGCAGCAGCGAACAGATCCACCGCGACCTCACCGCGCTCCACCGGCCGGTGGACGTACGGCCCGCGCACGCGTCAGCCCACGCGCCCGTCACCGTGCTCCCCGGGCCCGCCGAGCACACCGGGCCCCTGGGTTCCTCTCCGCCGGATCCTCCTCCGCCGGTTCCTTCTTCACCAACCCCGACCACCGATTCCGGAGCGGGCGCCGTCCCGTCCCCCGCCACCCCTCGGACGAGTTAGGAGGACGACGGCCATGGCGACCGTCCGCCCTTCCGTCACGCACGACGGCCCTCCCGACGACACCGACCTCCCGGAGCAGCTCGCGCTGGTCGAGGAACCCCCGTTCCGCGTCCCGCGCGACCGCGCCGACCTGCATGTCTTCCTCCAGGCCGCGCTGACGCTGGAACACCTCACCATCCCGCCCTACCTCACGGCGATGTACACCCTGCGCCCCGGCACCAATCGCCCCGCCTTCTACACGATCCGGGCCATCGTGCTGGAGGAGATGCTCCATATGGCGTTGGTCGCCAACGTGCTGAACGCCGTCGACGGCAGCCCGCTGGTGGCGCACTCCCGCTTCGTCACGGGCTACCCCGCCCGGCTGCCGTACAGCAAGGAGCACTTCCCCGTCGCTCTGCGGCACTTCGGCGACAAGGCCCTGGAGACCTTCCTGCGTATCGAGCGCCCGGAGTACGTGGCCGAACCACCCGGCCACCCCTCGGTCGCGGACGACGGCGGGTGGACCTCGATCGGCCAGTTCTACAGGACGATCGGCACGGGCCTGGTCCGGCTGGCGGAGGAGCTCGGCGAGGAAGAGCTCTTCCGCGGCGACCCGCGCCGCCAGCTCGGCCCGGAGCACTTCTACAACTCCGGCGGCGAGCTCTTCCCCGTCACCGGCCTGGCCTCCGCCCTCGAAGCGCTGCGCGTCATCACCGAGCAGGGCGAGGGCGTGGACCGGACCGTCTTCGACTCGGACGACCGCCTCTTCGGGGAAGCCCGGGAGCCCGCGCACTACTTCCGCTTCGACGAGCTCCGCCGGGAGCGCGCCTACGGACCGTACGACACACCGGCGTCAGGACCGACGGGTCCTGCCGTCGAAGTCGACCGGGAAGCCGTCTACCGCATCGACCCCGCCGCCAAAGCGGCCCACTTCCCCGAGGGCAGCGCGGTGCGGCACGCCGCCGACCGCTTCAACGAGGCGTACGCCGGGCTCCTGTGCGTTCTGGAACGGGCCTTCACGGGAGAGCCGGAGAGCCTGGGGCAAACGGTGCCGATGATGGCGGAGCTGCGGGGGCTGGCGGAGGGCCTGTACCGGAATCCGCACCCGGACCCGGCGAAACGGAGGCGGGGGCTGCATGCCAGCGCGACGTACGAACCGTTGTTCACCCGGGTCGGGGCGCCCCATCAGGGGCGTGGGGAACTGCGCGACCAGCCACGACGGACCTGAGGCCGCGCACCGAGCGCACCACCCACCCCAGTGGGCGCAGCTCGGACGAAGGAGGTGACGCCGGGCCGCAAGGCTCACACGGGGTCCGGGGG
>NZ_JAINFC010000232.1 GCF_020740835.1 Streptomyces sp. UNOC14_S4
GATGAGGGAGTCGCCAACGGCGGCGGCGTGCACGGCCTCGACGAGCATGGCGGGGCTGGCGTCCTTGAGGAGGAAGCCGGAGGCGCCGTTGCGCAGCGCGGTGTGCACGTATTCGTCGAGGTCGAAGGTGGTGACGATGACGATGCGGGGGCGCTGGCCGCGCTCGGGGTGGGCGGCGGTGAGCTCGGAGATGCGGCGGGTGACCTCGAGCCCGTCGAGCTTGGGCATACGGATGTCGAGGAGGAGGACGTCGGGCCGGTGTTCCTCGACGGCGGCGAGCGCGGCCTCGCCGTCGACGACATCGGCGACGACCTCGATGTCGGGCTGGCTCTCCAGGATCATCCGGAAGCCGGTGCGGACCATCTCCTGGTCGTCCGCGATGACCACGGTGATCGCCATGCTGTATCCCTCGCCCTGTTCCTTGCTGGTGATAAGTACTCGTGTCCCCGGCGGCGGTGCGCCCCTCCATGTCACCGGGGGTGTCAGGAGGCCGCAACCGCAGCGATCAAGCGTCCGTCCCGGTACGGCCTGCGCGGCGCAGCGCGACGCGGACGCCGTAGGCGCCGCCGCCCGCGAGGAGCAGCGCGGCTCCGGCGAGGGCGGGGGTGCCGAGGTCGTGGTGGCCCTTGATGGCCTGGCCCGCTTCGACGACGCGCTTGACGGGGTTGCTGGAGACGGCGTGGACCTTGCGGTGGTTCGCCTCCGCGGCAGGGCTGCCCGCGGCCTGGCTCGCGGGGCGGGCGTGCGGGGAGCGGCCGTCGTGAGCGGCCTTGGCCCCGTGCCCCTGAGCGGCCTTCGTGCCGCGCTGGTGGTCCTTGGGCGCCTCGGGGGTGTGGCGGAGGGCACCGGAGGTGAAGTCGTAGTAGCTGGGCTTGTCGGTGCCGTCGAGCGAGGCGCGCAGGGTGGGGCGGGCGGTGTCGCCGTCGATGATCCGCAGATGGAGGCGGTCGATGTCGGCGCTGGGCCGGGTGGTGTCGATGGTGCGCTGCTGCTTGCCGTGGGTGGTGACGGTGGCGCGGGTGCCGCCTTCGCCGGAGGACAGGCGGGCGTGGCTGCCGTCGGGAAGCTGGATCTGGCGTACGACGGAGGTTCCGGTGCCGCGGTCGGGACGCCCGGGGTGCGTGTCCGTGCCGGCGCCGCCCGCGGCGAAGGCGCTCGCCGTCGGCCAGATCACCGCGCCGGTGGCGGCGGTGAGGAGGGCGACGGCGGCGATGCGGTGCTTGGCGGACACGGAGGTCCCTTTCCGTACGTACGGTGCGGTCCACGGCCCGCCACGGTTCCGGTTCGCGTCACGCTCACCGGCCGGGTGGGCCGTGTCTCACACGTTACGGACCTTTATCGCCTCCACACTTCGACTGTCCGACCATTCCGGTATCGGCCGAAAGGATGACCGGGGGCGACGTGCGTCATACCGCGGGCGGGGCGGGGCGAACCGGGACGCGGGGCGCTGCGCTGAGCCGTACGTGTCGGGTGACGGCTGGACTGGGCGTTGACGTGGGGTGCGGCGCTGTTTTTTGGTTGCGCCTACCGGGGGTGCGGCTTGCGCTGCGCGCGCGGGTGCGCCCCCGGTGGGGGCTTGTCGCGCAGTTCCCCGCGCCCCTAAATGCCGCCTGCGAGCTCGGTCGCCCCTGTCCGTCCGGCGGCTGCGGGTCGTCGCTGGTTGCTCGCGCAGTTCCCCGCGCCTCTGATGGGGCGCGCCCGGCCCGCCTGGCGCCGTGGCGGGGGCTTCGCCCCCTGCACCCCCAGCGGGGCACGGCGGTGGAGACACCCCCTGCGGAGAGCCGAAAGCGGACGTGGGTACCCCCTACGGACAGTCGACATCCGGTGGAGGGGGTGGGGCCGGAGGGCGGGTTCTGAAATGACGGTGCATGGATCAGGGCTCCCCATACGGATCGGCCGCGCGCACCGCGTTTCAGGTTCCGGCCGGAGGCCGCGCCCCCGGCCCACAACGCACCCAGGGGCGCGGGGAACTGCGCGAGAAGCGACCACCGGCCCGCAGACGAAGCCCCGGTCACCCCCCAAGGCTCGCCGCCGCACTCCTGATGTCCGCGGCGAACGTGCTCACCTCGCTGTACACCCCCGGATACCCCGGCCGCGCACACCCCTGCCCCCAGCTGACGATGCCGACCTGGATCCACGCTCCCGTGCCGTCCTGGCGGAACATGGGGCCACCGGAGTCGCCCTGGCAGGTGTCGACGCCGCCCTTGTCGAGGTAGCCGGCGCAGATCTCGTCACCAGGGGTGAGCGCACCGCCGTACGCCTGCTGGCAGGTGGCGTCGTCGACGTAGGGCACGGTGGCCTTGAGGAGGTAGCGCTGCTGCGGTCCGCCCTCCGTCGCGGCTCCCCAGCCGACGATGGTGAAGGTGCCGTTGTTGTAGGCGGTGGTGTCGGCGATGTTGAGGGTGGGGAGGTCGACGGGGCGGGCGAGCTTGATGAGGGCCCAGTCCTTGCCGGTGCCGTTGTAGCCCGGGGCCTGGAGCACCTGGGTGGAGTTGACCTTGACGGCCTGGGCGGAGTTGAGGTCGACGACGCCCGCGGTGGCGGTGATCGAGGTGTTGGGGCCGCTGCCGTCGACGCAGTGGGCGGCGGTCAGGACGATCTGCTGGGTGTAGAGGGCGCCGCCGCAGCCCATGGAGAGCCTGATCATCCAGGGGAATTCGCCCTGCTGGGCGCGGACGCCGCCGACGACGGAAGGACCAGGGTCGGCGGCGTGGGCGAGGGTGGCGGGCTGGAGGGTGAAGGCCGCGGCGGCCACGGCGAGTGCGGCCACGGTTCTCTTGAGTGCCCTGAGGTAGGTGCGCAACGTGGCTTCCCTTTCGTGGAGGGTGACACGCCACAGAAATGTCAGGCCCATGTCAACTCATCCGATATTCGAACATGAGTCTCTGCGACGCGCTGCGATTATGAGGACGCCACGCAAAGGCGACAAGAACGAAGGGGCAACGAGCCCTCCGTTTCGGCCAGCGGAGGGCGGCGGACCGCCGCAGGCTTCCCACCGCGCACCTCCCACCGCAACCTCCCGGCGCGGCCCCCGCGCCCGTACAGTGGAGTCGGCCCGGCCGAGGGGGTGGTCGCGTGGGCTCCGACCTCGGGATCGCGCACGGTTTTCCGCATCTGGAGACCGTGCACACCGCGATCACCGCGCTCTACCGGCGGCTCTCCCCCGACACCGTGCGCACCTTCGCCGCGAGCGTGCTCCCCGTGGACGTGGCCTTCTCCGACGACGAGAACCCCTATCTGGGTGTCCAGCGGGTCGCGGGCGCGATGGTCCGGCACCTCCGGCTGCCCGACGCGCGGATGATCGTCAGCTTCCGCGAGATGCGGCACGCCGGGAGCGTCGAGCTCGCCGCCGGGCCGGAGTACTTCGTCGAGCTCAACTCCCGCTTCAAGACCCACCGCAGGGACATCGGCGCCGCGCTCGCCCACGAGGTCATGCACGTCTATCTCCACCGGCTCGACCTCGCCTTCCCCGGCACGCGGGACAACGAGATCCTCACCGACACCGCCGCCGCCTACCTGGGCTCGGGGTGGCTGCTGCTGGACGCCTACCGCGAGTCGTCCGTCTCCACCCAGAAGCTCGGCTACCTCACGCCCGAGGAGTTCGGCTACGTCCTCGCCAAACGGGCCCTGGCCTTCGGTGAGGACGTAGCCCCCTGGTTCACCAGCCCCCAGGCCTACGACGCGTACGTCAAGGGCATGGCGCGGGCCCGGCGCGACGAGCAGCGGCCCCCGCTCGCCGCCGCGGGGCTGCTGGGCCGCCACCGCTACGCCCGCGACCGGCGCGCGCGGCACGGCTCCTCCGGCGGCTCCCCCGACGGCTACGCCTTCGAGGGCGGCGACCCGCCGCGGGTCAGCTTCTCCTGTCCCACGTGCTACCAGCGGCTGCGGGTGCCGGTGCGGGGGAGGCTGCGGGCGCGGTGCGGGTTGTGCGGGGCGGTGCTGGAATGTGACACGTAAGCGCTCCGCTGGGTGCGGGTGATTTTCCGGGTGCGCCTACCGGGGTGCCTCTTGCGCTTGGCGCGCGGCTGCGGGCCCGGTGGGGGCTGGTCGCGCCCACGCGGCGGAGCCGCATATCGGCACAGCCCCGCGCCCCCGAGCCGCCTGCGAGCTCGGTCGCCCCTGCCCGTCCGGCGTCTGCGGGCCGTCGCTGGTTGCTCGCGCAGTTCCTCGCGCCCCTTACGGGGCGCCGCCCCACCACTGGCGCAGCACGCGTTCCGCCGGTTTGCCGTGGGGGGTGTAGGCGAGGCGCTTGGCGGTTTCGCCGCTGTCCGGCCAGTCGTCCCACATCCACCAGCAGACGCCCGCCCACCACGGCTTGCCGTCGAAGGCGGCGAGCAGCGCCTCGTAGGCGGCGGCCTGTTCGTCGTCGCCGGTGGTCTTGCTGACCGTCCAGGAGTACGGGGCGGTGGTGGTGCCGCGCTGGCTGACGTAGCCCGCCTCGGTGAAGAGGATCTGGCGGTGCTGCCGCGCGGAGAAGGCCGCGAGCTCGTCGATGATCGGCTTCCACGCCTGGCGCAGGCCCGCGGCGTCGGTGGTGGCCTTCTGCGCCAGGGGCCAGTAGGCGTCGACGCCGACGATGTCGAGGTCGCCCCAGAACGCGACCTTCCGGTACTCGTCGTAGTTGGCGGCGTACGTGAGCGGTCCCCGGTAGACCTTGCGGACCTCGGCGATCGCCTTGCCCCAGCGGGCGCCGTCCTGGGAGGTCCCGGCCAGTTCGGTGCCGACGGAGAGCTGTTCCGCCTTCGTGTCCGCGGCGAGCCGCGCGTAGTGGGTCAGGACGCCCGTGTACGCGCCGAACCACGCGTCCGGGTCGGTGGGCCTGATGTGCGCGCGGTCCTCGCCGTTCGCCAGGTCGACATGGGGTTTGATCATGACCTTGAGGCCGGTGGAGTGGGCGAGGTCCACGATGTGGCGGAGGCTGTCGTCGCTCGCCGTCTCCCCGGTCGTGTGCATGGCCGGATCGGTGACGCCGTTCTGGTACCAGGTGGGGGTGAAGGTCACCCAGCGGGCCCCGGTGGCGGCGATCTGGCGGAGGTACGCCCCGGCCTCCGGCTTGGCGTAGTCGTCGGTGTTCCACGAAGGAAGCGCGAAACCGCGCATTCCGCTCACCTTCCTGTCCTCGGGCCGATGACTCCCCGGGCTCCCCGGGCCCCCAGGGCTCCCCGGGCCGCTCGGCGCGGGACCGCTCGCGGAGCCGGAGCCGGAGCCTGGGCCGTCCGCGGAGTTGTCCGGGGAACCGCCGGAGGAGCAGCCCGCGAGGAAGAGGGCGGCCGCGGCGGCCAGCGCGCAGGCCGCCCTCTTCATCGCGTTCACTGCGCGAGGTCCGTCGGGCCGACGAAGGTGTAACCGAGGGCACGGATGCCGTCGATCGTCTGCTGGAGCGGCGCCACGGGGTAGTACGGGTGGTAGAAGAAGCTCGCCACGCCGTCGCGCACGGCCAGGTTGGCCTTGGCGGACGCGATCAGGTCGGCGGGGAGCCTGGCCGGATGGTTGTTGTACGGCAGCGGCTCGTAGTTGCCGATGTTCTCTGGCAGCACGCTCGTACCGTAGACGTCCTTCACCGAGTACGGGAAGAATTGGCCGATGTAGCGGCTGGAGTCCACCGTTCCGCCACTGAGCGTTCCCGCGAAGTACAGCGAACGCTCCAGCCGTGCCGTGTAGTTCTGGCCGAGGACGCGGTAGTCGGCGGCCGACGCGGCGTAGTGCGGGGTGGTCCACAGCGTGGGCTTCGGCAGCCCCACGGCCGCGAAGGCGGCGAGTGCCGAGGTGACCCTGCTCTGTGCCCAGACGGCGTTGTCCTCCGGGGGCGGGCCGTCGAGGACGACGTTGTTCGCCGCGTCGACGTGCGCCTTGAAGAACTCGAAGTCGTCACCGGTGACGCCTGTGTAGGGGTTGTTCACGTTGCTGTACTGATGGGTGAGGCCGTGATTCATCAGGACGGCGCCGTGGGCGAGCATGTATTTCAGCGCGTTGACGACGTCCGGGGCCTGGGCGAGGGTGACGGTCTGGGGTTTCCCGTTGTTGTAGACGCCGTTCGGGTCGGTGTAGACGGGGATGACGTTGATCCCGTACGGGATGTTCTGCGAGGCCAGGTAGTCGGCCATGCTGCGCAGTTGCGCCGGGTCGGACGTGGGGCTGATGTCCTCCAGGCGGACGAAGGCCCGGTGCCGCTCGGCGGTCTGCGGGGCGAGCGCGTCGAACATCAGGTCCTCGAAGGCGACGACGCGGTCGGACTCGGAGACGTAGGCGAAGGGGATCTCCCCCACATAGGTGAGGTTGCCGGAGCGGATCGCCCAGGGGGTGGTGGCCCCGGTCGTGCCGTCCTTGGCCTGCGCGAGCTGGTTCACCTGGGGGAAGCCGGTGCCGGAGACGAGGGCGGGGTGCAGGACGCCGCCGTCCTGGCCGGCCGGGATCGTCCGGGTGAGCTGCTGGCCCTTGTAGGTGACCTGGTTGATGTTCCCGACGCTGCCGTTGGGCGCGAAGTAGGAGTTGGTGGGGTCCCAGCCGTAGTGCTGCTCGAACTGGGTGACGCCCACCGCGTTGGCCATGTTCCAGATGTTGTCACCCATCCAGGTGACGGGGTGCGCGGTGGTCAGCGCGTCCTGGTAGAAGGCGGCGGGCACGGCGTCGGGGACGGAGCCCCCGTAGTAGGTCGAGCCGATGTAGAAGGTGGCGGTGTACTGCTCGGTCATGCCCGCGGTGTAGGCGGAGACGGGCTTGGTGGTGACGGTGCCGAAGTGGCCCGAGAGGTTGGCGACGGCCATGGCGTAGAGCTCGCCCAGCTGGCCGTACGGGCCTGTGGTGTCGTAGAGGACGAGCGCGGTGGTCCCGGAGGGGGTGGCCAGCGGCTTCAGGACCTTCGGCGGGGAGACGGTCTGCGCGGCCTTTACGGAGACGGCCCGCGCGGAGACGGTCTGCGCGGAAGTGGTCCGCGCGGGAGCAGAACTCACCGAGGCCGTCCGCGCGGCGTTCACGGAAGCGGCCTGCGTGGCCTGCGCGACCCGCGCGGCGTTCGCCTGCTTCGCCGAGGCGGCCGTCGCGGCGGCGTTCTTCGCCTGGCCCGCCTGGCCCGCCTTGTCCGCCTGACCCGCCGGAGGCTCCGGCACCGCCGGGTGGACGACGAGCGTGTGCGCCTTGCGCTGTTTCTCCAGGGCGAGCCGGGCCTTGGCCCAGCCCGCGAGGTCCTGTGCGGTCTTCGGGGACAGTGCGACCGGGTGGATCCCGCCGTTGCCGGCGTGGGCGGGTATCGGGGTTTTCGCGGCTTCGGCAGCCGGCATGAGCTCGATGCCGCCGACCACCAGAGCCGAGACGGCCAGGACTGCGGAGGAGACCCGGAATATGCCGAGTCTCCTTCTCGTTTTTTGCATGCTGTTTCCCCCTGGGAAATACTTTCTTTGTCGTCACCTGTCACCGGTGTCGCCGGTCATCGGTCGCCATCCCGGTACCGATGACCGGGGCCCGACAGTTGGCCGATTCTTCTGGGGTTCAACAACCCGTGTCAATAGACAGAATCGGTCCCGAATGGGCACTTCCGTGCAGCGCTTTTGGCCCGGACCAATGACCACATGCGCCACAGCAGGCCACTGGCCAGGCCTAACAAACAATAGGTCCATCGAATTTGGGATTCCGATCAAACAAGTCCCACCAAGTCCGACAGTATTCATAGCCCCGTCTGGTACCTTCCCCACGCGACGCCTCATTACGAGGCGAATTCGGGGGGAACTCATGTACGGAAAACCACCTCTGGGTGCCGTCCTGCCCATGGCCGGACTGACAGCCACCGCACAGGTAATCCCTGGGCTGCCCTATGCCCAGGGACTCCAGGAAGCCGCGGGCGCGGGATTTCTGCTCTACGCGGCCACCGCGATAGCCATGCTTTCGCTCAAACTCTGGTTCCACCTGCGGAACTCCGGTGAACCCTCTTGATCACCGAAATTCTGCTCTGGTCGGCCATCGCGATCATCGTGATGGCCGGCTGCTACAACACCACCCTGTTCGTCCTGTCGAGACGCCGGATGCGCCGCGGGCGCGGCCCGCGGCGGCCGCGCCTGTACGTCTTCCTGCTCGCCTGCCTCAACGAGGAGCGCGTCCTCGGCGAGAGCCTGGCCCGGATCACCGCCCTGCCCGCGGGCAACTTCATGGCCCTGGTCATCGACGACGCCTCCGACGACGGCACCGCCGCCCTCGCCCGCGACGCGATCCGGCACAACCCGCCCGGCAAGGTCCACCTCCTCCAGCGGCACCTGCCCAACGCGCGCAAGGGCAAGGGCGCCGCCCTCAACGCCGGCATCCGCCACCTGCGGGAAGGGGGCCTGCTCGCCGACTACGACCCGAGCGAGGTGATCGTCTGCGTCGTGGACGCCGACGGCCGCCTCGACCAGCATGTCGTCCAGGCCGTCGACCCGTACTTCGACGACCCGCGCACCGGCGGCACCCAGATCGGCGTGCGGATGTACAACCGGGACAAGGGCCTGCTGGCCCGGCTCCAGGACATGGAGTTCGTCATCTACGGCGACATCTTCCAGAGCGCCCGGCGCTACATCGGCAGCGTCGGCATGGGAGGCAACGGCCAGTTCATGCGGCTCTCCGCGCTGGACTCGCTCCTCGGGCCCGACGGCGCGGGCCCCTGGAGCGACTCGCTCACCGAGGACCTCGACCTGGGCGTCCGGCTGATCGCGCGCGGCTGGGTCAACCAGCACTGCACCCACGCGGCCGTCTCCCAGCAGGCCGTGCTCGACGTCCGGCGCCTCGTGCGCCAGCGCTCCCGGTGGTTCCAGGGACACCTGCAGTCGGCGGGGCTGGTGCCGCTGATCCTGCGCGAGGTGCCCACCCGGCCCGCGGTGGACCTGCTCTACCACCTCTCCAGCCCGGTGCTGATCCTGCTCACCTCACTGCTCCCGCTGGCCTTCCTCGTCGCGGTGGGCGGCGCCGTCGTCGGCTCCGTGCAGGCGGGGTACCCGCTGATCTCCCCGTCGTGGGTCGTCGGCCCGTACGTCCTGTCCTTCACCGCCGCCTACCTCTACGCCTTCGTCTACACCCGCCGCGAGAAGAACCTCGGACTGCTGCGCGCGATCCTGCTCTCCCACCTCTTCGTCCTCTACGGCTACATCTGGTTCGCCGCGGGATGGTTGGGCCTGTGGCGGATGCTCACCGGCAAGCAGACCTGGCTGAAGACCGCGCGCACCTGACGGCCGCGCGCACACCCGAATCTCTCCTCTCCTCCGCCCATCGGCACGCCCTTCGTAGGGAGAACCATGTCCGTGTCGCCCTCGTCCGCGTCCACGTCCGCGTCTCCATCCCCGTCCCCGTCTTCGTCCTCGGAGATCATCACCGCGCCCGTGCGCGCCATGCTCGTCCTCGGCACCCGGCCGGAGGCCATCAAGCTGGCGCCCGTGGCCCGCGCGATGGCCCGCTCGCCGCTGTTCGAGCCCGTCGTCGTCACCACCGGCCAGCACCGCGAGATGCTCGACCAGATGCTCGATCTGCTCCAGGTCCCCGTCCACACCCGGCTCGACGTGATGCGCGACCGGCAGCAGCTCTCGACCCTGACAGCGCGGCTGATCGACGGGCTGGGCGAGGTGGTCCGTGCCGAACGCCCCGACCTCGTCGTCGTCCAGGGCGACACCACCACCGCGCTGACCGGGGCGCTCGCCGCGTTCTACGAGCACCTGCCCATCGCCCACGTCGAGGCGGGGCTGCGCACCGGCGTCCTCGACAACCCCTTCCCCGAGGAGCTCAACCGGCGCCTCATAGGCCGCATGGCCCGCTGGCACTTCGCCCCCACCCCCCGCGCCGCCGCCCACCTGACCACCGAGGGCGTGCCGGAGGCGGAGGTGTTCACCACGGGCAACACCGTCATCGACAACCTCCTGTGGGTGCTGGCGGAGGGCACCGGGAGCAGTGCCTTCGTCAGCGGGCGGCGGCGCGTGCTGCTGACGCTGCACCGGCGGGAGAACCAGGGCGCGACGATGCGCGGGATGGGCAGGGCGATGCGGCGGCTGGCCGACCGGGGTGACGTGGAGCTGGTGATCCCGCTGCACAAGAGCCCCGCGGTGCGGGAGGCGCTGCTGCCCGAGCTGGCGGACCATCCGGGGATCCGGGTGGTGGAGCCGCTCGGCTATCTGGACTTCTCGGCGACGCTGGCGGCGTGCGACCTGGTGTTGACCGACTCGGGCGGTATCCAGGAGGAGGCGCCGACGCTGGGGAAGCCCGCGCTGGTGCTGCGGACGACGACCGAGCGGCCGGAGGCGGTGGAGGCCGGTGCGGCGCGGCTGGTCGGCACCGATCCGGAGCTCATCCTTCAGGCCGCGATGGCGCTGCTGGACGATCCGGTGGCGTACGAGCGGATGGCGACGGCGGGTAATCCGTTCGGGGACGGCACGGCGACGGAACGGATCGTCGCGCAGCTGGCCGAGGACTTCGGTGCCGACGCGGGACCCGATCGGGGCGTCGTCCCGCTGGTCGCCACCCGTCACGAGGGTCCGGGGTCATACTCGACGGCATGACGAGATCGCGCCGGCCGCTCGGCCTCGGGCTGCTCGCCGTCGTCGTGGCGGCGGGCGTCGCCCTGGCGGCGTACGTCCTGTGGGGGGCCGGTGGCGGTGGGTCCGAGCGGCCGTGGGCGGAGGGTTCCGTCCACGGCCCGTGGCGTTCGGTGTTCGACGGGCACGGGGAGAACATCGGCCGTCACGACGGTCTGGAGCTCTCCCCCGAGCCCGCCCGGGCGCCGGATGTGACGCACGCGGGGCTGATCGTGTCGACGGCGGTGTACCGGACGGTGGACTTCCAGGCGCGGATGCGCACGGTCGAGCAGTTGCGGACGCCCACACCGAATCCGTGGGAGGTGCCGTGGCTGCTGTGGGCGTACACCGATCCGGAGCACTTCTACTACATCACCTTGAAGCCGAACGGCTGGGAGCTGGGCAAACGCGATCCCGCGTACCCGGGTGGCCAGCGGTTCCTGGCGACGGGGCCCGGTGAGTTCCCGATCGGCCACTGGTCGGAGGTGCGGGTCGCGCAGCAAGGTGCGCGGATGGAGGTGAGCGTGGACGGGAAGGGCCTGGTGGCGTACGAGGACCGGGAGCGGCCGTACACCTCGGGGAGTGTGGGCGTGTACACGGAGGACGCGAAGGTGGAGTTCAGCGACCTGTCGGTGCGCGCGCTGGGTGGGTGAGGGCGAGTGGTGGTCCCCGGCCCGCCCGTTTCCGGCCGGTCGGCAGACGGCCCTGTGGTCGGGGTGGGCCGTGCCGCCGGTCGGCGGGAGGACATGGCGGGCCGGGGAAGCTCTGGACGACTCGGCCGGTCGGGCTGTCAGACCGTCAGGGCGCGGTCCGTGGGGCGGATGGGGGCCGGGAG
>NZ_JAINFC010000233.1 GCF_020740835.1 Streptomyces sp. UNOC14_S4
GGGGCTGACGGAATTCTGCACACCGCAGAGGATCGAACGGGGCACTGACACCGGGAACGGCGGCTCAGCGGCCCGCGCAGGCGAGACGATGGTCGGCGGCGTCACGGGCGAGGGGGAGGCCGTGGAAGCAGCGGACGAGGAAGTCGAACATGAGGTGCTCCTTGGGGTACGTGCTTTCTGTGCTCGCTTCCGAGCCTCGTCCCTGAGGAGGGGGCGGGGGTATGGGGAGAGTGCCTGATCCGGAGGCCTGAGGTGGGCCTTAGGCGGTTCCCTAGGAGGGGCCTCAGGAGCGGCCAGTGGTGACTCAGAGGCCTGTGGGGATGTCCTGGCCCGGGGCGTTTTCCGCGCCGTTCACGAGGTGCGGGGAAGTCGGTCGTGCCGGAGCGAAACCCCGCACGGCGGCACGCGTTGTGCCGGGCATGACCATACTGACCAACAGGCTCGACGTACGGCGTGCCGCCGTCACCGCGTCCGCTCTTGCCGCCTCGCTGTCCGCCGTGCTGTTCGCCGCCGTGCCGTCCGCGCAAGCGGACCCGCCCGGACCGGTCCCGGCCCGGGCGGCGATCGCAGGCCCGGCCGCGACCAAGGCGGCACAGCAGGCGTACTACCCGAACACCGACTGGATCGTGTGCGAGGTGAACAAGGAACGCGCGAACCACGGCATGGCCCCGCTGTTGATCTCGGACCCCGTGTCCACCGCGGCACGCGCCCACGCACGCGACATGGCCCGGACGGGGAAGCTCAGCTCGGTCGGGAGCGACGGACGGGACCTGCGGGCCCGGCTGAGCGACGCGAAGGTGTTCTCCTCCTACATCCGCGAGTACCTGTTCTCCGGCTACACCAGCGACAGCTACTTCGCGGACATGGCCACCGACCCGGACACCGACTTCTCCAAGGCGCTGATGAACCAGGACGTCGTGGCGGTCGGCCTGGGCTACGACAACCGGTACTGGGACGTGGTCCTCGTCGGCAAGCACCGGAAGCTGGTCACCCGCTCGCCGTCGTGCGCGCGGACCTGACCGTGACGCCCGGGAAGACCCCCGGGAAGACCCCCGTGGGCGGCCGCGGCCGCCCCGGCTGACCCGACACCGACCTGGAGCCCGCACGCCCGCTCTCCTCGGACAGGGGAGCGGGCGTGCGGGGCCCAGGCGCCCCGGCACGCTCCGCACCGGCCGCTACGGCGAGGCACCCGCCCGGCCGGAGGGACGCATTCCCGCAAGGAAGCGGGTCGTACGGGTCCGGCGCACCAGCAGCTCGTAGGCGGCCACGGTCAGCGCGAGCGAAGCCGTACTGATGGCCAGGTACTTGACGGGGACGGGCAGGTTCCAGCCGGTCACGCCGTAGGCGACCGTGACGACGATCGGCTGGTGCAGGACGTACAGCGGCAGCGCCGCCGTGGACAGATAGGCGAGGAGGCGTCCGCCCCGCTCGTCCGGTGTCCCGGACGGGTGCGTCAGGCTCAGCCCGCCGAGGATCGCGACCAGCCAGCACCAGCCCGCGGCCCCGTACGAGGCCCGCGCACCGACCGGAAGCGGGTCCGTGCCGGTGAAGAACGCGTCATGGGCCAGGAACGCGGGCAGCATCGCCAGACTCAGGAGCGTCCCCAGCCCGATCGCCGTACGCGCGCTGCGCCGCATCGCCGCATGGAACCGCTCGTCACCGGCGAACACGAATCCGCAGAGGAAGAACACCAGGTACGCCCACCGGTTCCACGCGGCGTAACCCCGCTCCAGGCCCAGCAGCGCGTCGATCGCGGCCAGTGGCAACGCGGGGAGCAGTATCGCCCCCGGGCGTCCGGCCACCGCGGCCATCCGGTCGAGTATCCGCCGCAGGCGGGCGCGGGAAATC
Organism: Streptomyces sp. UNOC14_S4; assembly: GCF_020740835.1. Taxonomy (GTDB): domain Bacteria; phylum Actinomycetota; class Actinomycetes; order Streptomycetales; family Streptomycetaceae; genus Streptomyces. The sequence goes on from NZ_JAINFC010000233.1 coordinate 1,849, forward strand.
CGGCGGACCGCCGCGGCCAGGGGGAGCGAGAACGTCAGGAGGAGTACCACGAACCACAGATGGCCGACCTCGAAGTCCTTTCCGTGGAGGACGAAGGGAAAATCGGCCCAGTCCATGTGAATCGCATAGAAGTGCGTCAGGAATGTCGGATACGCGTCGTGGTATCCGGGGCCAGCCGACCGGTGGCGCAGCCACTGCGGGAGCGGATCGATCGTGAGCGTGGCGACGACCAGCGGCACGCCCAGCCGCACCAGCCGTTCCCTGACGAACCCGGCCGGGCCGCGCCGCCGCAGCGAATGCCACGCGCCGACACCCGCGATCAGGAAGAGCATCGGCATCGCGGTGGGCACACACAGGGCGACGGCGACCAGGGCCACGCCGGTGGTGGTGTCGTTCTTGACGTAGAAGGTGTCGTGCGGGGCGAAGACCAGCGCCGAATGGAAGAAGACCAGACCGACCACCACGACACTGCGGATCAGGTCGAGTTCCGGCAGACGCGACGCCCCTGGTGCCCCGGACGAACGTAATTCCTCCGGCATCGTCCCCCCTGTGCGCTGCCGGCGCGGCCACGCGGGCCGCGCACGCTCTTACACGTTTTTGTCACCGCTCTGCCGGGCCTGTGAAGAGCACCGGGCAAAGTCGTCCGCGCACCGAAGGAAATCCGCACACCGAAGCCCGGGCCTCAGGTCCGGCCACCGCCGGGGAAAATGACGCCATGACAGATATATCCACTGGCGGGCACGTGGTCCTGGTCGTCGAGGACGACCCGGGCGTGCGCAGCACCCTGGAGCAGCTGCTGCGCTTCGAGGGCTACCGGGTACTGACGGCGGCCGACGGCCGGCAGGCCCTCGAAATCCTCGAACAGCGGCGCCCGGACGTGGCGGTCGTGGACGTGGTCATGCCCCGGCTGGACGGGCTGTCCCTGTGCCGGATGCTGCGCAGGCGGGGCGACAGGCTGCCCGTCCTGGTACTCACCGCCCGCCACCAGGTCGGCGACCGCGTCGCCGGTCTGGACGCCGGGGCCGACGACTACCTCGTCAAGCCCTTCGCCACCGAGGAACTGCTCGCCCGCCTGCGCGCCCTGCTGCGCCGCGCCGCGGAGCCCGACGACACCGGCGTCCTGGCCGCCGCGGACCTGAGCCTCGACCCCGGGGCGCGCACGGCCCACCGCGGCCCGCACCCGCTGGACCTGACCAAGACCGAATTCGACCTGCTGGAACTCCTCCTGCGCAACCAAGGGGTGGTGCTCACCCGCGCGCAGATCTACGAGCGCATCTGGGGATACGACGTCGCCACCGGCTCCCGCTCCCTGGACGTCTACATCGGCTACCTGCGCCGCAAGACCGAGGAGACCGGCGCCCCGCGGCTGATCCACACCGTCCGCAACGTCGGCTTCACCGTCCGGCCCGCCTGATGCTGCGCGCCAGGATCACCCTCGTCGCCGTCGCGGCCGCTGTGCTGGCCATCGTCATCAGCGTCTTCACCTCATACCGCAACGTCAGCGGCCTCGTCGCCGACCAGCTCGACCGCGCCCTCGACGACCGCGCCGACACCGCCGTCACCCTGCTCGCGACCTCCCACCACCAGCCGCCGACACGGCCGGACATGGCCGAGCAGCTCCTCCTCGCCGACGGCACCGTCCGGCCGCTGACCCCCGGCCGGGAGCCACTGCCCGTGTCGGACGCCGCCCGGCAGGTGGCACGGACCGGCCGGGGAACCAGCCGCGAGGACGTCACCGTCGACGGCACGCAGTACGGCGTCCTCACCAAGCCGCTCCCCGGCGGCGGCGCGGTGATGGTCGGCCAGGACTACCGCGACGCCGAACGGGTCGACCACGAGTTCCTCCGGCGGATCACCTGGATCACCGCGGCCTCCGTCGCCCTCTCGGCGCTGCTGAGCTGGCTCGTCCTCGGCCGGGTCCTGCGCCCGGTCCGGCGCCTGGTCCGCACCACCGAGCACATCACCTCGACACAGGACCTCTCCGTCCCGCTGCCGTCGGCCGGCCGTGACGAGGTCGGCCGGCTGACCCGCAGCTTCGACGCCATGCTGGCCGCGCTGCGCCGCTCCCGTGAACAGCAGCAGCGGCTGGTGCAGAACGCCGGCCACGAGCTGCGCACCCCGCTCACCTCGGTACGCGGCAGCGCCGAACTCCTGCAGCGAGCACGCGGCAGGCTCGACCCCCGCGACGAGGAAAAGGTCCTCGCCACCCTGGTGACCGAAGCCGCCGCGCTCGACGGCCTGGTCCGGGAAATCGTCGAGCTCGCCACCGACCGTCACGCCGAGGAAGCCCCGGCCGATGTCGACCTGCCCGCCGTGGCCGAGGAGTGCGCGGTGCGTTTCCAGCAGCGCACCGGACGCACGGTCACGGTGACCGCCGGAGACACCGCCCCGGTCCGGGCCAGGCCCCGCGCCCTGCAACGCTGCGTCGACAATCTCCTCGGCAACGCCGCCAAGTTCAGCTCCGACGACACCCCGATCGAGATCCGTGTCGAAGGCGGCCGTCTGTCCGTCCACGACCACGGCCCCGGTATCGAACCGGACGAACAGCACGCGGTGTTCGACCGCTTCTACCGCGGCCCCCGCACCCAGGGCACCCCCGGCTCCGGCCTCGGCCTGGCCATCGTCCACGACATCGTCACGGCCGAGAACGGCACGGTGTTCGCGGGAAAAACGCCCGACGGAGGCGCGGAGGTCGGCTTCCGGCTGCCGGTGCGCACGACGCCTGCGCCCGCCGTGCGACGGCGGAGGTCGTGACAAGCCCCTGCCGACAAGAGCCGACAAGAGCTGACAAGAGCCGACGGGAGCCGAAGAGGAGGCGACAGGAAATGCCGCGCGCCGACGATCAGCGCTCGGACATACTTCCGAACATGTCCGTATACCCGTACCCCGAGCTCCTGGCCGACCTGCACGCCTCGCCCCGCCCCCTGCTCCTGGCGAAGCTCGGGAGGCTCGCGAGCGAGAGTGCCGCGGACGGCCGGCTCGACGGCGTGCTGGCACGGCTGTGGTCCGGATCCGGCGAGGACCGGATCCTCGGCATCGAGCTGGCGGACATCGCGCGGCGTCCCGCGCTGCTCGAACAGGCCCTCGCCGAAGGCGACACCGCACTGCGGCTCCGGGTCCTGCGCGGCCGGAGCCTTCCGTCCCTCGACGGGGAGTCGGTGGTCCGGGCCGTCACCGACACGCCCTTCGACGACCGCAGGCGCCTGTACGCACACCTGCGGCGCAACCGCTGGTACGCCCTGGGCGAGCTGCTGCACGCGCCCGTCCTGGCCGCGTTCGGTGAGGAGGAGGCAGGGCTGCTGCCCCTGCCTCCCGCCGGGCCGGGCGTGCCGGAGCCGCTGGCCGACGCGCTGGAGGAGGAGGAACGGCTCCTGCGGCTTCGCCCCCGTACCTTCTTCGCCCTGGCGAAGGCCGACCCGACCCGGGCCCTCCGCCTCCTCGCCGAGGCTCCGCACGGCCCGTACTTCACGTACGACGTGAGCCACCGCAACCGGCACGTGCTGTGGGAGGCGGACCCGGACGCCCTGCTGACGCTGGGGCGGGCGCTGCGCGGTGCGGGCCCCGGGGACATCGAGTCGTTCGCGCGGCTGCTGGGCTTCGTACGGTGGGAGGACCGCCCCGCGCTGTTCGACGCCGCCTGGGGGCATCCGCCCTACGACCACATCTGGCCTTCGCAGGCGTGGGCGACCGTACTGGAGCTGTTGCCGCACGAGCGGCGCGCGCGTGAGGCGGCCCGGCTGCGGGCGCTGGCGGAGGCCGAGGGGGACGAGGCGCTCCGGCGGCTGTACACACGCCACCTGCCGCTCGCCGAGGCCCGTGCCGAACTCGTCGCGCTGACGCGTGGCTCCGCACCGGACCGGCAGGACGGCTGCCGGCTGCTGGTCGCATGCGCGGCCGACGACCGGGACGAGCACGCGCTGGACACCCTGCTGCCCTGGCTCGCCGAAACCCTGCACGAGGAGGAGGACGAGGTCCGGGCCGCGGCGCTGGACGCGCTCGCCCGGGTACGGCCCCGGCACTTCCACGCGGGCGCGGTGCCCGCGCTGGACCGGCTCGTCCGGACGGCGCTCGACGCACCGGACCTCTCCCGCGACACCCTCGGCGCCCTGTCCTCACTCGCCGGAACCCTGCTGGCGCACCGCGTACCGGCCCTCGCGGACCGCGCCGTACGCACGCTGGGCGCGCTGTGGGCACACCCCGATCAGGAGGGCCACTGCCTGTGGCGGTTCGAGCCGAACCGGGTCCACGCCGCGTATCCGGCCCTGGAACCCGCCCTCGTGGCAGCCGCGCGGCTCGGGCACTTCCGGCCTGCGGCTGAGGTCGCGGCCCTACTGAAGCGGCACGGCGCGCGCCGGCCCGCGCTGGTGGCGCTGCTCCGCACGGCCGTGCGGCAGAACGAGGACATCGCCGACCACGCGAGGACGCTGCTCGCCCGCATGCGTACGGGGCCGGTGCCCGGCGAAGGCACGGTCACGGCCGAGCGGCCGTCGCGGCCGTCGGTTCGCGCCACGGCGGATTACGGCCGGCGCACAGCGGACCAACGAGAACGGCTGGCGGAGCGCCTGGCCGCGGAAGCCGCCGAGCAGCGCGGCCGATGGGCGACGAACCGCGCTGTCGCCGAACTCCACGCGCTGCTGCGCACCGACCGCGCGCTCACCGGACACTACGCGCACTCGCCCCACGCGCCCGTCGTACGCGCGGCCGTCATGGCGCTTCCCCACGCGGAGGACGACCCGGAGGCCGTCCTGCGGCGGCTGGTGCTCGAGCACTTCGGCGCGGCGGACGCAGAGCCCGGTGCGTACAGCCCCTGGGGAGGCGAAGCGGTCGAAGCGATCCGGCGCTGTCTGCGGAGGATCCGGCCGAGCCGCCTGACGACGCTGCTGCCCTCGCTCCTGCGCGGCCTGCTCGCCCCCGCCGCCGACGTCCCCCCGCCGACGGACCGGGACTGGAAGCTCGACGCGCTGGCCGAGTGGCTCGGCCCCGCGGGCGCCACGGTGTTCGCCGACGTCTGGCGCACGGAGGGGCACCGCCCGGAGACGCTGCGGCCGTGTCTGCGCCTGTCGCGCTTCTGGCTGGACGATCCCCGCGTCCGGGAGCCGGCAGCCCGCGCTGTCCGGGACCACGGCCACAGCGCCGTGCACGAGCTCACCTCGTACGCGAGCGACGTCCCGCGGAACAACCGGCACGCTTACGCCGCCCTGCTCCTCATGGCCGCCTCCTCCGACGACCCCACGACCCGCCGGTGCGCCCTGCGCAAGATGACCGGCTTCCGCACGGACCACCCGGATGTGGCGGCGGCACTGGCGGCCGCGGCACCGCCGCCACACCACATGTGACCGCAATCACGCGGCCCTCATGTCACAGTCGCCGCGCGGGCGATGTCGTCAGGGTGCGGGCCCGATGAGCGAGGTCCGGCCGACACCACGCGGACATCGTGGGCATCGCGGAAGCGAAGGAAGCATCATCATGAAGGCCGTCATCGTGTGCGCCTCTGTCTCGCACGGCAATACGAAGCGGGTCGCCGACGTCATGGGCCAGGTCCTGGGGGCCGCCGTCGTCGACCCCGAGCACGTCGACATGGCGGAGCTCGCCGCCTGCGACCTCGTGGGATTCGGATCGGGGATCTTCTCGGGGCGGTTCCACCCACGGCTGCGCGAGTTCGTCGGGTCGCTGCCGGCGGGGGAGCGGGGCAGGGCGTTCGTGTTCGCCACCAGCGGGCTGCCCGAGGTGCCGTTCCGTCCCTTCACCCGCCCCCTGGTGCGGCTGCTCCAGCGGAAGGGCTTCGCGGTGTCCGACACCTTCTCGTGCCGCGCGCTCGACACCTGGCTTCCGTTCAGGCTCGTCGGCGGTATCAACAAGGGGCGTCCCGACGTCACCGACCTGGCGGCGGCGCGCACGTTCGCCGAAGGGCTGCGGGCCCGGATCGACGCGGCTTCCTGAAGGTTCCGGCAAGGGGTCGCGTCGCCCTCGCGACCCGGCCGTCACAGTCGCTACAGCATCCGTTCACCTCCCATCGGCAACATCAACAGCAGTGCCGAGAAGGTAAGTTGAATTCAGCCAAGGATCTTGTGGTGGCGCTTGCCCGGAGCAGATGCCGCCCGCGCGGGATCGTATACGACCTCGCGTCGATCATGCTGTGCGCAGCGCCTTTACGGATCTTTGCCCTGTGCGGCCGTTGCCCGGACCAGGGGAATTCAACATTCCGTGCAGTGAGGCACTTCACACTCCAGGAGGGGGCCCGCCTGAATCAACACCCGAGCTGTGGAAGGGGAGTCCGCCGGGCGATCGGGCCGAAAAACGCTGCTTGCGGGCCAGTTGGACCGTGATCCAGAGTTCAACCTACTTCCGCTCGCGGGTCTAGTCGATGTCTGGACGTGATGGAACGGTATGTCCGAGTCGAATGCTGTCGCGCACGCAGTCGGACCCGATCGTGACCGTGCGGTCGCGATCGTCGGTATCGCCTGTCGCGTCCCGGGCGCGGCCGGTCCGGACCGGTTCTGGGAACTCCTCCGCGACGGTGCCGACGCCGTCACCGAGCTTCCCGACTCCCGCCGGGACGCGACGCCGCGGGACCGCTCCGACGACGGCGCGGCCCCGCGGAGCCGGCCGCGCCGCGGTGGCTTCCTCGCCGACGTCGACCGCTTCGACGCGGCCTTCTTCGGCGTCGCCCCGCGCGAGGCCACGCTCATGGACCCCCAGCAGCGGCTCATGCTCGAACTGTGCTGGGAGGCCCTCGAACACGCGGGCATCCCGCCGCACCGGCTGAAGGGCGGCCCCGTCGGCGTCTTCGCGGGGGCGATCTGGGACGACTACGCGACCCTGCTGCGCCGCGCGGGCATCGCGTCCGGCTCGCGGCAGGTGACCGGCCTGCACCGCAGCATGATCGCCAACCGGGTCTCGTACACACTCGGCCTGCGCGGCCCGAGCATGACGATCGACGCCGCCCAGGCGTCCTCCCTCGTCGCCGTCCACACGGCCTGCGAAAGCCTGCGCCGCGGCGAGTCCGGACTCGCGCTCGCCGGTGGCGTCAACCTCGACCTCGTCCCCGACGAGGCCGGTGACGCGACCAAGCTGGGCGGCCTCTCCCCGGACGGGCGGTGCTTCACCTTCGACGCCCGCGCCAACGGCTACGTGCGCGGCGAGGGCGGCGCGGTCGTGGTGCTCAAACCGCTGTCCCGCGCCCTCGCCGACGGCGACACCGTGTACGGCGTCGTGGCGGGCAGTGCCGTGAACCACGACGGCGGCGGCGAGGCGCTGACCTCGCCCGAGGCCGAGGCCCAGGAACAGGTGATCCGCGCGGCGCACCGGCGGGCCGGATTCTCCGCGCAGGCCGTGCAGTACGTCGAACTGCACGGCACGGGGACACCGGTCGGGGACCCGGTCGAGGCGGCCGCGCTCGGTGCCGCGCTCGGCGTGGACCGCCCGGCCGGCACGCCCCTGCGGGTCGGTTCGGTGAAGACCAACATCGGCCACCTGGAGGGCGCGGCGGGGATCGTCGGTCTGGTCAAGACCGTGCTCGGCATCCACCACCGGCAGCTCCCGCGCAGCCTCAACTTCGAGAACGCGAACCCGCGCATCCCCCTGGACGCGCTGGGCCTGCGCGTCCAGACCGCGACGACCGGCTGGCCGCTCCCCGACCAGCCGCTGATCGCCGGGGTGAGCTCGTTCGGCATGGGCGGCACCAACTGTCACGTGGTGCTGACGGAGTGGCCGACCGGCCGGGCCGGTGCGGGGGAGGCGGGTGCCGTACCCGATGAGCCTGATGAGACGGGCACGGCATCCGACGCCGCGGACGCGACCTCCGGGGCTGCGGACGCGACCTCCGATGCCTCGCCCGTACCGGTCCTCGTCCCGCTGTCCGGCGCCACGCCGGACGCGGTCCGCGCCCAGGCGGTCCGGCTCGGCGAGCACCTGCGGGAGCACCCCGAGACCGTACCGGCGCACGTCGGCTGGTCCGCGGCGACCACTCGTACGCACCTGGCCTCCCGGGCCGTCGTCCTCGCCCAGGACGGGCCGGAACTCCTCGCGGGCCTGGACGCGTTGGGCGCGTCCGACGCCGCCCCCGGCGTGGTGACCGGCGAGACGCTGGCCGGTCGCACCGCGTTCCTGTTCACCGGGCAGGGCAGCCAGCGTCCCGGCATGGGGCGTGAACTCCACGGCCGGTTCCCGGTGTTCGCGGCCGCTTTCGACGCCGTCTGCGGGCACCTCGACGCGCATCTCACGCGGCCGCTGAGCGAGGTGCTGTTCGCCCCCGAGGGCAGTCCCGAGGCGGAACTGGTCCACCGCACCGAGTTCACCCAACCGGCCCTGTTCGCGGTCGGAGTGGCGCTCCACCGGCTGCTGGAGCACTGGGGCGTCACCCCGGACCTGCTGCTCGGCCACTCGATCGGCGAACTGACCGCCGCGCACGTGGCGGGCGTCCTGTCGCTGCCCGACGCCTGCGCGCTGGTGGCCGCCCGGGGACGGCTGATGCAGGAGCTGCCCGCCGGGGGCGCGATGGTGGCGGTCCGCGCGAGCGAGGAGGAGGTCACCGCGGCTCTCGCCCCCGTCCGGGACCGCGTCGCGATCGCGGCCGTCAACGGGCCGACGTCCATCGTGGTCTCGGGCGACGAGGAGACCGTGCTCGGCCTCACGGAGGCGTGGCGTGAGCAAGGCCGGAAGGTCCGGCGGCTGCGCGTCGGCCACGCCTTCCACTCGCCGCGCATGGACGCGATGCTCGACGCGTTCGCCGACGTCGCGCGGGGGCTGACCTTCCGGCCGCCGACGACGCCCGTCGTGTCGAACCTGACCGGCGAACCGGTGACCGGCGACGAGATGTGCTCGCCGGACTACTGGGTCCGCCACGCCCGCGAGGCCGTGCGCTTCGGCGACGGCGTCCGACGGCTGCGCGAGGCCGGTGCGACCGTCCTTGTCGAGCTCGGTCCGGACGGCAGCCTGTCCGCCCTCGCCCGCGAGTGCCTGCCGTCCGCCGACCGCCACGCCGTCGCGACGGTCGCCACCCTGCGGACCGGCCTCCCCGAGGGACACGCCCTCGCCACGGCCGCCGCCCGCCTGCACACGCTGGGCGCGGAACTCGACTGGCCCGCCCTGTTCGCGGGCCGCGCGGTGCGCCGGGTCGGCCTGCCCACGTACGCCTTCCAGCGCGCCCGGCACTGGCTGCACTCCACCGCGCCCGCCGGCCTCACGCCTTTGCCCGGCGACGCCGCGGCCCCCGCGCCCGCGCCCAGTTCGTCCGCATCCTCCACCTCCACCTCCGCCCTCGCCCGCCGGATCACCGGCCTGCCCGAAGCCGGACAGGAACGCGCCGTCCTGGACCTGGTCCGCTCGCACGCGGCCGCCGTGCTCGGGCACGCCACGAAGGACGTCATCCAGCCGGAACTCGCCTACCGTGAGTCGGGCCTCGACTCGCTCGCCGCGGCCGAACTCGTGCAGCGGCTCGGCACCGCGACGGGCCTGTC
>NZ_JAINFC010000234.1 GCF_020740835.1 Streptomyces sp. UNOC14_S4
GGTCGGCGTCGATCTGCCGTGTTCCGACTCCGACTTCTGGAACTCCTACGCCACCTACCTCAAAGAGGAGGCGAAGGGCGCGAATCTGCTGCCGGTCAGCAATTCGCAGAACGACGTCACCAAGCTGGTGGCCAATGTCCAGGTGTTCCGGAACACGGGTGCCAAGGCCGTCGTCATAGCCCCGCAGGACACGGGCGCCGTCGCCTCCGTCCTCAAGGAGCTCGCGGCGCAGGGCATCCCCGTCGTCAGCGTCGACACCCGCCCCGACAAGGAGCAGGTGTTCATGGTCGTACGGGCCGACAACCGGGCGTACGGCGTCAAGGCCTGCCGGTTCCTCGGCGGCAAGCTGGGCGGCAAGGGCAAGGTCGCCGAGCTCCAAGGCTCCCTCGACTCGGTGAACGGGCGCGACCGTTCGGAGGCCTTCGCCTCGTGCATGCGGAAGGAGTTCCCCGGCATCGAGGTCTTCCCCCTGCCCACGGACTGGAAAGGCGACGTCGCGTCCGCGAAGCTGCAGAGCCTGCTCGCCCAGCACCCCGACCTCAACGGCGTCTACATGCAGGCCGGTGGCGTCTTCCTGCAGCCGACCCTCGCCCTCCTGCGGCAGAAGGGTCTCCTCGAACCGGCCGGGGAGGCGGGGCACATCACCGTCGTCTCCAACGACGGCATCCCCCAGGAGCTCGACGCCATCCGCAAGGGGCAGATCGACGCCACCGTCTCCCAGCCCGCCGACCTGTACGCGAAGTACGCCCTCTCCTACGCCCGGGCCGCGGCGGCGGGGAAACGGTTCGTCCCCGGCCCGACCGACCACGGCTCGACCGTCGTCAAGCTCCCCAACGGGCTGGAGGACCAGCTCCCCGCGCCCTTGGTGACCAGGGAGAACGTCGACGACAAGACCCTGTGGGGCAACAGCATCGGCAAGTGAGCGGCGAGGACGGCACCGACATCCGGCCCGGAAAGGACGGCACCCCTCGATGCACCCTTCGATGCGCCCCTCGTCTTCCTCACCTGTGCACAGCGCCGCCCCTCCGCGCCCGGTCGCGGAGGCGGACGGCGTCTCCAGACGCTTCGGCGCCACGGTCGCGCTGCGCTCCGCGGACATCGCCGTGCTGCCGGGCGAGGCACACGCCCTGGTCGGCCGCAACGGCGCGGGCAAGTCCACGCTCGTCGGGCTCCTCACCGGCCTCCTCAGGCCCGACGCGGGCGTCGTGCGGTTCGACGGCGGACCCGCTCCCGCCTTCGGTGACACCCGGGCCTGGCGCTCCCGCGTGGCCTGCGTGCACCAGCGCTCCACGATCCTCCCCGAACTCACGGTCGCGGAGAACCTCTTCCTCGACCGCCAGAGCGCCTCGGCCCTGCGGCCCATCCGCTGGAAACGGCTGCGTGCCCGGGCGGCGGAGCTGCTCGGCGAGTACGGCGTGGACGTCGATCCGGCGCTGCGGGCACGCGATCTCTCCGTCGGGCAGCGGCAGTTCGTGGAGATCGCCCGCGCGCTGTCGTCCGGCGCCCGGTTCGTCGTCCTCGACGAGCCGACCGCGAAGCTCGACGCCCGGGGCATCGACCTCCTCTTCGCCAAGTTGCGGGCGCTCCGGGGGCAGGGGGTGGCGTTCCTGTACATCTCCCACCACCTGCGGGAGGTCTACGCCCTGTGCGACACCGTCACCGTCTTCCGGGACGCCCGCCGCGTCGTGACGGCGCCGGTGTCCGAACTCGGCCACCGGGACCTGGTGGAGGCGATGACCGGCGAACAGCCCTCCGCACCGGAAGGGCGTACGTCCCGTGCCGTGCCACCCCGGGACGGCGACGCTCCGGTCCTGCTGTCCGTCGAGGGGCTGACACTGCCCGGTGGTGTCTGCCGCGACGTGTCGTTCGCCGTACGGGCCGGAGAGGCCGTGGGGCTCGCGGGTTCCGCGGCGAGCGGCAACGCGCAGGTCGGGGAGGCCGTCGCGGGGCTGCGCAAGGCGGCGGCCGGCCGGATCGCGGTGGCGGGGCGCCCGGTGCGTACCGGCAGTGTGCCGCACGCGCTCGCGGCCGGGATCGGGCTGGTCCCCGAGGACCGGCACGCGCAGGGTCTGGTCCCCGCCCGCGGCGTGGGTGAGCATGTCACGCTCTCGGCCGGGAGGCGGCTCGGCCCCTTCGGCACCGTCCTGCCGTCGCGGGCACGGGCCCTGGCCGACCGCATGATCGAGGAACTCGACATCAAGGCTCCGGGCTCCGCGACGCCCGTCGCCGCCCTGTCGGGCGGCAACCAGCAGAAGGTGGTCGTCGCGCGGGCCCTGGCCGCCGAGCCGCGCGTCCTGGTGACGATCCGTCCGGCCAACGGCGTGGACGTCAGGTCGAAGGAGTTCCTGCTCGGCAGGGTCCGGCGGGTCGCCGACGAGGGCAGGGCCGTCCTCGTCGTCTCCGACGAGCTGGACGACCTGCGGATGTGCGACCGGACGCTCGTCATGTGCCACGGCAGGCTCACCGGCGCGTTCGGCCGCGGCTGGAGCGACCGGGACATGGTCGCCGCGATGGAGGACGTGCCCGGCGCGCCGGGGCCGTCGGAAGAGCCGGGATCGGAAGGGACAGCACCGAGAGAGCCAGGACCGGGAGAGGAGGCCGGGGATGGTGTCCGGCGCTGAGCTCCGGCCCGGGCCGGAAGCCGCCGCGCCGCGCGGACCGCGGCCGCGCGGACCGCGCCCGGGAGAAGTCGTCGCCCGCTGGCGGAGCCTGTCCCTCGTCCCGGTGCTGCTGCTCCTGGGCGTCATCGGGTTCGTCGTGTCGCCCGCCTTCCTCACCTCCGACAACCTGCTCGGCGTCGCGCAGCAGTCGACGGAGCTCGGACTGCTGGTGCTCGCCGAGGCGCTCGTCCTGATCGGCGGGCGGATGGACCTCTCCCTGGAGTCCACGATCGGAGTCGCCCCGGTCGTGGCGATGTGGGTGGTCCTGCCTCCGGACGCCGGCCGGTTCCACGGGGCCGGGCTGCTGCCCGGGGCGTTCTCCGTCCCGGTGTGCCTGCTCGTCGGGGCGCTGGTCGGCGGGCTCAACGCGTTCCTGATCCTCGGGCTGCGGCTCAACGGCTTCATCGTCACGCTGGGCGCGCTGACCACGCTGCGGGGACTGCAGATCGCCGTGTCCAAGGGACAGTCGATCGTCGACGTGCCCGCCTCGTTCACCTATCTCGGGCAGGCACGCTGGCTGGGCGCGCCCGCGGCCGTCTGGCTCACCGGGCTGCTGTTCCTCGCGGGCGGTTCCGCGCTCACCTGGCTCCGGCACGGCCGCGCGCTGTACGCCGTCGGCGGCAACCCCGAGGCCGCGCGTGCGGCCGGGATCCGGGTCGACCGCGTCACCTGCGCGGTCCTCGTCCTGGCCGGGGTGCTCGCGGCCTTCGCGGGCGTCCTGTACACCGGCCACTACGGCTCGGTGTCCGCGGACCAGGGCAGCGGCTGGATCTTCCAGGTCTTCGCCGCCACCGTCATCGGCGGGGTGGGCCTGGACGGCGGCAGGGGCACCCTCTTCGGCGCGCTGACCGGGGTGCTCACGCTTCAGCTCGTCGTCAATGTCATGACGCTGGCCGGGGTGCCGCCGCTGTGGAACCAGTTCCTCAACGGTCTGATCATCATCGTCGCGCTGGTCGTCTCCCGGTTCGCCTCGGGCGAGCGGCAGACGTGAGGGCGGCGGCACGGACGCTCCGGCCCCGGCCGTCCCCGGGGTGTCGGGCCCGGCCGGGGGCCGGAGCATGGCAGCATGCCTGTCCACGCGACGCTCCCCTCAGGGGCACCCCGTACGGAGGCACACCCATGACGCGCCACGCCCGGGCCGTGCACGCACGGCGGGTCTACGACTCCCCCTCGCCGGACGATGGCGTGCGCGTCCTGGTGGACCGGCTGTGGCCGCGCGGCCTGAGCAAGGTCGACGCCCGTGTCGACGAGTGGCCCAAGGCGCTCACCCCGTCGACGGAGCTGCGCCGCTGGTACCACGGCCCCGACGGGGACCCCGAGGAGTTCGTCCACCGCTACGAGGCCGAACTGGAGTCCCCCGAGGCGGCCGAAGCCCTGGAGGACCTCCGGTCCCGCGCGCGCAAAGGCGAGCGGCTCACCCTGCTGACGGCGGCCAAGGACCCCGAGGCCGGTCATGCGGCGGTGCTGGCCCGGCTGCTGACCGAGTCCTGAACGCCCGGCGGGCGTATGCGCGTCAGCCCACCGTGCGCGCCAGGTACAGGCCCGTCGTGGTGTCCAGCCGGACGGTGCCGCCGTGCGCGTCGACCACCCGCCGCACGTCCGCGAACAGCGCTTCCCGTACATCCTCCGGCACGACGCGGTACGCCGAGTGGGAGGCGAGCAAGCTCACGAAATCCTCTGCAGAGCGCTCGTGCACGGACTCGTAGCGGCGGTGCTCCACGTCCGTGAAGCCGCCGTCGGCGGCCAGTTGCCCGTACACCCAGGAGTGCGGGCCCTCGACGGTCGAGCGCGGGCGCAGGTCGTGGGCGGTGTGCGGAGCCACTCCCGTGAGAGCGCGGTCGTGCACAGCGGCGAGTTCCTCCTCCAGCCCTTCCCCGGCCACGACCCAGTCGTTCCAGAAGAGGGCGATCGCGCCGCCGGGGCGCAGCGCGGCCCGTGCCAGGCTCCAGCGGGTCGCCGGGTCGATCCAGTGCCAGGCCTGGGCGGAGTAGAGCAGACCGTAGGGCGTGGGCGGCCGCCAGGTCTCGAAACCGCCGACCGTGATGGTGACGCCGGGTGTGCCGGCGCAGTTGCGGGCGAGCACGTCGGCCATCCGTGCGTCGGGCTCGACGCAGGTGAGCGGAACGCCGTGGGCGGCGAAGGAGAGCGTGGCCTTTCCGGTGCCCGCGCCGACCTCCACGGCGGGGGCGCCGTCGAGTGCCGCGTAGGCGAGGACGTCGGTGACGAGCCGGCCGGGATATCCGGGGCGGGCCGCATCGTACTGCTCGGCGGCTTCCCCGAAGACGTGGCGCCGCTGCTCGCGCCAGTGCTCGGACGGCTTGGCTGTCGGTTCTCCGGTCATGGGCACACCCTAGGGTTCTCCTCGCGCGGGAACTCTCCCGGGGCGTCGCACCGTTCTCCGGGCACGTATGTGAACGGACGGGTGATGATGGTCGAGTTGGTTCCCGGTGGCAATCTTTCCCTGCCGGAGGGCGCGCTGACGCTCCGGGTGCCGGGGCCGTTCGACCTGTCCGCGCTGGTCACCGGTGACGACGGCAAGGTGGGCGGTGACGCCGACTTCGTCTTCTACAACCAGCCCGCCGCGCCCGGGGTCCGGCTGGTGGACGGCGGCCTGGGCGTGGACCCGGCGCGGCTGCGGGCCGGTGCGAGCCGGGTGACGCTGGTCGTCAGCCCCGCCGATCCCGGCACATCGCTGAGCGGGCTGCCCGTGCCCACGCTGTCCGTCAGCGGCGGCGACGGCCGGACGGTCGCCCGTTTCGCCCCGCCGCGCCCGGGCCGTGAGACCGTGCTGCTGCTCGCGGAGCTCTACCGGCGCGGTCCTGCCTGGAAGCTGCGCGCGCTCGGCCAGGGGTACGCGGACGGGCTGGCCGGGATCGCCCGCGACTTCGGCGTGGACGTACTGGACGAGGAACCCGCGCCGACGCCGCAACCTGTGGTGGCCGTACCGTCCCCCGCGGCAGGCGCCTCCGACGGGATCGCCGGGCTGGTCAACGCGCGGCGGGCGCGCTGCGGTGCCCCGCCGGTCACGGTGGACCCACGGCTCACGGCGGCCGCACGGCGTCACGCGGCGGCGATGGCGGAGCAGGGGCGGCTCGCCGCCGAGGGCCCTGACGGGGTGTCCGTCTTCCAGCGCGTCACCGCCGGCGGGTACGCGTATCTGGGCGTGGCCGAGCAGTTGGTCTCGGGGCCGCGCACGCCGGACGAGTTCCTCGACTACTGCCTGGGCAGCGAGGAGGCGCGGCGCCCGCTGCGGGACGCGTCGCTCACCGCGATGGGGCTGGGCCATGCCGTGGACGGCCGTTCGGGCACGACGTACTGGACGGCGGTGTGGGCCGCGCCGTTCAGTCCGGGTGGCCTGGCCGGGATCGCCGCCGAGGTGGTCGCGCTGACCAACGCCGAGCGGGCGGCGGCCGGTCTGCGGCCCCTGGCCGACGACCGGCGTCTGGCGGCCGCCGCGCAGGCGCACTCCGCCGACATGGTCGCCCGCGACTTCTACGCGCACACCTCGCCCGAGGGCCGTCAGCCGTGGGACCGTGCGGCCGCGGCGGGCTGCGCCCACCGGGGCATAGGCGAGAACATCGCCTGCGGCCAGCGGTCGGCCGCCGAGGTGGTCGACGGCTGGATGAACAGCCCCGGGCACCGGGCCAACATCCTCAAGCCGGACTTCACCCACATCGGCATCGGCTTCGTGGGCGGCGGCCGCGTGGGCACGTACTGGACCCAGTTGTTCGGGATGGCCTCCTGACCGCTCCGGGTTCCCGTGCGGCGGAGGCACACAATGCGCGGGCAGACGGCACAAGCCGCACATTTCCCTGTGATCCCCGGGATTCCGGGGCGCCCGGACACGGATACCGGAATTCCGTCCGGAACCACCGGGGGAATCGTTCGTCCGGGGCCGCATGATCGCACTACCTACGGGTAATTCCCGGGAGTTGCTGACCTGCCGACCGGTCACACCTTTTCCGGTATCCCAAATCTTTCGACACAGCTTCACCAACGGTTGGCGATCTGCTACGTTGGGTACGCTCGGGACAAAGCCAGGGGGACGCTCAGGGGGACACCGTGCGGAGAAAAGAATTCGCGGTGGGAGTGCGCAGTCCGATCGACCCCACCGGGCAGTCGTTTCCCGCGCGCAGCGCCCCGCGCGTGGCCCGGTTGCGCACTTTCGACAACAGGGCCGGGGAGCTCATATCGGCGCTGCGGCGAGCGGAAGCGGAACGGGCCGGCAAGGCCGGCCGGGGGCGGCGGCGGAAAAACGGCACCGGACGCCCGGATCTGACCCGGCTGCGCATCGCGGCGGTGACGGGCAGCTTTCTTTCGGCGGTGTCGTCGCTCGGCTTCTGCACGCTCGCCTTCGCGAGTCACGCCGAATGGCCCCTGATCGGGGTGTGGACGGTGTCCGCCATCGCCACCGCCACCATCCTGGCCTTCTTCACGGCACTGCGCCGCTCGCTGGCCAGGCACGCGCTGGAGCTCCACGCCGCCCACACCGCGTTCTGCGCCGCTCTGCGGGGCATGGCGGAGGAGCAGGTGCTCAACCTGGAGGCCACGCATCTGCTGCGGGACAGCAGGGACGACCCCGAGCTCACGAACGCCATCCTCACCGGCATCGTCCATGAGTACACCGACGCCGAGCGTTCATCCGCACCAGACGAGGAAGTGGACCGGCAGCATAAATTCTCCGCGCTGGTGGGCAAGGCGACGAAGCCCGCCAACCAGAACCATCCGATCGCTCGCACACTTCGTCGGCTGGCCTCGGACGTAAGCGCGGACGTGAGCGAGGCGAGATGATGACCGACAACGGGGGAAGCACGGAAACGACGGTCAGTTTCGACCAGTTGATGGAGCTGGCGAGCCGACTGGAGAATGTGAATTCCAAAAATTTACGGAGGGCTCTGCGGTCCATCGACGCCGAGGCCCGCAATCAGCGCCTCGACGTCATTCTGGGAAATTGCACGACGGCGTTCGGGCAATGTCTGTCCGGAACTCTTGTCCTGGCCTATCTGTGGGTCGGATACCAGATGGTCCAGCGGGGCGACGCGGGATATTGCGTGCTGCTGTGCGGAATGCCCGTCACCTCCGTCGCCTCGATCTTCGCGCTGAAGAAGGTGCCCGCCGCCCAGGCCCTGGGTGCCATGTCGAGGATTCCCAGACTGCTGCGCCGCGCCCCCTCCGCCACGGGCGGCGAGGACACCGCCGCGGGCGCGGGCCAGGGCGGCGACGAACCGGCCGCGTCCTGACGCACCAGGCCGGAAACCGAGCCGGAAGACGCGAACAGCCCCCTTCGCGCACCCCCGCACATCCGTACGCGTGACGCTCCGTCACCGTACGCCGTCATGCCCGGGCGCGGCCACCGACCGGCCGCCGCCCGGCACCGCCCGGAGCGCCGTGTCCGCCCGGGCCCGATCCCCGACTTCCACCTGGATGGAGCTGTGATGGCCGATCCCGATCTCACCGGCCCGGCGGGCCGCACGGGCGACTCGCTCGTGACCGAGCTCGAAGCGCTCCTGGGCGACACCGCCCGCGCTGCCGGACACCATGGCTGGACCGCCGTCGCCGAGGCGGCCGCCGCGCTGCCGGACCGGCACGACCGGGCCGTCCTGCTGTGTGCCTCGCCCAAGGCCGACGCGACCGCGCTCGCCGCGTTCCTGCGCGCCCGGCTGCCGGACATCCGACTGCGTACGACTCCGCTGGAGCCCCTGCACGCGGACCCTTCGGCGGCGTTGCGCGCCAACCGCGTCGTCCTCGCCCTGGGCTGTGCCGAACTGCTCAGCCACGACGCGGCCACCGCGGGCGCGTTCCTGGCGGCCCGCCCGCCGGGGACCGTCCTCGTCGTGCTCACCGGGGCCGACGTGCTCTCCGGGGACGACGACCTGCGGCTGGTGGCCCGGCGCATCTGGCGCGTCCTCCACGCGGGCCCCGGCGAGCGGTGGACCGGCCGTGGCCTCGCGGAGCTCGGCTGCCTGCTGTGGAGCGCCGAGAATCCCGCCGACACCGCGGAGCCCCTGCACAGCCTGCTCGTCCGCGACTCCACCGCCCTCGTGCAGCAACTGCACGCACAGGCCGCCGCGCCCGCCGGGCTGCTGCACGACCGCGTCACCCACCTGCTGGGCCTGGCGGCGGAGCTCATCTCGGGCCGGACGGGCCCCGAGGGACCGCACCGGCGCTCCGCCGGCATCACGGAGGCCCGCGCGGCGTTGCAGGACGCCCGCCGGAAAACATTGCGCGTCGTGGACGGCGAGACGGCGGCGGCGGAACGGGAAGTCGTGGCCTCCCTGCGGGCGGTGGAGCAGGACCTGCTGCGGGAGCTGGACGGCTTCCTGGAGCGGCACCGCCAGGAAGCGGCCGAGCCGACGCGGGCCCGCGGCCTCGTCACCGGCTATCTCGACCGGGGCATGCGCAGCTGGGCCGTCTCGACCGCGTCCGGGCTACGGGTGCGGGCAGGCCGGATCGACCAGGCGGTCGCGGAGGGATTCCGGAACGCGGAGCGGGTTCTGGCCGCGCGGGGTACGGGAGCGGGCACGATCGGTGCCCCGCCGTCGGTATCCCTCGACGGCGCCGCACACGCCCCGGTCCCGTCGTACGGGGGCCGGCCCAGCGGCGCGAAACCGCCTGCCGTGCCCACGGAGATGGTCGTGGGCGGCGCGCTCGGGGCGGCGGCCGGGGCGGTGATGACCAACAAACTGGGCACGGTGCTCGGCGCCGGGGTCGGCGCCGCGGCCGGCGGTGTCCTCCACCGGCTCCAGACCGAGCAGCAGGTGGGCCGTGCGGCCGCGTACGGCAGGGCCGCCGTGCAGGAACGTGTCGCCGCCCTCGTGTCCGCCGTCCCCGCGGCCGTCCGCCGCGAGACCGACTCCCTGCGTCGTTCCGTGGAACGGACCCTGGACCGGGCCGTCAGGGAGCTGGAGATCCCGGAACCGGGCACCGCGACCGAAGGGGCGGAGGCCCTCGGCGCCCTGCGGCAGCGGCTGGCGACGCTGGACGACCGCCGCCTGACGGCTGACGGCTGACGGCTGACGGCTGACGGCTGACGGCTGACGGCTGACGGCTGACGGCTGACGGCTGACGGCTGACGGCTGATCATCCGGCTCAGGCCGGTCCCTGCACCGGGTACGGCACGAAGGTGCTGCTGTTCTCGTCCACGGCGAGCGTCATGCCGAGCGGCGGTACGGCCCGCTGGGGGCAGTCGAGGCGCTCGCAGACGCGGCAGCCCATGCCGATCGGGGTGGCCGCGGAGGCCTGGCCGAGGTCGAGGCCGTCGGAGTAGACGAGGCGGGAGGCATGCCGGATCTCGCACCCCAGCCCGATGGCGAAGGTCTTGCCCGGCTCGCCCCACCCGCCCCGGTGCCGGGTGACCGTCCGGGCGGTCCACAGATAGCGGCTCCCGTCGGGCATGGCGGCGATCTGCACATGGATGCGGCCGGGCGCGCCGAACGCCTCGTACACATTCCACAGCGGGCAGGTGCCGCCCGCCCGCGAGAAGTGAAAGCCGGTGGCCGACTGCCGCTTGGACATATTGCCCGCGCGGTCGACCCGGACGAACGAGAACGGCACCCCGCGCAGCCGCGGCCGCTGAAGCGTGCTGAGCCGGTGACAGATGGTCTCGTACCCGAAGCCGAAGCGGTCGGAAAGCCGCTCGATGTCGTACCGCAGCTCCTCCGCCGCGGCATGGAACGCACGGTACGGCAGGATCAAGGCGGCGGCGAAGTGACGGGCGATGCCGATCCTGGCGAGCGACCAGCTGGGGGAGCCCGGTTCGTGGTCCTCGGCGGCGAGCCGGGAGAACTCGTCGCCGTATTCGAGGAGGGCGAGCTGGGTCGCCATCCGGAAGGCCCGCTGGCCGGGGCGGAGCCGGTTCGACAGCCACAGCGTCCGCTCGGCGGCGTCGTAGTGATGGAGCCGATCGGTACCGGTGGCTGTACGGACCCCGTGACGCGCGGCGAGCCGGTCGGTGAGAGCCCGCAGGGCGGTGCCGGACCGGACACCGATGTCCGCCGCGAGATCCTCGGCGGCGGTGTCGACGTCGTGAAGGTAGTTCTGCCGACGGTAGAAGAAGTCACGGACCTCGTCGTGCGGGGAGGGCGGCAGGGCCGGTCCGGTTCCGGTGATGCCGCGCTCCTCCGCCGCCTCGGCGAGCTGCTCGGTGAGTGCCTGGTGACGGCGGCTCAGCCCGAGGAGTACCGACGCGACGGCGGGCAGCCGTGAGGCGAGCTCGGCCAGGTCGGAGGACGACACCCGGCCGGCGGTGACCTCGTCGGCGAGGGCCTCGCGCAGATCGGCGAGCGTCCGGCCGGTGTCGCGCTCGGCGAAGAAGCCGGGGTCGACGCCGAACGTCTCGGTCAGGCGCAGCAGTACGGGGACGGTCAGCGGCCGGGAGTCGTGCTCCATCTGGTTGAGGTAGCTGGGCGAGATGCCGAGTGTCCGGGCCAGTTCGGCCTGGCTGAGCCGCCGCTCCTCGCGGAGTCGGCGCAGCCGTGCGCCCGCGTATGTTTTGGCCATCGGTTCAGCCTAGCCATTGCGCTGCGCTTGCGGGTGCGGGTTGCGTTGTGGCTGGTCGCGCAGTTCCCCGCGCCCCTGGGTTGGTTGGTGGGCCGGGGGTGGGG
>NZ_JAINFC010000235.1 GCF_020740835.1 Streptomyces sp. UNOC14_S4
GTCCCCTTCTCCCGCGCCCTGACGGGTGACCCGCCGTCCGCTGCCGTACCCCGGGGGGCACGGCAGCGGACGCGCCCGTCAGCTCCCCAGGTAGACCGACTTCGGCTGCTGGTAGGACGCCAGCCCCTCCGGCCCGAACTCCCGGCCGTTGCCGCTGTTCCGCACCCCGCCGAACGGCCCCACGATGTCCGCCGCGTAGCCGTTGACGCCCACCGTGCCCGTCCGCAGGCGCCGGGCCACGCCCAGGGCCCGCTCGGGGTCGGCCGACCACACGGTTCCCGCCAGGCCGTAGGGGGAGTCGTCGGCGAGGCGGACGGCGTCGTCCTCGTCCTCGTAGGGGATCACGCACAGCACCGGCCCGAAGATCTCCTCCCGGGCGACGGCCGCGTCGTTGCCGACGCCGGAGAAGACCGTCGGCTCGACGAACCAGCCCCGCTCCAGGCCCTTCGGCCTGCCACCACCGGTCGTCACCCGGCCGCCCTCGGCGCGGCCCCTGGCGATGTACCCCTCGACACGGTCCCGCTGCGCCCGGGTCGCCAGCGGGCCGACCTGCGTGTCCTCCTCCAGGGCGTCCCCCACGCGCAGCCCGGCGGCGAGGTCGGTGACCGCGTCGACGACCTGCCGGTAACGGCCGCGCGGCGCGAGGATCCGGGTGCTCAGGTAGCACGTCTGCCCGTTGTTCAGCAGGGTGGCCTCGAACAGGCTCTCCGTCAGGGAGCCGAGGTCGGCGTCGTCCAGGACGATCGCCGCCGACTTCCCGCCCAGTTCCAGGTTCACCGGCCGGAGCAGCCGCGCGCACTCCTCCGCGATGGCCCGCCCCACCGCGGTGGAGCCGGTGAACGCGACCTTGTCGACGCCCGGATGCCGGACGAGACCGGCACTGGCCTCCGCCCCCGCCGGCACCACGTTCACCACGCCCGGCGGCAGCCCGGCCTCCGCCACGGCCTCCGCGACCAGGAAGGCGTCGAGCAGGGTCGGCGGAGAGGGCTTGAGCACCACCGTCGCACCGGCCGCGAGCGCGGGCGCGAGCTTGGAGAACGTGAGCGTCTGCGGGAAGTTCCACGGCGTGATCGCCGCCACCACGCCGACGGGCTCCCGCCGCACCAGCGTGGTTCCCGCCAGCCCCGGGCGCCGCTCCTCCACGGGCAGCTCGCGCAGCAGACCGGCGTAGTAGCGCAGCAGTTGCGCACCGCACACCGCGTCGGCCACCCGGCTCAGCGTGATCGGCATGCCGTTCTGCGCGCTGACCCGCCGGGCGAACTCCTCGGCGCGGCTGTCGAGCGAGGCCGCGAACCGCTCCAGCGCCGCCGCCCGCCGCCCGGGCTCCCAGCGCGCCCAGCCTCCCGGGTCGTCGAAGGCCCGGCGGGCGGCCAGCACCGCCGCGTCCACATCGGCCGCCGCCGCCTCGGGCACCCGGCCGATCGGCTCCTCGGTACTCGCCGAGTGGATCGAGGTCATCCCGGAGGCCGACGGGGCCACCCATCGGCCGCCGATGAACAACGAGTCGTAGACGAGCTCCACGGCCTTCTCCTCCAGCGCAAGAACAAAAATGGTCATGACAAGGCTGGGACAGTGCGGTAATCCGCCGCTCCGGAGCGGCGGATGAGCGGCCGGTTACGTTCCGCTGGGCCCGGGCGGAGCAGGCACGGATACGTTCGAATTCGTTCGGGTCCGGACGACGACGCGTACTCATGGAGCTCAGCTGATGACCGACGGCACGTGCCCCCACCTCATGGACCTCTCCGGCCGCGACATCCACGGCGAGGCCGACCTGCTGCGCAAACGCGGGCGTGCGACGCAGGTCGAGCTTCCCGACGGCATCGTGGTGTGGGTGGTCACCGACTACGAGCTGGTCAAGCAGCTGCTGACCGACCCCCGGGTGTCCAAGGACACCTACCGGCACTGGCCCGCGTGGGAGAACGGCGAGGGCGAACTGGCCCGCAGCTGGCCGCTCGCCATCTGGGTCCAGGACCAGAGCATGATCACCGCGTACGGGGCCGAGCACGCCCGGCTCCGCAAGATGGTCGCCAAGGCGTTCACCGCCCGCCGCACCGCCGCCCTGCGCCCGCGCATCGAGGCCGTCACCGCCGACCTGCTGGACGCCCTCGCCGCCCGCCCGGCCGACGAGCCCGTCGACCTCCGCGAGGAGTTCGCCTACCCGCTGCCCACCCAGGTCATCTCCGAACTCCTGGGCATCCCCCACGAGATGCGCGACCGCTTCCTCGGCCTGGTGCACGGCATCTTCGACACCCAGGCGTCGGCGGAAGAGGCGAGGGCCAACGAGGAGGCCCTCTACGCCCTCCTCCGGGAGCTCGTGGACGTCAAGCGCCGCAGCCCGGACGACGATCTCATCAGCTCGCTCATCGTGGTACGCGACGAGGACGACGGCGCGGGACTCACGGAGCGCGAACTGATCGACACCATCCTGCTGATGTTCACCGCCGGCCACGAGACCACGGTGAACCTCCTCGACCACGCCGTCCACGCCCTGCTCCGCAACCGCGCCCAGCTGGACTCCGTGCGGTCCGGCGACGCCGGGGCGGCGGCCTGGGCCGACGTCATCGAGGAGACGCTCCGCCTGGAGGCGCCGCTCGCGAACCTCCCCATGCGCTACGCGGTGGAGGACATCGTCCTGGACGACGTGACCATTCCCCGGGGAGACGCGCTGATCATCGGCTTCGGGGCCGCGGGCCGTGACCCCGGCCACCACGGCGACACCGCCGACCGCTTCGACATCTCCCGCCCGACGCGCAAGGACCACCTCGCCTTCGGCCACGGCGTCCACCACTGCCTCGGCGCGCCGTTGGCCAGACTGGAGGCCGAGATCGCGCTCTCCGCGCTCTTCGCGCGTTTCCCGGACCTGGACCTGGCCGACCCGGCGCGGGAGCTCCCGCCCCTGGAGTCGTTCATCTCCAACGGCCACCGCGAACTGCCCGTCGTGCTGGGCACGGAGGAGAAGCCGGCGCCGCTCCCGGCGTGACCCCTGCGCGACCCCGCCGTGCGCGCCGGTGTTCCGGGGGCGCGGGCCGGGCGGGGCGCCCTACGGCTGCCTCCTCGCACCCCGGTGCGCGGTTTGTCCGTCCTGATGTCAGACGAGTCTCCCCTTCCGGGAACGGCCCGGGCGGAGTTCAGGGGGAACCGTATGAGGAGATTCCGGCGGGGGCTGCGGGGGCCCACGGCGCGCGAGGGACGGCGGGAGGCCGTCGCGCTCGGGCTGTTCGGGGTCCTGCTGGTGAGCGCGGCGCTGGTGACAGGCGCCTCCGCGGCGACCGCGGCACAGGAGGCGTCCCGGCACCCGGCGGCGGCGCCCGCGAAGCGGGAACCCGCCCGGAGCGGGCAGACCTCACGAAGGGGGTCACTCGAAGCCGGAGGAACGTGCAGGCCCGGCGGTTCGGTTGGATGAGGCAGTCTGAGATCCTTCTCCTCATGAGTACGTCACCTGACGGATTGCCCGTCTACCGAGTCCTGACCGGTCCGGACGATGCCGCGTTCTGCCGGCGTGTGAGCGAGATGATCGGCCTCGGCTACGAACTGCACGGAGGTCCCGCCGTCACCTTCAACGGCGAGAGCGTCATCGTCGCCCAAGCGGTGGTCTGGCCGACACGGCCGTGACGGCCTGGGGAGCGGCGGCGGCCGTGATCGGCCCATCGCGTGAGAAGGTCCCTGCGGGCTGAGCGAGTTGCGAGGGACGCCTCGTTTCCCGGTCGACGTCGCCACGGACAACTGGCGCCTGGAGCCCCCCACCCGGGCATGGGGCTCCAGGCAGACCATTGCGGCGACTTCCTTTAACCTTGACACCTTCCAGCGGCACGGACCCGCACCAGGACGCTCCGATCCTATGGGCGGTGGGCCGCACGACGGGGCGCACGGTCACGATGTCCGTGTTGGCTCCCTGATCTTCCTGGTCGGCGCTGGGGAAGCATCGGAGCTGCTGCATTCCGTCGGTGCTTCGGTGCTCACGTACGGGCCTGACGGCGTTGCGGTGTCAGGCGAGCCCTCTGTACGTCACGGTCGGCCCTGGCCCGATTTCCCCGCGCCCTCGAAGTACAGATAGCCGTGAGAGGCGATCGCGAACTCCGCTGCCGCCGCGATCTTCCGCACGGTGCTGTTCCTCTTCTCTTCAGGGAGTTGCTTCAGCTCCTCGACGAACTGCCTCAGCTGCAGTTCGTTGAGCATGGTGTCGCCATGGCGCTGTACAGCACGCATGACGCTGCCGTCAGGGGCTGCCTCGCACAAGGCCAGGAAGGTCTCCTTGCGGTCTTCGTGGGTCTTGGCCATGCGTCCGCGGTTCTGGTCTTCCACATATACGACGAGGGGCATGCGATGCGTCTTCCTCCAACAGTGCAGGGCGGGCGAGGCGGGGTGGGAATCCACGCCCACCCCGCCTGGTCGGACTGTCCGATCAGTCCCCGGAGATGTACAGGTATCCGTGCCGGGATGCCGCCTCTTGAGCCATCGTCATCACTTGGCGAATCACGTCGGTCTTCTTCCCCTCGGGGAGTCGGCTCAGCTCCGTTACGAACCACCCCAGCTGGACCTCGTTCAGCATGGTGTCGCCGTAGCGCTGCACGCTACTCATGACGCTGCCCTCCGGCGCCACCTGGCACGCCGCCATGAAGCTCGCTTCGGCATCGTCACCGACCAACTCCGAGATACGCTCGTGGAGCCGGTTCTCCACGTAGAGGTACATCTCTCGTCCCTTCCCTTACATGGCCGGCTTCTCAACCGGATACATCGTGCGTACGCTTCCGTATTTGTCCTGTGCGAGCAGGAACCACGATGTCGGCTTGCTTCCGGTCTTCTCCGATGTAACACCGACCATCCTGCCGACGTCGACGTAACGCTCGAAGTTTCCGTCAGGGTTCGGCCCGACAGCCTTGACTCTACTGGCCATCTCGACCAGCTCGTCGAGATCCACCGTGGCATCGAACACTCCCCTGTAGGGGTCGATTTTCGCACCTCCCTGGACGTGCTTACCTCGCACGTACTCCTCGCCCAGCACGTCCAGAAGCGGGGGGAGACAATCATCGGCTGCCGCGCTGCGGGCAAAGCCGGAAGGCACGGCGACCCTGCATCCGACTGCTGTTGACGCCTGCGCTTCCCTCACCTTGCGGCCGATACCGGCTACCGCATCGGCATCGATCCCAGCGTTCCGCACACCCTTCCAGGCGTCGCCGATACCGACGCCCGCCTTGAGCGCCTCGCTGAGCTTGGCCATGGCTTTGACGCCCTGAAGGATCTTTTCACCAGGGACAAACGCCGCAGCGGCCCATGCACAGCCGGACGAACTGCCGTGCCAGCAGTCCACGAAGTCATGAGTAAGCGCCTGCCAGATGCCCTTGAGGAAGGCTTTGTCGACCTCCTTGACGATGTCCCAGTTCGAGTAGTGCTTGGTGATTTTCTTCGTCAGGCCCTCGTAGGTCTGAGTGCCGAGGAACACCGTGTCCGACTTGGGGCAGCCAGCCTCCGTCGCGGGCACGTTGGGGTTCGTGCACAGGTAGAAGCTGACGGTCGCGCTGAAGTGAAGGGTGTAGGTGACGTCGCAGCCGCTGTTGCCCATTCCGAGTTCACATGTGGTCGCCTCGGGATCACCACTCGGCGTCATTCCGTCGACGACATAGAACGTGCCGCCGATGCCAGTCCCAGCCCCTGTGACTACTTGCTTGTTCGCTTGATTCCGAGCGGCTGACTCGGCGGCCTTCTGCGCTTCCTCGGCGGCTTTCTGCGCATCCTTGGCGGCCTCCTCAGCCGCGGTGGCGTCAGCGGCGGCGCGGTCGGCGGCGGCGCGTGCGTTCTTCGCCGCCTTCTCCGCCTCGCCTGCGGCCTTGCGTGCGGCGTCCGCGTCAAGGGCTGCCTGGTCGGCGGAGCTGCGGGCGTCTTTCGCGTATCCCTCGGCACGAGAAGCGGCCTTGTCGGCGGCATCGGCGTCATCGGTGGCCTGCTGGTCGTACTCGATGGAGCGAGCCAATGACTTCGCTGCCTCGGCCGCGGTTTGCGCCGCCTCGGCCGCGTAACCGAGGGCTTCCTTCGCCGATCTACGGGCATCTGCTGCGTGCCCGGCCGCCTCGGCGGCCAGCACGTAGGCGGCCTTCGCATCGCCGGTCGCCGTGTCCGCAAGGCTCTGTGCCTGTTCCGCGGCCTTCTGCGCATTGTCGGCGTGCGCCTGGGCAACGGCCTTTTGTTGTTCTGCGATCTCCTTCGACGATTGCCCGGCGAGTACTGCCAGGCCCGCAGCCGGGTCGGTGGTGATGTAGGGAGATCCGAGCTGAATCGCGTCATTGGCCGGCGCAGCTACCTGCTGAGCGGAATTACTCGCGTCCTCCGACGCTTGCGCCGTGGTATGAGCGTGGCCGGCGGCCTCGGCCGCCCCTGCCACCGCCTTGAGCGACTCGGCCTTGGCCCCATCGGCCTGCTTCCTGGCATCGGAGGCCGCCTTCTCGGCCTCATCGGCCAGCTTGACTGCGGCCCGGGCCGCTGCGGCGGCATCCTCGGAGGCTTTGATGGCACCGGCTGCCGCGTTCGTGGCCGTCTTCACAGCCGCATCCGCCGTCAGTTTGGCGGATTTCGCCGCATCAGCATCGGAGCGGGCACGCTTGGCGGCTGCTTCGGCACGAGTCGCGGCGGCATCCGCGTCGGCTGCTGCCTGCGTCGCCGCGTCGGCCTCACTGCGGGCTGATTTCGCTGCCGCCTCCGCAGTGCCGGCGGCTGTGTTCGCCGTATCCGCCGCGGCCCGGGATTCCTTGGCGCTGTCGTCGGCATTGTGTGCCTGGGCGTAGGCTTCCTTGGCATCGGCCTTGGCCCGGGCGGCATCCGCCTTCTGTGCCGCGTCCCATGCGTCGGCCTGCTTGGACTTGGCGTTGTCCCGTGCCTCTTCCGCATCCTTGCGCTTCGCGGCGGCGGCGGACTCGGCGGTTTCTGCCTTGTCCTGGGCGTCCTTGGCCTTGGTGGCGTAGCCTTCGGCGTTCTTTCTTGTGGTCGGCAGCCTCGGCCTGCTTCTGCGCGGCGGTCTCCTTCTCCGCCTTGGCCGTGGCCTCTTCCTTCTCCGCCGCGAGCCTCTTGGCCCGTGCGGTGGCAGCCGCTGCCCTGGCGTCGGATTCGGCCTTCTGCGTCTCGGCGAGCTTGGCCTTCGCGACATCGCTCGCGGACTTGGCGGACTTGGCCTGTACCGCGGCGGCGTCAGCGGCCGCTTTCGCCTGCGCGTTGGCTTCCTGAGCGGCGGCAGTGCGGAATGCTGCCTTCGACGCGGCGGCCTGGGTCAGAGCGCGGGCGGCGATGGTCTCGCTGTCCCCGGCGGAGGCCCTGGTTGCCGCATAGGCCGTCTCACCGGCCTTCGCGATCGCTTCCAATGCGGCGGCGGACGCCTTCGTGACCTGTGCCTTCTGCTGGCCGACCAGCAGGCCTCGCCCCCTGGGGGCACCCGCTCCGTCGGCAACCGCGTAGGCGGCCTGCTCAGCCTTGTCCGTGTCGGCAGCAGCCCTCTTGGCCAGGTCGGACTGGGACTTGATCAGGTCGAGCTGTCGCTGCGCCTCGGCCCGGGCTGCCGCGACGCCCTTCGCCGCCTTGTCGAACTGGTCCTGCTTGGGGTAGTCGAGCTTGTCGGTGCCGTTGTGACCGGAAGGAACGATGTCGAACTTCTGCGCGTCGGTACCGTTGCAGGCCCACATCCACGCGCCGCGCCCCTTGTCGAACGTATGCAGGTCGAGGCAGTTGCCGGTCCCGGTGTTGCGCAGACTGGTAGTACTGCGCGTGGAGTACTGCCACTGCTGGGCCCCGCTGCCGTTGCAGTTCCAGATCTGAACTGTCGTGCCGTTCGCGGAACCGGCACCCCTGACGTCGAGGCACTTGCCGGAGGCCACGCTGCGCAGCGTTCCGTCGACTACGGCCCACTGCTGCGCACCGGTGCCATTGCAGGTCCATAGCTGGACGGGGGTGCCGTTTCCTGTTCCCCCTCCTTGCGCGTCCAGGCACTTGTCGGCGGACGCGCGCAGGTGCACGATCAGCGGGCTGTCGCCGATCCAACCAGGGCCGCCGGGGGACCAGTAGTCCTGCCACCGGACCAGGTGATCAGCGATCCACGACTGGCCCAGCATCTCCCCCAGTGCCTTGGCCCCGATGGCGAGGGCTTTGGCGGCATCGCGGTTGGCACCGAGGATCTGATTGCGTTGCGCGGCCTGCGAGGCGATCTCCTGCTGCCACTCCTGCGACGCTGTTGCCAGCTCCTTGCCGAGAACCTTGTTGGGGTCGACAGGGGTGCGCCACGCGCATGCCGCAAACCGTGTCTTCAGATCCTCGACCGCAAGCCGGAACTCGAGGCTGCCCGGCTCCGGTGCGGTACGCGGGAACCCGCCCGAGGAGAGGAAGATACGGGCGTTGTCGGCTCCTGTCGGCTCCATCGAATCCGTCAGATGCGACCATGCCTCGTATTCGGCGTAGGCCCGCTGCCACTGCTCTGGAGGGAGTGACGGGTCCGGGGACTTGCCATAGACGGGAGTGCCGAGTTCTTTGAGGGCTTTCACCGTGGCGTCGTCAGCCGGGGGAGTCGGGTCCTGGTAGAGGACTTCTTCGCGCTTCCAGAACTGCTCCAGAACCCATGTGGAGAGACCGGTCTGCCTGAAGAAGCTCTGGCCCCGTCCAGCGGAGCCCGGTGGCCAGTTGAACCCGGCCTCGAAGTTGCGAGGCGGGGTGAGATCGTCCAGCGGCCTCCCCCAGTCATTGACGTGCCTGTAGAGGAGGTCTGCTTCCTTGTCCGCATCCACTCGGTCCTGGGTGAACGCATCAGAGAGCGGGGTATGGTTCCAGTACTCCCGGTTCGCCGCCGAGTGCAGCTTGTCCGGTGTCTGATTGAGCGCGTCCTGCGCGATGCCGAACATCGTCGGCCCGCCCAGACGCAGCACGCCGGCCATCAAGCACTGGTCCTGCCTCAACTGTTCGGCGGCGGTGGCATCGAAGCCGTCGTAGCTGTCAGCCGCTGCTTGGGCACCGGTGAGCCGACTGAACGCCTCCGGCCGTACGGCCAAGGCAACGAGTACAGCCAGTGCCAGTACGGCCGCTGTAACGAGGAAGGTGAAGCGCCTGGATCTTCGCGATAAGGGTCCGGGTAAACCAGATCTGGAAAGCAAGAAGTTCTCTCCTACGCAATGGGGAGGTGCGGAAGCGTGCCTGAGGAGGAGAGAACCGTCGCCAGGTGAGGTCAGAGGCAACGGGCAATGATCGCAACCGTGATGTGCGTAAACAGTCGGTATCGTGACATGACTGCCCCCTCGTCACTGCAGCACTGGCCCCCCAGCCGCCGGTTGACAGATGTGCACATCGGCGGAGCGGTCAGCTTCCGCCTGGCACATGGGTCACTATAGGCACATACAAACACCGCGTACCAAGGGTAATTTCAAGCCTCTTGGATCACTCGACGCTCAATGATCCACAATTGAGTTCAGGACGTGCAGGACGTGCAGGACGGGCGGCCCGGTTGATCTACCGATTCCTGACCGGTCCTGACGACGCCGCGTTCTGTCGGCGTGTGAGTCGGCTGGAAAGAGC
The DNA here is from genome assembly GCF_020740835.1 of Streptomyces sp. UNOC14_S4. Taxonomy (GTDB): domain Bacteria; phylum Actinomycetota; class Actinomycetes; order Streptomycetales; family Streptomycetaceae; genus Streptomyces. The sequence goes on from NZ_JAINFC010000235.1 coordinate 9,538, forward strand.
CCTGTGGGGCGCACGGGTCTGTGCGGGGGCGCGAGGGCGGTTGTAGCGTGCTCTGCGTTTCGCACCGGCATGGCACCGTTCCCCAGCAGGAAAGGGCAGTCGAGTCGATGAGAACGCCGAGAACGCAGAGAACTCTGAGAAGGCCAGGGAGACCGCGAAGACGGCACAGACGCCTCGGCCGGCTGGCCGGCATCGTGGCGGCGATCGTCACGGCCCTGGCGGTCGTGGGCGCCGCGCCGGGGCCCGCGGCCGCGGGGAACAAGGCTCGCGCCACCGTCTTCGGTTCCTCCATAGCCGCCGCCCGCAACTACGACGGGCGCCTGGAACTCTTCGGTACCAACAGCGGGGACGGGGTCTTCCACCGCTACCAGGGCCGCCCCGGGACCGCCTGGTCGCCGTGGTACCAGTTCGACGGCGGACTGCGCGCCGTGGCCGCCGAGACCAACGCCGACGGGCGTATGGAGCTGTTCGGCGTCAATGGCGCCGGATACGTCTACCACCGCTGGCAGACCTTCACCGCGGACAAGCCCTGGTCGGACTGGGAGCAGTTGGACGGCGCCCTGACCTCGATCGCCGCCGCCCGCAACGCGGACGGCCGCCTGGAGATCTTCGGCGTCAACAGCAACGGCGCGGTATTCCACAAGTGGCAGACCGTCCTCGGCGGATTGTGGTCGCCCTGGGAACAGCTGGACGGCCAGCTCACCCAGATCGCCGCCGAGACCAACGCCGACGGGCGCGTCGAAATCTTCGGCGTCAACAGCGCCGGTGGGGTGTTCCACAAGTGGCAGACCGTCCTGGGCGGATTGTGGTCGCCCTGGGAGCAGTTGGACGGCTCCCTGACGTCGATCGCCGCAGCCCGCAACGCCAACGGCCGCCTGGAGATCTTCGGCACGAACGGCGCCGACCAGATCTTCCACCGCGCGCAGACCTCGATCGGCGGCCCATGGGCCGGGTGGGAGCAGCTGGACGGCCTGCTCACCCAGGTCGCGGCCGAGACCAATGCCGACGGGCGCGTCGAACTTTTCGGCGTCAACCGCGGCGGCTACCCGTTCCACCGCTGGCAGACGGCCATCGGCGGCCCGTGGTCGGGCTGGGAGCAGTTCGACGGTTTGCTGAGGCCCTGACGGCCGCCGGCCGCTGGCCGCTGAGGCCGCAACGGTCGTCACAGCACGCGCGTGCCGTCGGGGCTCTCCGTCCCGACGGCACACGGCTCGGTCAGGCATTCAAGACAGCCCCTGGACCCGTCGGACGTGCACGCGGGCGTAGTGCAGGGCCTCCTGCTTGTTGATCGCCGCCAGCGTGCCGAGGTCGTCGGCGAGGAGGGCCTGCCAGCCCTCGACGTTCAGGCGCCGGCACTCCCGGCACGGGGTCTCCGGTGGCGGTGAGGCGCTGGGCGGCCCGCCGGTGTGGGGCAGGGGGACGAAGGGGAGCCGTGACGGGTGGGCGTTCAGCACGACGAATTCCCTTCGTACAACGCCTTCTTGTGGTCGCGGAGTTCCCGCGCTGCCAGGGCCAGGCCGCGGGCGCAGTCGAAGGCGGACTGGAGCCCGTTCCCGGGCTTGAGCGTCTCCGCCCGGTGCAGCGCTTCCGCCGCGCTGCTCTCGGCCGCGGCGCGGCGCGGGTCGTCGGCGGGCAGGGCCGCGGCGGCGGCCTGTACGGCGGCTGCGGTCTTCTTGAGGTAGAGGCGGAGGA
>NZ_JAINFC010000236.1 GCF_020740835.1 Streptomyces sp. UNOC14_S4
CCCCCATACCCCCTGCCATTAAACGCACCGCATCGCCGCGCCAACGGTCCCAGGAGTCCACCCTCATGCGAAGGCCGCGCTTCACCCGCAGAACCGCCCGGGCCACCGTCCCCGGGCCGCCCGACGACGCGGGCCCCGGGCGCCCCCGCATCGTCGCGCTGATCCCCGCTCACAACGAGGCCGAGCGTATCGCCGCGGCGATCGCGGCCCTCCACCGCCAGGAGCTCCCGCCGCACCGCATCGTCGTCGTGGCCGACAACTGCACCGACGACACCGCGGCGATCGCCCGCGCCAACGGCGCGACCGTCATCGAGCCGACGGACAACCGGCACAAGAAGGCCGGCGCCCTCAACCAGGCCCTGGACCGCCTCCTGCACGAGCTCGCGGCCGCGGACCTCGTCCTCGTCCAGGACGCCGACACCGTCCTCGAACCCGCCTTCGTCGTCAGCGCCAGCTCGGCCATGGACCGCACCGTCGGGGCCGTCGGCGGCATCTTCTACGGCGAGCCCGGCGGCGGCCTTCTCGGGGCGCTCCAGCGCATCGAATTCCACCGCTACGCCCGCGAGATAGCCCGCCGCGGCTACCGCGCCGACGTCCTGACGGGAACCGCCACCCTCTTCCGCGTCCGCACCCTGCGCGAGGTCAAGGACGCCCGGCGCGACGGCCGCCTCGGGGGCGGGACCTCGTACTACTCGCTCGCCTCTCTCACCGAGGACGACGAGATCACCAAGGCGGTACGGACGCTGGGCTACCGCACCGTCTCCCCGCCCGGCTGCGCGGTGGTCACCGAGGTGATGACCACCCTGCCCAAGCTCTGGCACCAGCGGCTGCGGTGGCAGCGCGGCGCCCTGGAGAACCTGCGCGACTACGGCTGGACGCGGGTGACCGCCCCGTACATCGTCCGCCAGGGGTTCATGGGCCTGTCCGTCCTCTTCCTCGCCCTCTACCTCGTCTTCACCGGCTGGATGCTGGCCCGGGGGCGCCCGGAGTTCACTCCGTTCTGGATGGCCGTCGGCGCGGTCTTCGTCGCCGAGAAGGCCGTCACCGCCCGCGGCGCCGGGTGGAAGGCCCAGCTGCTGGCGGGCACGCTCGCCGTCGAGCTGGCCTACGACATGTTCCAGCACGCCGTCTACCTGCGCTCCCTGTGGGACATGGCCCGGCGCCGCGAAGAACGCTGGTGCGCCACATGACCTATGGAGTCCTGCCGCCGCTCGGTGCGCTCGGGGTCGGAGGTGCCTCGGCCCTCTCGACCCGGAGACCTGGGTCCTCCGGTTTCCAGGCGCTGGCCACCGTGGTGGCCGCGACCACTCTGATCATGGCAGGGACCTCGCTCTGCAAACTCCTGCCGCCCCGGAGCCGGTTCACCGAGGCCACCGTCACCTGGCACACGCCGCGGCGGACGGCCTTCCACGACCGGAGCAGAAGGGACGGCACAGCCTGGATCGCGGTGCCCTGACCGACACCCTCACCACGAGAATAAGGAGAAACGAACCGTGACCGAAGAGACAAGCGGTGCGGCCCAGCCGCCCAGCGAGGGTGACGGGAGCGAGCACCAGGAGGCCGGCCCGCAGGCCAGGTTCCGCCCAGGTCCGTGGATTCCGCTCCCGCTCCCCATTCCCAAGCCGCCGGTGACGACGACGCGCCCGCCGGTGACAACCACGCGTCCTCCCGTGACGACGACCCGTCCGCCGGTGACAACCACGCGTCCGCCGGTGACGACAACACCGCCGCCGGTCACCACGACACCGCCGCCCGTCACCACGACGCCTCCTCCTCCGCCGCCTCTCACCGCCACCGTCGCCGACAGGAACGACGCGAACGGGTCGGGCATCCCGGGTTCCCAGGTGATCGCCTCGGTGCTGGTGACGAACAACGGAACCCAACGGATCGACGCCCAGACGGTGGTGCTCACGGCACCGCCCGGAGCGCGTCTGCTCAACGGGTATCTGGGCTGGGTGCACGAGACGGGGGCGGACGGTGACACGGCCCCGGGCACGCTTGCCCCGGACGGGTCCACGTCGACCTGCCCCGCCGTCCCGGTGAACCTCGACCCCGGCCAGTGGATCGTCTTCTACACGGCCGTTGTCATCGACCCGGGTGCCACGCCCGGCCCCGCGTCCGTCACCTTCACCCTCGGAGCGCCCGCGTTCGCCTCGGGCACCGGGTCCATCGCCGTCCTCTGACCCGCGTGCCGCCGGTGCGCCGGCCCGCCCTCCGGCCGGTCGGCGCACCGGCGGCATACCGGGGCTTCCCCTGGAGACCGTCAGTTGAGTTCCCCAGAGCACCACGACCCCGAACCGGCCCTGGTGGCCTATCGCTTGCCGGACACCTACGACATGCCCATCGTCCCCGCGCCCGCGCGGCGCGACTGGCTGGAGCCCGGCCCTCTCCGCCACGCCTACCGGTGCCTTCCCCTGCGCGTCGCCAACCAGAACGGCTGGTGGATTCTCAACGACCGCACGTTCACCGTGCGCTGGGACGGCGGGGACGCGCTGGCGGACCTGACGGTCCGTTACGAGGACGGGGGCGACGCCCAGGGCTCGGCGATGAGTCACTTCGGGTATGGCATCCTCACCTTCTACATCCCCTATCTGATCCGGACACCGCCCGGCTGGAACCTCCTCGTGCGCGGCCCCGCCAACCTTCCCAAGGACGGGGCGCACCCGCTCGAAGGGCTCGTGGAGGCCGACTGGGCCGTGGCCACGTTCAGCATGAACTGGAAGGTCACGAGGGCGGATGCCGACATCACCTTCGCGGCGGGCGAGCCCGTCCTCATGCTGGTGCCCCAGCGGCGCGGGGACCTGGAACGCTTCCACCCCCGGTGCGCCCCGCTCGACCTCATGCCGGACGCCGACGACCACCGGGTCTGGAGCCGGAGCCGCCTGGACTACGCCGAGGCGGTCACGGCGGGTGACCCGTCCGCCGCCGACGGCTGGCAGCGGCACTACATGCGGGGCACCCACCCGGCCGACCCGCGGCCCTTCCCCGAGCACCAGCGCGCCCTGCGCCTGCGCGGATTCGGGGCATCCCACGAAGGGATGTCCCACGACGGGATGTCCCACGACGACGAGAGGACAGGGCAGTGAGCCGCCTCACCATCGGCATGGCGACCTACGACGACTACGACGGCGTGTACTTCACCCTCCAGGCGTTGCGGCTCACCCACGCCGACGCCCTGTCCGGCGCCGAGTTCGTCGTGGTGGACAACAACCCTTCCGGCCCGGTCGCACCGTCGCTGCGTGCTCTGGCGGACCGCGTGCCGGGTTACCGGTACGTGCCCTTCGGCCAGTACGCGAGCACCGGCGTCCGCGACCTCGTCTTCCGGGTGGCCCGGTCTCCCGTCACGCTGTGTCTGGACTCGCACGTCCTGCTCGCCCCGGGGGCCGTCCGCGCCGTGCTCGACCACTTCGAGCAGCGGCCGCACAGCCGTGACCTGCTCCAGGGGCCCATGATCTCGGACGTGCTGGACGACGGCCGGGAGCCGCCCTCCACCCATCTGGCCCCCGAGTGGGGCGACGGCATGTATGGCGTGTGGCGGACCGACCCGCGGGGGACCGACCCCGGCGGCAAGCCGTTCGAAGTGGCCATGCAGGGCCTCGGCCTGTTCGCCTGCCGCACCGACGCCTGGCCCGGCCTCAACCCGCGCTTCCGCGCCCACGGCGGCGAGGAGGGCTATCTCCACGAGAAGGTCAGACGTGGCGGCGGCCGCGTGCTGTGTCACCCCGGCGTCCGCTGGCTGCACCGCTTCACCAGGCCGCAGGGTCCGTCCTTCCCCCTCGGCCTGCTCGAACGCGTACGGAACTACCTCATCGGCCACCGGGAACTCGGCCTGTCCGCCAGCGGCTTGACGGAGCATCTGCGCGGCCTGGTGGGTGAGCAGCATACGCGTGACGTGCTCGACCGCGCGCGGCGGCAGCTCGACAGCCCCCTCGCCGCCTTCGATGCCGTCTTCTGCCTGCTCGGGGACGGCTCCCCGGAGACCGCCGCGCACGCCCGGCGCACCCTCGGCGAGCTCGACATCGACTGGCTCGCGGAATGGCTCGTGCCCTCCCCGGCCGACACGGAGCGGGATTCTCTGCCGTCCGGCCACGACCGGGAGGCGGCGCTCCGGCACATCGTGGCGGACGCATCGACCCGCGGGCTCGACCGAGTCCTCGTCCTCGACGCCGGCTCCCTCTGCACCCCGGGGGCCGCGGAGCACCTCCGCGAGGCCGTGGACTCCCTGCGCACCACCACCTGGACCCTGCGCCCCCTGGAGGCTCCCGGCACCAGGTGCCCCGCCCTGGCCGTGCGCCGCGGTGCGTTCGGCCCCATCGGCCGCGGTGACCGCGCCACCCTCGCCGCCGCGGCACCCTGGCTCACCGGCGCTCCGTCACCTCGCCGCTGAGCTCCGCAGCACCGCACGGCACTTGCGCACCAGCCGATCATTAAGGTAAGCCTTACCTATCTGGATCTGGTGTCGATCGTCTGCCGGGGGTCCTTGTGACGACTGCCGTTGCCGTACCCGGCGCGCTCGCCGTTCCCGAGGCGGCGAGCCGTGCCGATGTCCTGCGGGGGACCTATGCGGGGCTGGCCGAGGCGCTCCGGCCTCTCGTGCGTCTGGAGGCGGTGCCCCGGGTGGGTGGCGAGCGGGTCACCGGTGAGCGGCTCGTCCGGGACGCCGCGCTGCGGGAGCAGCTCGTCGACGCGGCCGAGCGGCGGATCGCGGACACGTACGGCGTGACGCCCCGGCGCGACGTCGCGGCCATGGACGCGCTGCACCAGTACGCCTTCTACGCCGCGGTGGCCATGAGCGGACCGTGGTTCCTGGCGCACCGTGTGCCGTGGATCGGCCGCGACGGCTTCGCCCATGACGGGGCGTCGGACACGCTCACCGTCGCTCCGTCCCACCTGCTCTGCCTGCCGGGCGACCCGGTGGCCGCCCTGCCCGGCGTCCGCGTGGTGGCGGACGAGGAGCGGCTGCGCGCGGCGCTGCGCGAGGCGGTGGCCGATCACCTCGGGCCGGTACTGGAGGCGTTCCGTCCGCTGCTGCGCCGGGGCACCCGGGCCGTGTGGGGCCTGGCGGCCGACGAACTCACCGAGGGTATCTGGTACGTGGGCCGGGTGACCGGCCAGGAGCGCCGCGCCGTCGCGGCGGCCGATGTGCTCCTGCCCGGCGGCACCCCGCCCTTCGTGGGCGCCGCCGGCTTCCGCCCCTGCGGGGCCGCGGCCGCCGCGGGTGAGGGCGACGCCGCGGGCGAGGCCACGCGCACCCGGATCAACTGCTGCCTGTGGTACACCGTCACCCCGCAGCGGCCCTGCTCCACCTGTCCGCGCCGCGGTATCAGTTGACGGGCCAGGCCGGGCGCTCCGGAAGGAGCGCCCGGCCTTCACTCCGCCGCCCTCAGGCCTTCGCCGCGTCGACCCCGTACGTCTTGGCGACGTCGTCGAGGACCGCGTTCGCGCCGTAGACGCCCACGGCGAGCATCCAGGTGGTGTCGTCCACCTCGTGGACCTGGCCCTTGAGCTGCTTCCACAGCGGGTTGGCCTCGAACTTCTCCCTGCTCTTCGCCGAGGCGCCCTTCGGGTCGGGGTAGGCGGTGACGAAGATGTCGTCCGCGTCGACCTTCTTGATCTGCTCCTCGGAGATGTCGGCGTTGAAGCCGGTGCCCTTGGCGTCCTCGGGCTTGCCGAGGCCCAGGTCCTTCACGATGACGCCGATGTAGGTGTCCTCCTTGTACAGGCGCGTCGGCCCGTCCACGAAGCGCACGACCGACACCGAGGGGTTGGCGCCCTTCTTCTTGCGGACCTCGTCGCCGACCGTCTTCGCGCGCTTGTCGTAGGCGGCGATCTTCTCGTCGGCCTCCTTCTCCTTGCCGAGCGCCTTGCCGACGAGCTTGAGGTTGTCCTTCCAGGTGGCGCCGGTGTCCTCGGTGAAGACCGTGGGCGCGATGCCGGACAGCTGCTTGTACAGCTTCTCGTGGCGGACCTTGGCCGAGAGGATCAGATCGGGCTTGAGCGCCATGATCTTCTCCAGGCTGGGCTCCTCCAGCGTCCCGACGGGCTTGGCCTTGCCCGCGTACGTGCCCGCGTCGTCACCGAAGTAGGCGGGCAGCTTCTCGTCGGGGGAGGAGAACGTCGTGTAGCCGACGATCTGCGACTTGAGGGCCAGCGTGGCGTCGACGAAGGTCATGTCGAGCGCGACCACGCGCTTCGGCGCCTTCTTTATCTCCGTCTTGCCCATGGCGTGCTCGACGGTGCGCGGGAACGCGGCGCCGACGGCCGCCGAACCCTTGTCGTCCGTGGCGTCCTTGGCGCTCGTATCCTTGTCGGAACCGCCGCAGGCGGCAGTGGCGAGCAAGCCCGCTGTGACAGCGACGGCTCCGATCGTGCGGCTGAAACGGCTGAGCCAACGGGCTCTCATCGGCAGGTCCCTTCTCTGTTCATATCACGCCTAATAAGGATAGGCTCGCCTAAGTTACCTGAAATTGACGTGGAGGGGATCGTGATCGAAGCGCTACCTGCGCCGCCCGCAGGAAAGCCGCGGATACGGCAGGTCGCGTCCGAAAGAGCGAGAAAACAGCGGAGAGTGACGATCCTTCTGGTCGGGTCACTGGCTCTCGCCGTGCTGTTGAGCATCTCCCTGGGTGCCGAACCGCTCGGCCCGGGGCGGATCTGGCACGGACTGTGGCACAACTCCGGTACGGAGGGTGATGTCATCGTCCGTTCGCTCCGCCTGCCGCGCACCGTGACCGCGCTGGTCGCCGGTCTCGCGCTGGGCGCCGCCGGGGCCCTGATGCAGGGTCACACCCGCAACCCCATCGCCGACCCGGTGGTGCTCGGCATCAGCGCGGGCGCGGGCATGGGCGTGGTGGCCTCCCTCTTCCTCGTCGGCGTCAGCGGCCTGTACGGCTATGTGTGGTTCGGCTTCCTCGGCGCCGCGCTGGCCGGGGCGCTGGTCTACTCGGTGGGCGCGCTCACCCGCGGCGGGGCCACCCCCGTGACCCTCGCCCTGGCCGGGGCCGCCGCGCACGCCCTGTTCACCGCCCTCACGGCCGGGATGGTCCTCCTCGACCGGCAGGCCCTGGAGACGTACCGCTTCTGGACGGTCGGCTCGGTCAGCGGGCAGCCGATCGGACTCACGCTCCAGGCACTGCCCTTCATCGCCGTCGGACTGGTGCTGGCCGCGCTGAACACCCCCGGGCTCAACGCGCTCTCGCTCGGCGAGGACGTGGCCCGGACGCTCGGCGTGCGCGTCGGGCTGAACAGGGCGCTGGGCATGGCGGCCATCACGCTGCTGACCGGCACGGCGGTGGCCGTGTGCGGGCCCATCGGCTTCGTCGGCCTCGTCGGCACGCACATCGCCCGGAACCTCTCCGGTCCCGACTATCGCTGGATCACCGCCCAGGCGGCCCTGATCGGCGCGGTCCTCATGCTCGCGGCGGACACCCTCGGACGCCTGGTGGCGCGCCCGGGGGAGCTCCAGGTGGGCATCATGCTGGCGCTCATCGGCGCGCCGGTGTTCATCCAGCTCGTACGCCGCCGCCAGGCGGTGAGGATATGAGCACGACACCCGCGTCCGGACGCGCGCCGGCCGCCGCCGTTCCCGGCCGCCGTCCCCTGCGCGCCGGTCCCGTCTCCGGCGTCTGGCGGCCGCGCACGGTGCTGATACCGCTGCTGACGCTCGGCGTCCTGTTCCTCGGCGTGCTCGTCAACTGCGGCCGCGGCGACATCCACATCCCCGTCGGCCAGGTGGCCGAGGCCCTCTTCGGCGGGGGCGACGAGGCCACCCGCATGGTGGTGACCGAACTGCGGCTGCCCCGCTCGGTGACCGGCGCCCTCGTCGGCGCGTCCCTGGCCCTGGCCGGGGCGATCGTCCAGGGCCTGGCCCGCAACCCGCTGGCCAGCCCCGACATCCTCGGCATCACGGCCGGTTCGGGCGTGGGCGCGGTGACCGTCATCGTCTTCGGCGGCGCCTACGGCGGCGTCGGCGGCACCGTGGCGAGCGTCGGCATCCCCGCCGCCGCCATGACCGGCGGCCTCCTGGCCGCCGTGGCCGTCTACCTGCTGGCCGTACGCCGCGGCCTGTCGGGCTACCGCGTCCTGCTCGTGGGGGTGGGCGTCAACGCCTTCCTCACCAGCGTGCTGTCCTGGCTGCTCCTCAAGGCCGACATCGTCGACGCCGGGCGCGCGCTGCTGTGGCTCAACGGCAGCCTCAACGGCGCCTCGTGGGACACGATGCGGCCCGTCATGTGGACGCTGCTGGTGCTCATGCCCGTGGCCCTGTTGCTCTCCTTCCCCTTCGGCGCGCTCGTCTTCGACGACGACACCGCCCGCGGGCTGGGTGTCCGCATGACCGCGACCCGGGCGGCGCTGCTGTGCACGGCCGTGCTGCTCACCGCCGCCGCGACGGCCGCCGCGGGCCCGATCGCCTTCGTGGCGCTCGCCTGCCCGCAGCTCGCGGTCCGGCTGCTGCGCACGGGCACGCCCCCGTTGCTCGCGTCCGCGCTGATCGGCGCCGCGGTCACGGTCTGGGCCGACGTGCTCGGGCGCACCGCCTTCGGCACCCTCGAACTGCCCGTCGGCATCCTCACGGCCGCGCTGGGCGCCCCCTACCTGCTGTACTTGCTCATTCGGAGCGGAAGGGCCCGTACGTCATGACCGAGACCACCCGCACCCCGCCGACAAGCGCGGCGCCGGACGACGGTGGCGCGGCGCGTCCCGCGGTCCGGCTGCGTGCGGAGGCCCTGACGCTCTCCTACGGCGACCGCCACGTCGTGCACGAGCTCGACCTCGACATCCCGGACGGCACGGTCACGGCCGTCATCGGGCCGAACGGCTGCGGCAAGTCCACGCTCCTGCGGGCCTTCGGGCGGCTGCTGAAGCCCACGAGCGGGAGCGTCCTGCTGGACGGGCGGCCCATCCACCGCATCCCCACGCGCGAGGTCGCCGAACGGGTGGGCCTCCTCCCGCAGTCGCCCGTGGCGCCCGAGGGGCTGAGCGTCGCCGACCTGGTGGCGCGCGGGCGGCACCCGCACCAGAGCTGGTACCGGCGGTGGTCCTCGGACGACGAGGCCGCCGTCGAGGCGGCGCTGCGCGCCACGGGCACCCTCGACCTGGCGGAGCGCACGCTGGACGAGCTGTCCGGCGGCCAGCGGCAGCGTGCCTGGATCGCGATGACGCTGGCTCAGCAGACCGAGCTGCTGCTGCTGGACGAGCCGACCAACCACCTCGACCTGGCCCACCAGATCGAGGTGCTGGACCTCGTCCGCGAGCTGCACCTGACGACGGGCCGGACCGTCGTCGTGGTCCTGCACGACCTCTCGCTCGCGGCCCGGTACGCGGACCGGCTGGTGGCGATGAAACAGGGCCGGGTCGTGGCCCAGGGCACGCCGTCCGAGGTGCTCACCGAGGAGCTGGTGGAGGACGTCTTCGGGCTCCGCGCCCGGGTCCGCCACGACGAGGAGACGGGCGCGCCGCTGGTGATCCCGCTGAGTCGCCATGCGCACAAGCCTGTTGACGGTGCGTGAGGTGACATAGGGAAAAGGCAGGTGGACGGCCGAAAAGCTTGCCTTGACGGTGTTTTAGGTTAGCCTTGCCTAAGTTGATGGGGGGTGAGGGTTCCGTCCCCCCACCGGCTCCGCTCTGCCTGCCCAGCTCCACTCGTGACCGGAAGGTCCCCCACATGCTGCGTGCTCAGCTTCTCGACCGTCAGGCGCACCGTGAGTCCGCTGCCCGCACCTACGCCCGGTCCATCCCGGTGGCCCCCGTCGCGGCCTCCGGCGCCCAGGTGACCGGGGCCGACGGCCGTACCTACCTCGACTGCCTCTCCGGCGCGGGCACCCTCGCCCTCGGCCACAACCACCCCGAGGTCGTCGCCGCGCTCCAGGACGTGCTCGCCTCCGGCGCCCCGCTGCACGCCCTCGACATGATCACCCCTCAGAAGGACTCCTTCAGCGAGGAACTGCTCAAGAGGCTGCCGGGGACCCTGCGCGAGAACGCCAAGCTCCACTTCTGCAGCCCGGCCGGCACCGACGCGGTCGAGGCCGCGCTCAAGCTCGCCCGCAACGCCACCGGCCGCCAGGGCGTCTTCGCCTTCACCGGCGCCTACCACGGCATGACGCTCGGCGCGTCCTCCGTCTCCGGCCCCGGCCGGATGCGCCGCGGCCCGGCCGCGTTCGGCCCCGCCGAGGCCCAGCCCGTGACCCGGCTGCCCTTCCCGTACGGCTACCGCTGCCCGTTCGGCGTCGGCGCCGAGCGCGCGGGCGAACTCTCCACCCGGCTGATGGAGAGTTACCTCACCGACCCCAGCAGCGGGGTGGGCAAGCCCGCCGCCGTCATCCTGGAGGTCGTCCAGGGCGAGGGCGGCGTCGTGCCCGGCCCCGACGCCTGGCTGCGCGAGGTCCGCCGCGTCACCGCCGAGCACGGCATCCTGCTCATCGTCGACGAGGTGCAGACCGGCATCGGCCGCACCGGCGACTTCTGGGCCTGCGAGCGCGCGGGCGTCACCCCCGACATCCTCGTCACCTCCAAGGCCGTGGGCGGCGGCCTCCCGCTGGCCCTCATCGCCTACCGGCCCGACCTCGACACCTGGCAGCCGGGCGACCACACCGGCACCTTCCGGGGCAACACCCTGGCCATGGTCGCCGGCGAGATCACCCTGCGCACCGTCGCCGAGGAGCAACTCGCCGAGCGCGCCGCGAAACTGGGCGAGCGCATCCGCACCGGTCTGCGCACCCTGGCCGCGGATCACCCGCAGATCGCCGAGGTGCGCGGCCGCGGCCTGATGATCGGCGCCGAGCTCGTCGACCCCGCCGCCGAGCCGGACGCCCTCGGCTCCCGCCCCGGCGACCCGGTGTTCGCCCGCGCCCTCCAGGCCGCCTGCCTCGACCGGGGCCTGATCCTCGAACTCGGCGGCCGCGGCGACACCGTCCTGCGCCTCCTGCCCCCGCTGGTCCTCACCGACGAGCAGGCCGACTCCGTCCTCGACCGCATCGCCGACGCACTGTCCGGCATCACCACCCTGGAGCACGCCGCATGACGGAGACGTCCCACGGCAGCGGCGGCCACGGCGCCGCCGCCGAGCCCGCCTCCCCGTACGCCCTGCGCAGGCTCACCTCCGTCGCGCTCGGCGCCCTGGCCGACGGCACCGCCGCCCGGGGCGGCCCCCTGCCCGCCGGAGGGCCGGAACGGGTCGCCGCCCGCACCCGCGCCC
>NZ_JAINFC010000237.1 GCF_020740835.1 Streptomyces sp. UNOC14_S4
GTCCCCCACGGGGGCTCCGCCCCTCGACCCCACCGGGGCGCTGCCCCGGACCCCGTTCCGGCACGGCAGCCGGGCGCGCCCCGTCAGGAGCCCGGGGCTGTGACATTTTGCGGCTCCGCCGCGTGGGCGCGCCCCGCCAGGGGCGCGGGGAACTGCGCGACCAGCCCCCGCAGACGCGCGCGCAGCGCAAGACGCACCCTGGTGGGCGCAGCCGGAGCCACCGGTCCGCAGCCGCGCACCGGGCCCGGGTGGCAACCCGGTAGGCGCCCCGGGCCACCGGCCCGGCAAACGAAAACCCCACCGAGCCACCAGGGCCCAGTGGGGTCAAGCAAAGCGCAAGCGCTCAGCGGCGCGCGTGCCGTCCGCGCCCCTGCGGGGGCTGCTGGGGCGGCAGCGGACCGCCGTAACCGCCGCCGCCGCTGTAGCCACCACCCTGGCCGTCGTCATGACCGGCACCGCCCTGGCCGCCGTAAGGCGCGTCGTAGCCGCCGCCACCGTAAGCAGCGTTGTGACCGGCGTTGTGGCCACTGCCGTAACCGTTGCCGTAACCGCCCCCGGGGGCGCCGTACCCCCCATCGGGAGCCCCGTACGGCGCCGCAGGCGGGACCGGCGCGGCCGGCGCCGCCGACGGGGCCTTCTTCGCCTTGGCCCGTGCCCGGAGCAGTTCGATCGCCACCGGGATCACTGAGATCAGCACGATGGCGATCAGCATCAGCTCGATGTTCTTCTTGACGAACTCGATCTTGCCCAGGCCGGAGCCCAGCAGCGTCACACCGGCGCCCCAGAGCACGCCACCGATGATGTTGAAGGTGAGGAAGGAGCGGTAGTTCATCCGGCTCACGCCCGCGATGATCGGCGTGAAGGTCCGGACGATGGGCACGAAGCGGGCCAGGATCAGGGACTTCGGGCCGTACTTCTCGAAGAACTCGTGGCCCTTCTCCACGTTCTCCTGCTTGAAGAGGCGCGAGTCGGGGCGCCTGAAGAGCGAGGGGCCGACCTTGCGGCCGAAGAGATAGCCGACCTGGTCACCGACGATCGCCGCGATGACGACCAGCAGGCACACCAGCCACAGGGGCTGCTTGATCTGGCCCGTGGTGACGAGCAGGCCCGTGGTGAAGAGCAGCGCGTCACCCGGGAGGAAGCAGCCGATCAGAAGGCCGGACTCCGCGAAGACAATGGCCAGTACGCCGATCAGACCGAATTGATCGATCAGGTAGTTCGCGTCGAGCCACTGCGGGCCGAGCGCGAGGGTGGTCATGGGGGTCACGTGGAGGGCTCCTGGGTCGAGGGCGCAGGCTCGTGCGAGGCCCGGCCGCAGGCGGGGAGGGGTGGTGTGCGGCCCCAAAAGTACAACGCGGCCACACTGTGCTCGGTTCCAGTGTGCCTGTGAGCCCGGCGCTCCCGGCCGGGCTCAACCGCTCCGGTCCGGCGTGCGTCCCGCACCGTGAACCGCAAAACTGCACAACAACGGAGGTGGATGCGATGGGCATCGAGGAGTACGGCGGCGGACAGTCCCAGTCGGATGTGCTGGTCGTCACGACGAACGACGTCCCCGGCTACAGGGTGGACCGGATCATCGGCGAGGTCTTCGGCCTCACCGTGCGGTCCCGTCACATCGGCAGCCAGATCGGCGCCGGTCTGAAGTCCCTGATGGGCGGTGAGCTCAAGGGGCTGACCAAGACCCTCGTCGAGACCCGTAACCAGGCCATGGAGCGTCTGATCGAGCAGGCACGCGCGCGTGGCGCGAACGCCGTCCTGGCGTTCCGCTTCGACGTGACCGAGGCGGCGGACCTCGGCACGGAGGTCTGCGCGTACGGCACGGCCGTCGTCATCTCCCCCCAGAGCTGACCCGAGGCGGGGCCCCGGCCCCGCCTCATCGATGTCTCCCCTGGGGCATGCCTTCAGCGTGGCGAATCACCACAAGTGGTACGGATCACCACATGCCACTTCACAAAGGCGCCGATGGCCGGTCCCACCAGCGGGGGTACTCCGTCAATCCCTTCTACGGCGAGGCCGACCCCGTGGGGGGCATGGCCGCGGAGCCACCGCGGCACACGCTGCCCGCCGGGCCCATGGCTCCGCACGCCGCGTACCAGTTCGTCCACGACGAGCTGATGCTGGACGGGAACTCCCGGCTGAACCTGGCCACCTTCGTCACCACCTGGATGGAGCCCCAGGCGTCGGTGCTGATGATGGAGTGCCGGGACAAGAACATCATCGACAAGGACGAGTACCCGCGCACCGCGGAGCTGGAGGAGCGCTGCGTGCGCATGCTCGCCGACCTCTGGCACGCGCCGGACCCCGCGGGTGCCATCGGCTGCTCGACCACCGGATCGAGCGAGGCGTGCATGCTCGCCGGGCTGGCCCTCAAACGGCGCTGGGCCCTCGCGAACGGCGGCCGATACCCGCACACCGCCCGTCCCAATCTTGTGATGGGCGCGAATGTGCAGGTCTGCTGGGAGAAGTTCTGCACCTTCTGGGAGGTCGAGGCACGGCAGGTGCCCATGGAGGGCGAGCGCTTCCACCTCGACCCCGAGTCCGCCGTCGCGCTCTGCGACGAGAACACCATCGGCGTCGTCGCGGTCCTCGGCTCGACGTTCGACGGCTCGTACGAACCGGTGGCCGACATCTGCGCCGCGCTCGACGCGCTGCGGGAACGCACCGGGCTGGACGTCCCGGTCCACGTGGACGGCGCGTCCGGCGCCATGATCGCGCCGTTCCTCGACGAGGACCTCGTATGGGACTTCCGGCTGCCGCGCGTCGCCTCCATCAACACCTCGGGCCACAAATACGGGCTCGTCTACCCGGGCGTGGGCTGGGCCCTGTGGCGCGACCGGGACGCCCTGCCGGAGGAGCTCGTCTTCCGCGTCAACTACCTGGGCGGCGACATGCCGACCTTCGCCCTGAACTTCTCCCGCCCCGGCGCCCAGGTGGCGGCGCAGTACTACACCTTCCTGCGCCTCGGCCGCGAGGGCTACCGGGCGGTGCAGCAGAACGCGCGTGACGTCGCCTGCCGCCTCTCCCGCCACATCGCGGACATGGGCGACTTCCGGCTGCTCACGCGCGGCGACGAACTGCCGGTCTTCGCCTTCACGGTGAACGAGGACGTGACCCGGTACGACGTGTTCGACGTGTCACGGCGCCTGCGGGAACGCGGGTGGCTGGTGCCCGCCTATACGTTCCCGCCCCGGCGCGAGGATCTGTCGGTGCTCCGGGTCGTGTGCCGCAACGGCTTCTCCCACGACCTGGCCGACCTCTTCGTCGACGACCTGCGATCGCTGCTCCCGGAGCTGCGGCGGCAGCCGGGACCACTGGGGAGGCCGGAGACCATGGCGACGGCCTTCCATCACTGAGAAGACGTGAGCCCCGCGGTCAGACGTCCGGGTCAGGCGTCCGGGTCCGAGGTGAGCACGTCCGCCCACGGGTCGCCTTCGCCCGCCATGACGTACGCCCCGTCCTGGAGCCGGGAGACGAGGCCCAGCGCCCACTGCTCGCCGGACTCCGCCGTGTGGATCCACATGCCCCGGATCTCGCCGATGTGCCCCCAGTCCTCGCCCTCGCCCGGGGTCCAGTTGCGGCGGATCTCCTCGCGCCAGGCACGCAGCGACTCCACCCGCTGCTTCAGCAGCGAGATCGCCTCGTCGCGCGGCAGGTCGACGATGAAGCCGACGCCCGCGGTGAGCACGTCCACCTTCTGGCCGGGGGTCGAGAGCGCCTCGCGCAGCAGCCGGAAGTACTCCCGCTCGCCCTCCGGTGTCAGCTCGTACTCCGTACGCGGCGGGCCGCCGGCCTCGCTGGGGGCGGTGTCGTGCGCGATCAGCAGTCCCTGCCCGGCCATGGCCTTGAGCGCGTGGTAGATCGAGCCGGGCTTGGCGTTGGACCAGTGGTGGGCGCCCCAGAACTCGAGGTCGCTGCGGACCTGGTAGCCGTGGGCGCGACCGTGCTGCCGGACGGCGCCCAGGACCAGGAGGCGGATCGCCGACATTGGTCACCCCACTTCGCGCTTGTGCCGGCCTCAGCCTAGGCGAGTGCGTCTTGCGCTCCGCGCGCGGCTGCTGGGCGGTGGCGCGGGGCGCCTACCGGGTTGCCACCCGAGCCCGGTGTGCGACTGCGGGCCGCCGGTGGCTGGTCGCGCAGTTCCCCGCGCCCCTGACGGGGCGCATCCTCGGCCTACCCCTCCGCCTCCTCCACCAGTTCGAACGCCGTCTTGCCGTCGAGCGACTCGCGGATCACGTCCGCGTGCCCCGCGTGGCGTGCCACCTCCTCGATGAGGTGGAGGAGGAGCCAGCGCATCGAGACGGAGGTGTTGTCCTTGGGGAACCACGGCGCGGCCGGGAGTTCGAAGGTCTGCTCAAGGGTGGGGAGGGCGCGGATGAAGCCTTCGAGGTCCGCCGCGAGCTCGTCCCACTCGGCCAGGAGGCCCGGGACCGTCTCGTCCTCCGTCAGGGTGAAGGACTGCTCGAACTGCTTCATGGCCTCCTCGAAGCTCGGGGCCGGCCCGCCGCCCCTCGCCATCGCCATCCAGCCGTGCTCGGCGTGCAGGGTGTGCTTGAGCAGACCGCCCAGCGAGAGCGCGCTCGCGCTGGGCTTCAGGGCCGCCTGTTCCTCCGTCAGGCCGAGCACTGCCCGCCGTACCCCGCCCCGCTGGGCGTCCAGGAAGGCGAGGAGGGTGCCGCGCTCGTCCGCGGGGTCGTTCTCGACGACGTGAGTAGGCATGGGGACCGCCTTTCGTCCGTGTCCGGTTCTCCGGGCAACGCACTCACCGTAGGACCGATCGAGGACAGTCCCCGCCCTATATCGCGTCAGAACGGGAATCTGCTGCGCCCGTGCTGAATGGAGATCCACTTCGTCGTGGTGAACACCTCGATCATGGAGTCGCCGTTGAGCCGCCCCACCCCCGAGTGCTTCTCGCCTCCGAAGGGCACGAGCGGCTCGTCGTGCACGGTCCCGTCGTTGACGTGGATCATGCCCGTGTCGATGCGCTTGGCGACGCGTACGCCGCGCTCGATGTTCCCGGTGTGCACGGCGCCGCTCAGCCCGTACGGCGTGGCGTTCGCGAGCCTGACCGCCTCCTCCTCGCCGTCGAACGGGATGATCAGGGCGACCGGCCCGAAGATCTCCTGGCCCAGGATCGGGGCGTCCTCGGACAGGCCCGTGAGCACGGACGGGGCCACGAGGGTGCCCGAGGTCTCGCCCCGGAGCAGGGCGGTCGCGCCGTCGGCCACGGTCTGGTCGAGCAGGGCGTTGACCGCGTCCGCCTGGCCCGCGTTGATCAGAGGGCCGATGTGGGTCGTGGGGTCACCGGGGTCGCCGACCTTGAGCGATTCGACCTTGGCGACGAACTTCTCGGTGAACTCCCGCTCCAGCGAGCGGTCCACGAGCAGCCGGTTCGCCGCCATGCAGACCTGCCCCTGGTGGATGAAGCGGCTGAAGACGGCCGCGTCCACCGCGTAGTCGACGTCGGCGTCGTCCAGGACGATCAGCGCGCTGTTGCCGCCGAGCTCCAGTACGGTCCGTTTGAAGTGCGAGGCGGCGACGGTGGCGACGTGGCGGCCGACCTTGTCGGAGCCGGTGAAGGAGATCACCCGGGGCACCGGGTGCTCGATGAGGGCGTCGCCGATCTCGGCGATGTCCGTGACCACGACGTTGAGCACCCCGGCGGGCAGCCCGGCCTCCTCGAAGACCTTCGCGACCAGCCCGCCGCCGCATATCGGCGTGTTCTGGTGCGGCTTGAGGACGACGGCGTTGCCGAGCGCTATCGCGGGCGCGACGGACTTCAGGGACAGCAGGAAGGGGAAGTTGAACGGGCTGATCACCCCGACGACCCCGACCGGCAGCCGGTAGAGGCGGTTCTCCTTTGTGTCGTCCGGAGACGGCAGGATGCGCCCTTCCGCGCGCAGCGCGAGGTGCAGCGCCTCGCGCAGGAACTCGCGCACCAGGTGGAGCTCGAAGGCCGCCTTCAGGGCCGTGCCGCCGCACTCGGCGGTGATCGCCGCGGTGATCTCGGACTCGTGCTCGTCGACGACGCGCAGGGCCCGCTCGAAGACGAGCCTGCGGGTGTACGGGTTGACGGCGGCCCACTCGCGCTGGGCGCGCTCGGCGGCGCGGTACGCCTGGTCGATCTCGTCGACGCCGGCGACGGTGATGGAGGCGAGTTTCTCCCCGTCGTAGGGGTTGAAATCGACGATGTCCCAGGAGCCGGTGCCGGAGCGCCATTCGCCGTCGATGTACTGGAACGCCAACTCGTCGAAGTAGGACATGGGGCCATCCCTGTCTGGAGAAACGGGGCGCGCGTGACGCCCGATCCGGAATGCTTGCTCCTGATGAGACGTCATCGTACTGATGTGTCAGAGGAGTTGAAGCAGGCCCCTCAGCAAGTCCCGTGTGGCGGCGGGCGGCAGGCTGTCCTCGTGCAGCCGTTCCATCACCTTTCCGTACTGCGCGACCTCGTCGGGCTTGTCCAGGTAGAGCGCGCTGGTGAGCTGCTCCAGGTAGACCACGTCGGAGAGGTCGGACTCGGGAAAGCGCAGCATGGTGAAGGCGCCGCTCTCCCCCGCGTGCCCGCCGTGCGCGAAAGGCATCACCTGGAGCGTGACATTGGCCTGTTCCGAGATGTCGATGAGGTGCTCCAGCTGCCCGCGCATGACGTCCGGGCCGCCGTACGGGCGATGCAGGGCGGCCTCGTCGAGCACGGCGTGGAAGTGCGGGGCGCGCTCGGAGAAGAGCAGCTTCTGGCGCTCCATGCGCAGCGAGACGCGGCGCTCGACCTCGGCGGAGTCGGCACCCGGCTGCCCGCGGACGACGACGGCCTGGGCGTACCCCTCGGTCTGCAGGAGGCCGTGCACGAACTGCACCTCGTAGATGCTGATGTGGGACGCGGCACCCTCCAGTCCCACATAGGTCTGGAACCAGCCCGGCAGCACATCGCCGTAACTGTGCCACCATCCGGCGACATTGGCCTCGCGCGCCAGCCCCAGCAGGGCCTCGCGCTCCAGCTCGTCGGTGACTCCGTAGAGCGTGAGGAGGTCCTCGACGTCCCGCGCCTTGAAGCTCACCCGGCCCAGCTCCATGCGGCTGATCTTCGATTCCGACGCCCGGATCGAATAGCCCGCCGCCTCACGTGTGATGCCCCGTGATTCCCGCAGCCTCCTGAGCTGTGAGCCCAGAAGTATGCGGCGCACCACAGAACCGCTCGACTCGCTCGTGGCCATCTCCGCGACCCCTCCTTTTCCGGTCCCTGTTCCCGGTAGTGCCGCATCCGCACCCTTCCGGGGCGACCCCCGCTACCCCCGGCGGTGAAGTCTGCCACCTCCGGGCTCCGTTGAGTGTGCATCCGGTTACGGAGGCGATGGCAGTCCGGACACCGTACGCAGGAGGGCGTAGGAAGAATTACCCCCGAACTGGAGCGTGCGCCCCCAAAACCCCCACGTGCACGTGCATCTGCCCTTGCATCCGGCATCCGCATTGGGAACCATGGGGTACGCACACGTGCATGTCACGTCCACGATTGCCAGGAGTGCCTCGGATGGGTACCGAAGGATCGACTGTGCTCTCCCCCCTGTGGCGAGGGCTGCCACCGATCGCTCCGTCGGCCGTCTCCAACTCGGCCTCCTGTGCACTTCCGGCGCGTTTCGAAGCGGTCAGGGCGGCACGGCGCTTCACCAGGGCGACGCTCGCCCAGTGGGATCTCCAGACGCTCTTCGACGACGTGGCACTGGTCGTCTCGGAGCTGGTGACCAACTCGATGCGGTACGCGCTGCCGACCGAACTCGTCGGTACGGAGTACGAGCCTCCCGTACGGCTGCACCTGATGCGCTGGACGTCGAGGCTCGTGTGCGCGGTGCGGGACCCGAGCGAGGCGAGCCCGGTCACGGGCGTCGCCGACGCGTCGGCGGAGTGCGGCCGTGGGCTGCTCCTGGTGGAGTCGTTCAGCGACTCGTGGGGCTGGCATCCGCTGGCGGGGGCCCTCCGGGGGAAGGTGGTCTGGGCGCTGTTCAGGCTGCCGGGGGATCGCGACTGAGCGCCCACGGGGGGTGCTCAGTCCGCGGTCACGTCCGGTCGTGTCCAGTCGTGTCCGGTCTCATCCGCCGGTCCGTGCGGCACGGCGGCCGTCAGTCGGCGACCAGATAGTCGAATTCGCCGTCCTTGATCCCGAGCAGCATGGCCTCGATCTCCGCCGGGGTGTAGACGAGCGCGGGTCCGTCCGGATGGCGCGAATTGCGCACGGCGACACCGCCGTCCGGCAGCTTGGCGAACTCCACGCACGAACCCTGGGAGTTGGAGTGCCGGCTCTTGCGCCAGACGGCGCCGATGAGATCCGTGGCAGCCATGCCGTTGTACGCGTGAGGCACAGGACTCTCCCGGAGTATTCGCAGGGGGCACCCCGGCACGAATAGTGGGGATGACAACTACTCCGGATCATAGCTGCGTTCACATGCCTCTGCATGAGCGGATGCACGTGCACTTACGGTGCAGGTTTCGCTACTTCCCGCCGCCGGAAGCAGCACGACCGGAACGGTTGCCGGGGCCGCTCCCGGCAGCGGTTCCGGCAACGGTTCCGGAATAGGGAAGCAGTGCCATCTCCCGTGCGTTTTTGATCGCCCGTGACAGTTGTCGCTGCTGCTGGGCGGTGACCCGGGTCACCCGGCGACTGCGGATCTTCCCGCGGTCCGAAATGAACTTCCTCAGCAGATCGGTGTCTTTGTAGTCGATGTAGGTGATGCCCGCGGAATCCAGGGGATTGGGCCGGGGCTTGGTGTTCTTGCGATGGTCGGGGCGGCGGGGCATGAGCGAATCCCTTTCGGGTCGATTTCGGGTCGATTCGAGTCGGCTGCTCAGGAAACCGGATCGAGAAGGTCGTCGAATGCGGTGGACAGACAGCGCCAACTGTCGGGTCCGGCCGCGTATTCGCCGTCGTCCAGGAGACAGGAGTCGAGCAGTGCGGCCAGTGCGTCGATGTCGAGCCCCGGCGAGGTGAAAGTGAGGTGCTGCGCGCGGTCCCCGTGCTCCGGATGCCAGTCCAGGGCGGCGGCCACGCGGCGCTCCGCGGGCACCATCTCCCAGGCCGCCTCCGGCAGCGAGGCCAGCCAGGGACCGGCGTTCTCGACACACAGCGCGCCGCCCGCCGCGTCCCAGGACAGCAGCGTGTCCGGCCGGTCGGCCAGCCAGAACCGGCCGCGGCTGCGGACGGCGGCGCAGGCCAGCTCCTCCAGGGCCGCGTGGAGCCGCCCGGGGTGGAAGGGCCGGTGCCGGTGCCAGACGAAGGTGGCCACGCCCTCCGCGTCGGCGGCCTGCGGCAGCAGCGCGCAGGCGGGGTGCTGCCGGGCCGCCGCGGCCTCCACGTCGAACCCGGCGACGGCCGCCGCGGCGAACGCCACGGAGTCGGCCGATACGCGCTGTGCCGTGGGGGCGAGCTGATCCAGCAGGGCGAAGTCGGCGGCGTCTGCGGCCGGTTCGCCGTCGTCGCTGTCGGGGCTGCCGTCGTGTCTGCCGCCGCTGTTCTCGACCAGGGCCAGTACCGGGGCGTACTCCAGCTGGCGCGCGAAGGTATCCGCCACCGTGCGCCGGTCGGTCGCCGCCGCGGCGAGACCGGCCTCGGCGAGGTCGTCGCCGCAGCTGATGGCGGGGAGCAGCAGTGCCGGGTCGACGGCCGTGACCACCGCCGTGAGCCGGAGATCCGGTCCGGCGTGCGCGACGACGACCTCGGCCATCGCCTTGGGCTCGACCGAGTCCCACAGCTCCACGACGGCGAGCCGGCACAAACCGCTCGCGGCGAGCCGCTCCAGCTCGGGCACCAGGTCCTCGCGCAGCGCGCAGCAGGCGCAGTCGTTCACGAGCGGGGTGTCGCCCTCGTCGAGCACACCGGAGCCGTCGCGCACGGTCCGGCGCACCGTGCCCGCGGCGGCCGTGGACAGGTCGTGGTGGAGGGCCACGCTGCCGGGGACCGTCCGCAGCAGTTGGTCGACCGCGACGCGGCGCGCGTCGGCGTGCAGTCCGCCGACGAGCGCCACGGGCATCGGCCGCTCCCCGGTCACCGGTCGGTCTCCTGCTTGTCGTGTGCGCTGTGCGTGGCGCGTGTGCTGTACGTGGCGTGCGTGGTTTGTGTGGCGCGCTTGCCGTAGCGGCGCTCGAAGCGTTCGACGCGGCCCGCGGTGTCCAGGACACGGGCGGTGCCCGTGTAGAAGGGGTGGCTCGCCGAGGAGATCTCGACGTCGATGACCGGGTAGGTGTTGCCGTCCTCCCACTCGACGGTCTTGTCGCTGGTGGCGGTCGACCGGGTGAGGAAGGCGTAGTCCGCGGCGCGGTCGCGGAAGACGACCGGGCCGTACGGCGGGTGGATTCCGGGCTTCATGGCGGCTCAGCGCTCCTCTCGGAAGACGACGTGGCGACCCACGACGGGGTCGTACTTGCGCAGCTCCATGCGGTCGGGGTCGTTACGGCGGTTCTTGCGGGTGACGTAGGTGAAGCCGCTGCCTGCTGTGGACCGGAGCTTGATCACGGGACGTAGTTCGTTGCGGGCCATACCCGCTACTATACAGAAATGGTTTCCATTTTCATTAGGGGCTCCGGGAGGGGTCCCCGACAGGAGGTCGACACACCATGTCCGCTCGCTGCCAGCTGACCGGCCGGAAGCCCGGTTTCGGCAACGCGATCTCGCACTCCCACCGGCGCACGCCCCGCCGCTTCGACCCCAACATCCAGGCGAAGCGCTACTGGCTGCCGAGTGAGAACCGCCATGTGCGGCTGCGGCTGAGCGCGAAGGGGATCAAGACGGTCGACGCCATCGGCGTCGAGGCGGCCGTGGCCCGGATCCGGGCCCGAGGGGAGAAGGTCTGATGGCGAAGAAGAGCAAGATCGCGAAGAACGAGGCGCGGCGGCTGGTCGTCGCGCGTTACGCGGCCCGGCGGGCCATCCTGAAGGCGGTGATCCGCGACCCGCGGCGGACGGAGGGCGAACGGGCGGCGGCGCTGCGCGAGTTGCAGCGGCAGCCGCGGGACGCGAGCGCGACGCGCGTGCGCAACCGCGACGCGGTCGACGGGCGGCCGCGGGGCTATGTGGGGCGGTTCGGGCTCTCCCGCGTCAATGTGCGGGGGCAGGCGCATGCGGGGTTCTTGCCGGGGGTTCGGAAGGCGAGCTGGTAGCGCTGCGCTTACGGTTTCGTCTGCGGGTGG
>NZ_JAINFC010000238.1 GCF_020740835.1 Streptomyces sp. UNOC14_S4
AGGCCGAACGCTGCGATGGCGCCGCCGCCCGACACCCTGACCCCCGACCGCATCCTGGAGGCCACCGAGGACGTGCTGCGCCGCTACGGCCCGGCCAAGGCCACCGTGGTCGACGTGGCACGGGCCCTGGGCGTGAGCCACGGCAGCGTCTACCGCCACTTCGGCAGCAAGGCCGCCCTCCGCGAGGCGGTCACCGAGCGCTGGCTCGACCAGTCGCACACCGCGCTGTCCGTCTTCGCCGAGGCGGAAGGCCCCGCCGAACCCCGGCTGCGCGCATGGCTGGCCGGCCTCTTCGCCGCCAAGCGGCACAAGGCGGGCGACGACCCCGAGCTGTTCGCCACCTACATGGTCCTCGTCGGCGAGAACAGCGGCGTCGTGGACCGCCACATCGGGACGATGATCGAGCAGCTCGCCGTCATCATCGGCAGCGGCGTCCGCTCCGGCGAGTTCACCGCCCCCGACCCGTCCGCCGCGGCCCGCGCGGTGTGGGATGCGACGAACCGCTTCCACGACCCGGCGTACGCGGCGGAGTGGTCCCGCCCCGGGATCGACGCGGCCTTCGAGGCCATCTGCGACCTGATCCTGCGGGGGCTGCGGGCCTGAGCGAGGCGATCCCCCTATCGGATGAACGTACGGGGAACGGCCGTCCCCCAGCCCGGAAGTGTGGCTACGTTGTGCGGCACAGCGACCCGCTCACCTGAGGAGGTGCATGATGGCCATCATGGACATTCCGCGAGAAGTGTTCCAGCCGATAGCGGACGAGGGAGACATCGACTTCGAGCAGCTGTGCCGCGACCTGGAGCAGGCCAATGACGCCATGCCCGATGGCTATCGCGCGGAGATCATCGGGGGGAACATCGTCATGTCGCCGTGGTCCAAGGGCTCCTACTTCCGCATCCTGCGCTCCCTCGAGGACCAACTGTCGGCTCACACCCCGCCCGGCCATCGGGCCATGACGAATCCGCACCTCTTCGTCTTCCCTCAGCAGTCCCGGGCCTACGGACCGGACCTGCACGTCGCGGATCTGAAGGCCATCGACATCGACACCATCCGGCTTCCCGGATCGGCGCTGTCCCTCGTGGCCGAGCAGACGTCACCCTCGACAAGGCTCGTCGATCTCACCGACAAGCTGGGCGTCTACGGCAGGGCCGAAGTACCGGTGTACATCCTCATCGACATGGCGAAGGACATGGTCACGGTGTATTACGACCCCACCCCGGACCACGGGTACCTGGCCCACCGCCCGATCAAGTTCGGCGACAAGGTCCATATCCCCGCTCCCTTCGACTTCGAACTCGACACAGCAGGCTGGTAAGCCCGGCATCAAAAACCGGGAGGCCCCGGCTCCCCCACCACAGGGGGAGCCGGGGCCTCCCGGCGTCACAGCGAACGCGTCGCGGCGAAAAGCGTCAGCAGCCCAGCAGGCGAGCCGCCAGGTAGCCCTCGATCTGGTCGAGGGAGACGCGCTCCTGCTTCATCGTGTCGCGCTCGCGCACGGTCACCGCGTTGTCGTCCAGCGTGTCGAAGTCGACGGTGACGCAGAACGGCGTGCCGATCTCGTCCTGGCGGCGGTAGCGGCGGCCGATGGCGCCCGCGTCGTCGAAGTCGATGTTCCAGTGCTTGCGCAGGTCCGCCGCGAGGCCCTTCGCCTTCGGGGAGAGCTGCGGGTTGCGGGAGAGCGGGAGGACCGCGACCTTGACCGGGGCCAGGCGCGGGTCGAGGCGCATGACGGTGCGCTTCTCCATGACGCCCTTGGCGTTCGGCGCCTCGTCCTCGTTGTACGCGTCGAGCATGAAGGCCAGCATGGCGCGGTTCAGACCGGCCGCGGGCTCGATGACGTACGGGAAGTAGCGCTCGCCGGCCTCCTGGTCGAAGTACGACAGGTCCTGGCCGGAGCCCGCGGAGTGGGCCTTGAGGTCGAAGTCGGTGCGGTTGGCGATGCCCTCCAGCTCCGAGAACTCGGTGCCGCCGAAGTTGAAGCGGTACTCGATGTCGACGGTGCGCTTCGAGTAGTGGGAAAGCTTCTCAGCGGCGTGCTCGTACCACCGCATGTTCTCCTCGCGCATGCCGAGGCCGGTGTACCAGCTCCAGCGCTGCTCCATCCAGTACTCGTGCCAGGTCTCGTCCTCGCCCGGCTTGACGAAGAACTCCATCTCCATCTGCTCGAACTCGCGGGTGCGGAAGATGAAGTTGCCCGGCGTGATCTCGTTGCGGAAGGACTTGCCGGTCTGGGCGATGCCGAACGGGGGCTTCTTCCGGGAGGTCGTCTGGACCTGGGTGAAGTTGGTGAAGATGCCCTGCGCGGTCTCGGGACGCAGGTAGGTCACCGAACCGGTGTCCTGGGTCGGGCCGAGGTGCGTGGACAGCAGGCCGGAGAACTGCTTGGGCTCGGTGAACTGGCCCTTGTTGCCGCAGTTCGGGCAGTTGATGTCGGCGAGGCCATTCGCGGGCAGCTTGCCGTGCTTGGCCTCGTACGCCTCCTCCAGGTGGTCCGCGCGGTAGCGCTTGTGGCAGGAGGTGCACTCGGTCAGCGGGTCGGAGAAGGTGGCGACGTGACCGGACGCCTCCCACACCTCGCGGGCCAGGATGACCGACGAGTCGAGGCCGACCACGTCGTCGCGCGAGGTGACCATGGAGCGCCACCACTGACGCTTGATGTTCTCCTTGAGCTCCACGCCGAGCGGTCCGTAGTCCCAGGCGGCACGCTGACCACCGTAGATCTCGGAGCAGGGATAGACGAAGCCACGGCGCTTGCTCAGGCTGACGATGGTCTCGATCTTGTCGGCGGCCACGGTGCTCTCTTCATTGCGACGACGAACAGCGAATGATTCAGGTTACCGGCGGGGCCTCCCCCCAAGCCAAATCGGCTCTGGCCTTGGCTTGACCCGATCCCCCGGGATGGCCGGATGCGCCCTCTTTGCGAACACCTTGTTGACAATCGTTTCCAGTTTTGTTGAAAATGACTGTCATGAACACCAGTCGTCCCCGCTTCCCCCGAATACCCACCGCCGCCGTCGCCACGGCCGCTGTCCTGGGGCTTCTCACGCTCTCCGCGTGCTCCGGCTCCGATTCGGCGGGCAAGTCGACGGACGGCAAACTCAACGTGATCGCCTCCTTCTACCCGATGGAGTTCCTCGCCAAGGAGATCGGCGGCGACCACGTCAGCGTGACCAATCTGACGAAGCCCGGCGTCGAGCCGCACGACCTGGAGCTCACGCCCAAGCAGACCGGCTCCCTGAGCGACGCGGGCGCGATCGTCTATCTCAAGGGCCTCCAGCCCGCCGTGGACGCCGCGATCAAGCAGTCCGGCAACAAGCACATCGCCGACGCCCTCTCCTTCACCTCGACGGAGGAGCACGGCACCGAGGTCGACGGCCACCACCACGCGACCGGCGACAACCACTCCCACTCGGAGTCCGAGAAGGGCGCCGACCCCCACGTCTGGCTGGATCCGGTGAAGTACGCCGAGGTCGCCAAGGGAGTGAACAAGACCCTCGCCGAGGCCGACCCCGACCACAAGGCGGACTTCCAGAAGAACACCGACGAGCTCGTCAAGAAGCTCGGCGCGCTGGACAAGAAGTTCACCGACGGCCTGAAGAACCGCGCCTCGGACACCTTCATCACCACCCACGCGGCCTTCGGCTACCTCGCCGAGCGCTACGGCCTCACCGAGGAGGCCATCAGCGGCGTCGACCCCGAGTCGGAGCCCAGCGCCGCCCGGATGAAGGACCTGCACCAGCTCGCCAAGGACCACCACGTCGGTACCGTCTTCTTCGAGACGATCGCCAACCCGGCCACCGCCCGGACCCTGGCCAAGGACCTCGGCGTCACGACGGACGTCCTCGACCCGCTCGAAGGGATCACGGACAAGTCCCGCGGCGGCGACTACTTCGGCGTGATGGAGGCCAACCTGGCCGCCCTCCAGAAGGCGCTCG
This sequence comes from Streptomyces sp. UNOC14_S4, assembly GCF_020740835.1. Lineage (GTDB taxonomy): Bacteria > Actinomycetota > Actinomycetes > Streptomycetales > Streptomycetaceae > Streptomyces. The sequence continues at coordinate 3,936 of NZ_JAINFC010000238.1, forward strand.
GCACCAAGTGACGCAACAGGCAACGGAGGCAGACGCCATGGACGGGCAGCCCGTCATATCCCTGCGCGGCGCGACCGCGGCCCTCGGCTCGCGGCCGGTGCTGCGCGGTGTCGACCTGACCGTGCGCCGCGGCGAGGTCGTCGCCCTGCTCGGCGCCAACGGCTCCGGCAAGTCCACCGCCGTCCGCGCGATCGTCGGCCAGGTCCCCCTCACCGGCGGCGAGCTGGAACTCTTCGGCACGCCCCGGCGCCGCTTCAAGGACTGGGCCCGGCTCGGCTACGTCCCGCAGCGCACCACCGCCGCGGGCGGCGTGCCCGCCACCGTCGGCGAGGTCGTCGCGGCCGGGCGGCTGGCCCGCACCCGGCTGGGCCCCCTGCGCAAGGCCGACCGCGAGGCCGTCGTCCGCGCCTTGGAGCTCGTCGGCATGGCCGACCGGATCAAGGACTCCGTGGACGCCCTCTCCGGCGGCCAGCACCAGCGGGTGCTCATCGCCCGCGCGCTGGCCGTGGAGCCCGAACTGCTGATCATGGACGAGCCGATGGCCGGCGTCGACCTGGCCAGCCAGGAGGTCCTCGCGGCCGCCCTGCGCGCCCAGGTCGAGCGCGGCGCCACCGTCCTCCTCGTGCTGCACGAGCTCGGCCCGCTGGAACCGCTCATCGACCGCGCGGTCGTGCTCCGCGACGGCTGCGTCGTCCACGACGGGCCGCCGCCCGAGGCCGTGGGCCAGCATGCTCTCCCGGGCCACGACCATGTACACCCGCACGCGGGCCCCGCGGCGGAACCGATTCGGACAGGGCTGCTCACCTGATGGACATCCTCGATCCCCCCTTCATGCAGCGGGCCCTGCTCGCCGCGTTCATCGTGGGCATCACCGCGCCCGCGATCGGCACCTTCCTCGTCCAGCGGCGGCAGGCGCTCATGGGCGACGGCATCGGGCACGTGGCGCTCACCGGCGTCGGCCTCGGCTTCCTGCTCAACACCAGCCCGGTGTGGGTGGCCACCGCGGTCTGTGTGCTGGGCGCCGTGGTGATGGAGCTCATCCGCTCGTACGGCAAGGCGCGCGGCGACATCGCGCTCGCCATGCTCTTCTACGGCGGCATGGCGGGTGGCGTGATGCTCATGAGCCTGTCCTCCACCGGCTCCAACGCCAACCTCACGACCTACCTCTTCGGGTCGATCACCACCGTCTCGCAGCAGGACCTGGTCGCGATCTGCGTCCTCGCGGCGTTCGTCGTGCTGGCCACCCTGGGCCTGCGCCGCCAGCTCTTCGCCATCTGCCAGGACGAGGAGTTCGCCCGCGTCACCGGCCTGCCGGTGCGGGTGCTCAACCTGCTGATCGCGGTCACCGCCGCGGTGACCGTCACCGTCGCCATGCGCGTCGTGGGCCTGCTGCTCGTCAGCGCCCTGATGGTGATCCCGGTGGCCGCCTCGCAGCAGATCGCCCGCAGCTTCGCCATGACCTTCGGGCTGGCCATGGCCATCGGCGTGCTGGTCACCGTCTCCGGCACCGCCACCTCGTACTACGTGGACGTGCCCTCCGGCGCCACCATCGTGCTCATGGCCATCGGCGTCTTCATCGCGCTGACCGCGCTGGCGACCCCGCTCGCCAGGAAGCGCGCCCGGCAGGCCGCCACCGCGGCCGACGACGGCTGCACGCTGGACGTGCCCGGCGCCCGCACCCCGGCCGACGACGTCCGCGTCTGACACCACCGCGAGCAGCACATCTGCCCCGGGCGCGTGCGCCCGGGGCAGTGCTGTTCCGCCCCGCGTCCGGAGCGCGAGCCCGGCGTACGGGACCTGAGGGCGCCTCGGGGCTTACGCAACCGGTGCCGCGTGCTGGCACAATTGGCGGTGCAACACGTGCGGACGGGTGTTCAGGCGAGCTTTTGGAGGCAACTGTGGCGACCGCGGGTCCCCCGGTACGCGGCCGGTCCACCAAGCAGCGGGCCGCTGTGGCGGCGGCGCTGGACGAAGTGGACGAGTTCCGTAGCGCTCAAGAGCTCCACGACCTGCTGAAGCACCGCGGTGCCTCGGTGGGCCTCACCACCGTCTACCGCACGCTCCAGTCCCTCGCCGACGCCGGCGAGGTCGACGTGCTGCGCACGAGCGACGGCGAGTCCGTCTACCGCCGCTGCTCCAGCGGGCACCACCACCACCTGGTGTGCCGGATGTGCGGCAAGGCCGTCGAGGTCGAGGGCCCCGCCGTGGAGAAGTGGGCCGACGCCATCGCCACGGAGCACGGCTTCGTGGACGTCGCCCACACCGTGGAGATCTTCGGCACCTGCGGGGACTGCGCCGCGAAGCGGCCGTAGCCCCCACAGGTCCCGTCGGCCTCTCAGCCCTCGGCGCCGGACTCGACCGCGTTCGGGATCGCACCGCCGAAGCGGCGGTCCCGCTGGGCGTACTCCAGGCACGCCCGCCACAGGTCACGGCGGTCGAAGTCCGGCCACAGCACGTCCTGGAAGACCATCTCGGCGTAAGCGCTCTGCCAGATCAGGTAGTTCGAGGTGCGCTGCTCCCCGGACGGGCGCAGGAACAGGTCCACGTCCGGCATGTCCGGGTAGTAGAGGTACTTGGCGAGGGTCTTCTCGCTGACCTTGGACGGGTCCAGCCGCCCCGCCGCCACGTCGTGCGCCATCGCCTGCGCGGCGTCCGCGATCTCCGCGCGCCCGCCGTAGTTCATGCAGAAGTACAGCGTCAGCTTGTCGTTGTCCTTGGTCTGCTCCTGGGCGATCTGGAGCTCCTTGGCCACCGAGCGCCACAGCTTGGGCATCCGGCCCACCCAGCGCACCCGGATGCCGAGCGCGTCGAGCTGGTCGCGGGTCTTGCGGATGAAGTCGCGGTTGAAGTTCATCAGGAAGCGCACCTCGTCGGGCGAGCGCTTCCAGTTCTCCGTGGAGAACGCGTACAGCGAGACGCTGCCCACGCCCATCTCGATCGCGCCCTGGAGCACGTCCAGCACGCGCTCGGCGCCGACCTTGTGGCCCTCGGTGCGCGGCAGCCCGCGCTCCTTCGCCCAACGGCCGTTGCCGTCCATGACGATGGCCACGTGCCCGGGGACCAGCTCGCCGGGGATCTTCGGCGGCCGGGCCCCGGTGGGGTGCGGGTCGGGTGTGCGGTACTCGCGTCGGGAACGGCCCAGAATCCCGCGTCGTGCCATGCGTGCCACTTCTCCTCGATGCCAGTCGGTGCCAGTCGATGTCAGTCGGTGTCAGCCGATGTCAGGGTGCTGCCGGGGTGCTGCCGGGGTCACTTCTCCACGTAGCGGAGGGAGCGGAGCCCCCGCTCCAGGTGCCAGTGCAGATACGCCGCCACCAGGCCGCTGCCCTCCCGGACGTGCCGCGCCTCGCACGCGTCCGCCGTCGCCCAGTCCCCGGTCAGCAGCGCGCCGAGGAGCCCGATCGACTCCGAGGAGGGTACGACGCTTCCGGGCACCCGGCAGTCACCGCACACCACCCCGCCCGCGGCCACCGAGAAGAACCGGTTCGGCCCGGGCATCCCGCACTTCGCGCAGGCGTCGAAGCTGGGCGCGTAGCCGTTGACGGCGAGCGAGCGCAGCAGGAACGCGTCGAGGACGAGGTGCGGGGCGTGCGCGCCCGAGGCGAGCGTCCGCAGGCCGCCCACGAGCAGCAGGTACTGCTGCACGGCGGGCTCGCCCTCGTGGTCGGTGAAGCGCTCGGCGGTCTCCAGCATGGCGGTGCCCGCGGTGTAGCGCGCGTAGTCGGTGACGATCGCGCCGCCGTACGCGGCGATCGTCTCGCTCTGGGTGCACAGCGGCAGGCCGCGGCCGACGAGCTCGCCACCGCGCGCGAAGAACTGCACGTCCACGTGCGAGAAGGGCTCCAGCCGGGCCCCGAACTTCGACTTCGTACGCCGCACGCCCCGGGCCACCGCGCGCACCCGTCCGTGCCCCCGGGTCAGCAGCGTGATGATGCGGTCCGCTTCGCCCAGCTTCTGGGTGCGCAGCACGATGCCGTCGTCGCGGAACAGACTCATGCGGTCATTGTCCCTCACCGCGGAGGCCGCCTAGCATGCGCAAGATCCATCACTGTGGGGGGAAGGAATCACCATGAACACACGCCGTCTCGTGAGCACCGCCGCCGTCGCGCTCCTCGCCGGGGCCGGGGCCCTGATCACCGCGCCGTCCGCCTCCGCGAAGGCCTACGACCTGGCCTTCGACAAGCTGACGCTCCGCTCGACGAACAACCTCCAGGCCCAGGTCACCTACTCCTGCGACGAGGGCAACACGTACCTGCTGGTCGTCAACGCGACCAAGCTGAATGTGACCGGCCACGAGGAGTCGAACGCCGCGGCCGTCCTCAAGCCCGCCCAGCTGACCTGTGACTACGGCAAGCACACGGCGAAGCCGGACCTGAACATCGACCCGGGCTCGCACTTCGCCAAGGGCGACCGGGTGCGGGTCACCGTCACGTACTTCGACGCCGACCTGGGCTTCTACCGCTTCAAACAGGACACCGTCGTCACGCTCTGACGGCCTACGAGGGGGTGCGGGCCGCCGCCAGCAGGCGGTCCGTGTCCTCCGGGCAGATGAGCAGGGCCCGGCCGACCGTGGCCAGGACCTCGCGCTCGGCGGGCCGGTACGGGCCGTCGGCCAGGGCGATGCGCGCGCCCTGGAGCAGGATGGACTCCCGGCCCGCCGGTGCGAGGTGGGGAGCGAGCGGCTCCAGCGCCTCGTGGAGCTCGATGGACAGGGCCGTACCTCTGGGGTCGAAACCGTCCCGCCCGCAGCCCTCCCCGAGCCCGCCGACCGTGCCGTCGGGGCCGTCGGAGCCGGTGGAATACGTACCGGGCAACCGCCCGGTGTCCGCGGCGAGCGCCTCGATGAGGGTGATCAGCTGCTCCTCGCTGCAGTCGACGAAGCCGGCCGCCCGGACCGCGCCGACCGCCGCCCTGCGCACGGTGCGCGCCTCCGTGCCGCCCGCGGCGAGGACGGCGAGGGCGACCGTGTGCACGGCGTCGCGGAGCATCGCGGAGAAACGCGTGGTCGTGGGGTGGTCCAGGATGTCCATGCTGTAGCGCGCGCGGCAGGCGGTGCACTCGACGATCGGCCCGACCGGGCCGCGCGGCAGCAGCGGCACCCCGAAGGCGACGAGCCGACGGCGGCCCGTACGGCGGCGGTAGTTGCGGTCACCGCCGCACCCGGGGCAGTAGAACTCGCCGTCACCGACGGTGCGCCACACGGTGCGTACGCCCACCGGACACCGGTCCGCTCCGGATCGGCCTTGCGCGTGCATCACGGGGGCACCTCCCTAACGCCACGGCGTCGTCGCCGCGTTGACGTGATGTTAGCCACATCGATGATGTGGCGTCAGTACCCCGTGCACAGACTTCGGGCGGCAGCGGGGCGATCACGCCACCGAGCCACCGGATACGGTGGTTTCGGTGGCGCCGCCTTGACGCTGTTCCCGGGGCCCGGTGCCACCCCGTCGGTGTCAGCCGCGGTGGGCGCGGTTGACCGCGGAGACCACGGCCTTGATCGAGGCACGGGTGGTGTTGGGGTCGATGCCGATGCCCCAGAAGACCTGCCCGTCGATCACGCACTCGATGTACGAGGCGGCCCGGGCGCTGGCGCCCTCGCTCATGGTGTGCTCGGTGTAGTCCAGCAGGCGCGCGTCCACCCCGATCGCGCCGAGCGCGTCGAAGAAGGCGGAGATCGGACCGTTGCCGGTGCCGGTGAGCACCGTGTCCGCGCCGTCCACGACGGCCTCGACGGTGAGCGCGTCGGTGCCCTCGCTCGTGGTCGAGGTCTGGGCGGTGCGCAGCTCGATCCGGCCCCAGGAGCGGTCCGGAGTCGGCAGGTACTCGTCCTGGAAGACCGACCAGATCTCCTGCGGGGTGACCTCGCCGCCCTCGGCGTCGGTCTTGGCCTGGATGATCCGCGAGAACTCGATCTGCATCCGGCGCGGCAGGTCCAGCTTGTGGTCGTTCTTCAGGACGTAGGCGATACCGCCCTTGCCGGACTGCGAGTTGACGCGGATGACCGCCTCGTAGGAGCGGCCGACGTCCTTGGGGTCGATGGGCAGGTAGGGCACGGCCCACTCGATGTCGTCCACGGTCTTCCCGGCGGCGGTGGCGGTGGCCTCCATCGCCTCGAAGCCCTTCTTGATGGCGTCCTGGTGGGAGCCGGAGAAGGCGGTGTAGACCAGGTCGCCCGCGTAGGGGTGGCGCGGGTGGACCTCCATCTGGTTGCAGTACTCGGCGGTCCTGCGGACCTCGTCGATCCGCGAGAAGTCGATCATCGGGTCGACGCCCTGGGAGAAGAGGTTCATGCCCAGGGTGACCAGGTCCACGTTGCCCGTGCGCTCACCCTGGCCGAACAGACAGCCCTCGACCCGGTCGGCCCCCGCCATGACGGCCAGCTCGGCGGCGGCGACGGCGGTGCCCCGGTCGTTGTGGGGGTGCGCGGACAGGCAGACGAACTCGCGCCTGCTCAGGTGGCGCGACATCCATTCGAAGCGGTCGGCGTGGGTGCTGGGGGTGGACCGCTCCACGGTGGCGGGCAGATTGAGGATGATCTCGCGGCCCGCCTCGGGCTGCCAGACGTCCATGACGCCCTCGCAGACCTCCAGCGCGAAGTCGAGCTCGGTGTCGGTGAAGATCTCCGGCGAGTACTGGTAGCCGAAGACCGTGTCGTCGCCGAGGATCTTCTCGGCGTACTCCACGACCAGCCGGGTGCCGTCCACCGCGATCTGCCGGACCTGCTCACGGGAGCCGCGGAAGACGACGCGGCGGAAGACGGGGGCGGTGGCGTTGTAGAGGTGCACGGTCGCGCGGTGGGCGCCGCGCAGCGACTCCACGGTGCGCTCGATGAGCTCCTCGCGCGCCTGGGTGAGGACGGAGATCGTCACGTCCTCGGGGATCGCGCCCTCCTCGATGATCGACCGTACGAAGTCGAAGTCGGTGGCGCCGGAGGAGGGGAAGCCGACCTCGATCTCCTTGTAGCCCATGCGCACCAGCAGGTCGAACATCTCGCGCTTGCGGGCGGGCGACATCGGGTCGATCAGCGCCTGGTTGCCGTCGCGCAGGTCGGTGGAGAGCCAGCGGGGCGCCTTGGTGATCCTGGCCTCCGGCCAGGTGCGGTCGGGCAGGTCGACGGCCTCGTACGAGCCGTACTTGTGGATCGGCATCCCGGAGGGCCGCTGGGTCACGGTCGCGGCGGTGACGGGCGTGGGGCGACCGACGGGGTTGTGGGG
>NZ_JAINFC010000239.1 GCF_020740835.1 Streptomyces sp. UNOC14_S4
CCCCAAAGGGCCCCGGCCGGTGCGTGTCCCGGAGGCACGGGCCGTGAATCGACAGGCGCCCGTTCCGGGCGCTCGCGCGTCAGTCGCTGCCGAGGCCGTCGACCAAGCGGCTGAGGAAGCGGCTGAACGTGGCGTCCGGGGTGACGGAACGCCCGGGCGCCGCGAGCGCTTCGGCGAGCTCCGGGTGGCGGCCGTCCGCGGCGACTGCGGCCAGGTAACGGGCCTCGGCCGCGGCCCGCCCGGGCGACTGCGCCACCCCGGCCTGCGCGACCTCGTACGCGACGTGCCCGGCGACGAACGCGGTGAGCTGGGCCAGGACCTCCAGCCTCGCCGCGCCGTCCAGCCCGGCGGGCCGCAGGGCCACGAGTCCGTGCTCCAGGAACGCGAGGGCGTTGGGACCGGGGGTGCGGCGCACGGTCAGGACGGCGGGGAGCCAGGGGTGCCGCAGCATCAGGGCCCGCTGGCGGTGGGCGAGGGCCTTGACGTCGGCGCGCCAGTCGCCCGTGAGGGCCTCCCCCACCGGCAGTTCACCGCTGACGTGGTCGAGCATCAGCTCCAGCAGCGTCTCCTTGTCGGGGGCGTAGCTGTAGAGCGACATGACACCGGCCCCGACCTGCGCGGCCACCCGCCGCATCGTGACCGCGTCGAGCCCTTCCGCGTCCGCGAGGGCGACGGCCGCCGCCGTGATCGCCTCGCGGCTGAACGCGGGCCTGCGCCCCCTGCGGGGCCCGGCGGGGTTCAGCCAGAGCTGCTGGGGGTCGACTCCCACGGTGCCGTCGTCGCCGTCACGGGTCACGGTCTCGGTACTCCTGTCCTGGTCCCCGCCGGTCCACCGGCCCCGCGGGCTCGCGGCCTTGTGGAACATATCCAAGCACCCGCTATTCTCGTACAACGTACGGAATTAGCGAGGGGGCGTCATGACAGCACACGCACACACGCACGCACACGACACCGCGACAAGATCGGCCTGGACCCCGCTGCCCGGGAAACCTCCGCTGTCCGCGCGGCTGACGCGCGCCACCTGGCGCGGCCTCCCGGCCGCACGGCACGACGTCGGGTGGGAGCCCGGACTGCCGGTACCGGCGGCCGACGGCATCCCGCTGATCACGGACCACTACTTCCCCCGCGCCGAGGGCGACTTCCCCACCCTGCTCGTGCGCTCGCCGTACGGCAGGGGCGTGCCGTGGTCGCCCCTGTACGGCGTGCTCTTCGCCGAGCAGGGCTTCCACGTGGTCCTGCAGAGCTGCCGGGGCACCGGCGGTTCGGGCGGCCGGTTCGACGCCTGGCGCGACGAGGCGCGGGACGGCCTGGCCACGGTGGCCTGGCTGCGGGAGCAGCCCTGGTTCGACGGGACGCTCGGCACGGTCGGCCCCAGCTACCTGGGCTACGTGCAATGGGCACTCGCGCTGGATCCGCCGCCGGAGCTGAAGGCGATGGTGGTGCAGGTGGGGTTCCACGATCCCCACGGCTTCTACCACGCGGGCGGTGCGCTCCATCTGGAGGACGTCCTCATTTCGGCGACCGGCGGCACGTACCAGCACGAGGGCGTCGCGCCGTTCGCGAAGGCGGTGCTGCGCCTCCAGCGCCGACTGCGCGAGGTCGCCACCGCGCGGCCGCTGCGCGGGGCGTACGTGTCCGCCCTAGGGCGCGAAGTTCCCTGGCTGGACGGTGCGATGACGCACCCGGACGCCGACGACCCGTACTGGCGCGGCACTTCCCACGGTCAGGTGGCGGAGCGGCTGGCAGTGCCCACCGCGCTGGTCACCGGATGGCACGACGTGTTCCTCGACCAGACCCTCGAACAGTACGGCCGCCTGCACAGCGCCGGTTGCGAGACGGCCCTGCTCGTCGGCCCGTGGACGCACACCTCCGCACTCCAGCGGGGCCTGCCCGAGGTGTTCGCGGAGAGTCTGGCCTGGTTGCGGGCGCACTTGTGCGACGACCGGTCCGGCCTGCGCCCCACCGGCGCGCGGGTGCACGTGGGCGGTGAGAGCGCGGACGGCGGGAACGCGTGGCGGGACCTCGACGACTGGCCGCCGCGGTCGCCGGACGCCGTGCCGTGGTTCCCCTCCCCCGGCGGGCTGGCCCTCACCAGGCTGGCCCCCACGGACTCCACGCCGGTGGCATCCTTCCGGTACGACCCGGCCGCCCCCACCCCGTCCCTCGGCGGCCGGTCGCTCGGCCGTACCGCGGGGCCCCGCGACAACAGGAAGCTGGAGGCCCGGGAGGACGTACTGACGTTCACCGGCCCGCCGCTGAGCGAGCCCATGGAGATCCTCGGTCCGGTCTCGGCACGGCTGAGCGTCTCCACGGACACCGGCCACGCCGACGTCTTCACGCGGCTGTGCGACGTGGACCCGCACGGCCGTTCCGTCAACGTCTGCGACGGGCTGGCACAGGTGCGTACGACCGGGGACGAGCCGTCCGGGGTCACCGTGCCGATGGGCTCCGCCGCGTACCGCTTCCCCGCGGGCCACCGCCTCCGCTGGCAGATCAGCGGGGGCGCCCACCCGCGGTACGCGCGCAGCCCCGGAACCGGGGAGGCGCGGGTCGACGCCGTCGACTACGTACCGGTACACATCACGGTCCACGCGGACTCGGCCCTGCTGCTGCCGGAGAGCGGCCTGTTCCCGCCGGAGACCAGGGCGCGGTAGACCGGTGCGCAGTGACGCGCGTTTTTCTGCGATGCCCACGGCGGCCTCGGCGATCTAGTGTGGCCCGATGACCGATTCCTCTTCGTACACCTCGTACACCTCGCGCCCGGAGACCGTCGATTTCCCGGAGGGCTGGGACAGCGCGGCGCGGCTGGTCGACGGGTGCTGGGTCGAGCGGAGTCCGCGCCGCCCGGAAGTGGCACGGCAGCTGCGTACGGAGACCGTTCTGATGCCCTGGCTCGGCCCGCAGCTGCCGTTGCCCGTGCCGGTGCCCCGTGTCGTGGCGGACGATCCGTTGGTCGTACGGCACGCGCTGGTCCCCGGCGAGCCGTTGACGGAACCGGACGCCGCGCGGGGACGGCGGCTGGGGCTGTTCCTGCGCGCCCTGCACTCCGCCGACGCGGCGGAAGCGGAGCGCCGGGGAGCGCCGTCCCCGCGCGAGGTGCTGGACGAACGCGCCGCCCTGACGGAGGACTTCCGGGCGCGTGTGATCCCCCTCCTGCCGGCGGACCGGCGCGAGTCCGCCCACGCGCTGCTGGACGCCGTCGGCTCGCTGCCCGCCCGGGCCCTCGTCCACGGCGACCTCGGCCCCGAGCACGTCCTGGTCCGGTGCGGTGCCCTCTCCGGCGTCATCGACTTCGGCGACGCGCACATCGGGGACCCTGCCGTCGACCTGGCCTGGGCGCTGCACGGGACACCGTCCGCGTTCGCCGATGCCCTCGCCGACGCGTACGGGGCGACGCCGGAGCTGCGCGGACGCGCTCTGCTCTGGCACCGCCTGGGCCCCTGGTACGAGGTGACCCACGGCCTGGACACCGGTGACCCGGCGACGGTGCGTTCCGGCCTGGCCGGGGTCCTGGCCCGCTGACCCGGGTTCTACGCTGACGCGTAGCCAGTTGGTACCACCACACAGACACAAGGAGCGAACATGTCCCTCCCCTCGTCCCCCTCCTCCCCCTCCTTTCACGACGTCGAGATCGACGCCCTTCAGGGCGGCCCGGCAGACCTCGCGCAGTACCGCGGCAAGGCCGTCCTGGTCGTCAACGTCGCCTCGAAGTGCGGGCTGACCCCGCAGTACGCGGCGTTGGAGAAGCTCCACGAGCGCTACGCGCCGCGCGGCTTCACCGTCCTGGGCGTGCCGTGCAACCAGTTCATGGGCCAGGAGCCCGGCAGCGCCGAGGAGATCGCCGCGTTCTGCTCGGCCACGTACGGCGTGACCTTCCCCCTGACCGAGAAGACCGACGTCAACGGCGAGGCCCGGCACCCGCTGTACGCCGGGCTCGTGGACACCCCGGACGCAGAGGGGCACACCGGGGACATCCGCTGGAACTTCGAGAAGTTCCTCGTCGCCCCCGACGGCCGGGTCACCGCCCGGTTCGGCCCGCGCACCGAGCCCGACGCCGCCGAGGTCACGACCGCCATCGAGGCCGTCCTGCCCGCCTGATCCGGCCCGCGGGGCGGAGCCCGCACGGCCTCGGCCGACGTGCGTCCGGGTACGGGGCGGACCTGGGCGCGCGTCGGCCGCGGCGCGTCAGGCGTCCTGCTGCGCCAGGGCCTTGCGGGCCCGGTCGATGTCCGTGGCGAGGTCGCTCGCGTCCGGTACGGGCGGCAGCATGTCGCGGTCACGGAGTCGCTGGATCAGTTTGTCGAGGTATTCCTGCCGGTCCGCGCGGGAGTGGCTGGGGCCGTGGAGTGCGGCCTGCCAGGACTCGTCCTTCCAGCGGTCGATATTGACCTCCTGCTTGATGAACTCCTCGTTGTACTGCCTCGCCCGTTCCACGAGTGCGTCGCGGATCGCCGTGTCGGACTGCTCGCGGAGTTTCCGGGGAAGTTCCTTGATCTGTTCGCGTGCCGTGCGCTCGGTGCTCCATTTGAGGAGCTTCTTGGCCTCCGCGGAGGCGCCGCCCTTGTCCACCTCCACCGTCTTCTCGGCGGCATTGTGCAGAATCACGGCCTTTTCCGCTTCGAGCTGCTGACGCTCGATGTCGGCGGCTGTCTTCACGAGTTTCCGGAGGCCGTCGGCACTGGCACGGAAGTCGTCGAGCGTCTTCTTCCACGCCTCGTCGCGGGCCTGCTGGAACACCGTGATCGACGGGATCTGCGCCTCCTTCCACTTGTCGGTGAAATAGCGGGCGCCATGGAGGGTGAGCCCGGCGGGCCACAGCGGGGTGACCAGCAGGGCGTCGGCCCCGAAGCAGGCCGCGGTGTCGTCGGCGTCGAACCGCCCGTGGCCGGCGGCCGCCCCGGCCTGCGTGCCGCACCCCACGAAGGGGACGATCGCGGTGATGGCGGCGGCCTTGTCCAGGCTCGTGGTGTCGTCGGCGAAGGCGTCGTACACACCCTTCGCCCACAGCACGCCGCCCGCGACCAGCAGGGCGCCCTTGGCCGTGCTGCCCGCGGACTTCAGATTCGCGCGGATCTTGGCCTTCGCCTCGGGCGAGAGCTTGCCGTAGCCGCGGATGCGGGCGTGGATGTCGGACGGGGACAGCTGCTTGCCGTCGGGGGCGACGACCTTGAGCCCGTATTTCCCGGCAAGTTCGCCGAAGACCTGCTCGACCTGCCTGGCCTCCGCGCTCTCCAGCACCTCCCCGGACGGCTTGCCCTCCTCCGCCGGTCCGGCCTCCTCCGTCCGCCCCTGCTCACAGACGTTCACGGACCGCTTCGCGCGCCCCGGGGAACCGCCGGTGGAGCAGACGCCATTGCCGTCGGGCCAGCCCTTGCCCGCGAGCCATTGGCTCATTCCGGGGTGCGCGGGGTCGTCGACGCCCACGATGAACAGATACTTCCTGGGGATGTCGCCCTTGTGGGCCCACGCGCCATTGGTGGATTCCCCACCGAGCGGGCCACCGCCGTGATCGCCCTTGAGCGTGCCGCCGAGAAACCGCCCGTCCTTCTTCAAGGCATCCCACCGGATCTTGACCCTGATGGCATCGCCGTTCCGCTCGATGGCGTTGCCGCCCTCGATCCCCTTCTTCGACGAGTCCCACATGAAGACGTGCTCGTGGTGCCCGTTCTTCGCGTAACCCGACCCGGCCTTCCTCAGCTCGGCCTCCACGTCCTTCCCCTCGGCGGCCCAGCGGCTCTTCGCGGTCTGCAGTCCGTTCCGATGCAAGGACTCCCGCAACTCGTCGAGATCGGCCTCGCCGCGCGGCCGTTTGTCGACGACGATGTGCGTGTACTCGTCGGCGAATTCCTGAGGCGCGCCGACCCCGCTGTCAGGCTTACCGGGTGGCGCGGCCTGGGCAACGGTCGTTCCCGTGATGGTCAGTACCATGGCTGTCGCCACGACGGTCGTCGTGACGCGCCCGGCGGATATCCGCTGTCCGGGGAATCTCATTTTCTCCCTCTGCAGGTGTCGTCTTGTCACGCGAAAGCGCTGAAAGAAGCCCGCTCCCGCCACGGGCCGAGATCTGACACCCCCACGCTTCCGTCCCACGACACCGGACACCATCGGCCGCATGGCCATACGGATCATCCCGCGGAACGAACCCCCACCCACCTCCGGGCGGGGATCGAAGCCCGCCCCGTCAGGGCATGATCTGGTTGTACGGAAACGCCCCTGGGCACCGGAACAAGCAAAAGAGGCATTCGATGGAAAGCTCCGAGGCCGGGAGGAAGCCGCCTGGGCCGAGAGAGGCAGGGCACGAAGCGGGGTTCGGGGAGGATGCGGTTCTGCTGCTGTTGCAGTGGCTCGCCGACCGAGGGGTGGTCGCCGCCCTCTCTTCCGGCGACGGGTACGGGTCTCCTTGGACGTTTCATGGTCTCCCCGGGCCGGACATCGCCACGGAATTGCGGCACGGGGTCGAGACAACCGGGGCCTCCATCAGTGAATGCCTGCGCTCCGCTCGGCCCCTTCTGCGCGCGGCCGGACTGCCCGCGTGCGAAGGTCCGTGGAATACGGACAGTGTCGAGGGTGCGGGGGCACTCACGCTGGACTGGATGACGGACCGTGGGATGAACGTCTTCCTCAAGGCGGACGGCCAGCGCCGGACCCCCGGGTGGACCTTTCTCGTCAGTGGCGGCCCGTTGTCCGGGACGTTGCGCTCCGACGGGGGCAGGGCCGAGAAGTGCCTGGGCCTGATGTTGTCCGAACTCCGTCGGCACGGCCTGGAGGTACCGGTCTGAGCGGCGCCACGTTTTCCCGTGCAGTCCTGAGTCCTTCGTCCCACGGATGCCTGCGACTCGCGCCTGATCCGCAGCGGGGCGTCGTCCGCCTACGGTGAGCGGACATCAGCACCGATCGGAAGAGCATCGGGAGAGCAAGAGCACATGAGCACCACCACACCGGTGTCGCTGGTCACGGGCGCCAACCGCGGAATCGGCAGGGAGACCGCACGACAGCTCGCCGGGCTCGGGCACACCGTTCTGCTGTGCGCCCGGCGGCTGGAGGACGCCGAGCGGGTCGCCGGGGAGCTGGCCGGGCAGCCCGGCACCGTCGTGGCCCGTCGGCTGGACGTGACCGATCCCGGCCTGGTGCAGGCCCTCGCCCGCTCCGTGGAGGCGGAGTTCGGCAGGCTCGACGTCCTCGTCAACAACGCCGCCATCGACTACGACATCACCGAGCGGGCCGTGGACGTGGATCTCGACAAGGTCCATCACACGATGGAGACCAATCTCTTCGGTGCCTGGCGCATGGTGCAGGCGTTCCGCCCGCTGCTGCGGCGGTCCGGCCACCCGCGCGTGGTCAACGTGTCCAGCGAATCGGGCTCGCTGACGACGATGACCGGCGGCACACCGGCGTACGGGGTGTCGAAGGCCGCCCTGAACGCGCTCACCCGCAAGCTCGCCGACGAGCTGCGCGCGGATCTCGTCCTGGTCAACGCGGTGTGCCCCGGGTGGGTGGCCACCGACATGGGCGGGGCCGGTGGTGGTCCCGTCGAGGAGGGCGCCGCTCATGTGGTCTGGGCGGCGACGCTGCCGGACTCCGGCCCCACCGGGGGCTTCTTCCGGGACGGCCGGCAGCTCCCCTGGTGAGCGGTCAGTCCCGGGAGCGGCAGGCGGCCCGTTCCCGGAGCGCAGTGGCCGCGCGGACGCACCAGTCGCGGTTGCCCTGTTCGAAGGCGAGGCCGCGCAGACACGTCAGATAGGGGCCGACGCGGTCGCCGTACCGCAGGAACTCCTCCTCGGTCCGGCCGCCTCGCATCGTACGCAGCAGCTTCTCGAACAGGTCGACTTTGGCCTGGGCGAAACCGGCGCGCTCGGTGAGCTGCCCGACGAGTGCCTCCGCCCCGACATGGTCGGCGGCCCGCACCTTGACGAGCAGGTCGTCGCGGATGGCGGACGGCTTGGTGACGACCTCCGTGAACCGTTCGAGCTCCGCGAGGCCCGCCTCGGTGACCGTGAACAGGCGCTTGTTGGGCCGCGTGTCCTGGACCACCTCCCGGCCCGAGACCAGCCCGTCCTTCTCCAGACGGGTCAGTTCGGCGTAGAGCTGCTGCGGCAGGGCGTGCCAGAAGTTCGCCATGCCGAGGTCGAACACCTTGGCCAGCTGATAGCCGCTCAGCTCCTCGTCGAGCAGCGCCGCCAGCACCGCGTGGCGCAACGCCATCAGGTCACTCCCTCGCCTCTGTCCAGGTCCGGCCCTGTTCCTGGACGCATCACCCATGATACTCAAGGAACTGACTAGTCATATTCATGACTATGCACCGTGCGCCGTACCCCCATGCCTGGAGGAGGAGTCATGACCGTCACGACCACAGCGGACCGCTTCCGCGCCGCAGTCGACAACCGTGACCTGACCGCCCTGGACCCCTTGTTCACCGAGGACGTCCGCTTCTACAGCCCCGTGAAGTTCACCCCCTTCGAGGGCAAGCCGATGGTGCTGGGCCTCTTCGGCGTGCTGCTGCGCACCTTCGAGGACTTCCGTTACATCGGGCGCTACGACGGCACCTCGGAGACGAGCGCGGACGGCACCGAGGCCCCGTCGGCGGTGCTGCTCTTCCGGGCCACCGTGGAGGGCAGGCAGATCCACGGCATGGACCTGCTGCACCTCGACGACGAAGGATTGATCAAGGAGTTCACCGTGATGGTCCGGCCGCAGTCCGCCGTCCGGACACTCGGCGAAGCGGTCTTCGCGGGCCTGGTCGCCGACGGCCTGATCCCCGGAGGCAACGGCTGAGATGCGCCCGGCGCCCCACAGGAGGAACCTGGAGGCAGTGGAGCGAACGGTCAAGGAGGTCGGCCATGTCCGTGATGGACAAGCTCAAGCAGTTGCTCAAGGGGCACGAGGACCAAGCAGGCAAGGGCATCGACAAAGCAGGGGACTTCGTCGACGAGAAGACCCAGGGCAAGTACAGCAGTCAGGTCGACACCGCCCAGGAGAAGCTCAAGGAGCAGCTCGGCAGGGACCAGGACACTCCTCCGCAGCAGTGACAGCTGTGAGGCAGCCACTCACCACATAGGCACATGCATTCGACAGCCCTGCTCTGTCGGCAAAGAGTCGCAGGTCAAGGCCGTCAAGTGACGTCACCGCGCCCGGCCTCGCCGTGGCGCGGTTGCGTACGATGCGGGCATGATCGCCTATGCCCCCGCTCTCCTGTTCCTCGCCCTCTTCGGTATCGGCGTACTACGTGACCGCCGGCGCTTCAGCAACGCCGTCTACCTCGGGCTCGTCTGCGTCAGCCTGTTCCTGGGACTGGCGGCGTCGGCCGACAGGAGCGGCGACCAGGGGCACCCCGCTCTGGAGTGGCTCGTGGCCGGGATGCTCCTGATCCCGTTCCTGGGCGCCCTCGTCCTGCCGGTGTTCCTGCTGGCCAACGGCGTGAAAATGATCCGCAAGGAAGGCCGCAGCCCGGCGAACCTCCTGTCCTTCCTCGTCGGCCTCGGCATCTTCGGGCTCATGGGGCTGATGGTCGCGGCCGCGGTCGCGCACTCCCGGGCCCTGGTGATCGTCACCGGCACCCTGCTGCTGATCGCCGCCTATGTGTCCTTCCTGTTCTTCTGCTTCATCGGGTACGCGTTCCTGTACGGGCGGCTGCGGCCGCGACGCGACGTCGACTTCGTCGTGGTGCTGGGCTCCGGGCTCATCGGCGGGAAGCGGGTGCCGCCGCTGCTCGCCAGCCGGCTGGAGCGGGGGCGCAAGGTGTACGAGGCCCAGGCGGCACGCGGCAACCCGCCGGTGGTCGTGACCTCCGGCGGCCAGGGCCCGGACGAGCACCTTCCCGAGTCCCACGCCATGGCCGACTACCTCACCGAACGCGGCTTCCCCGCCGAGCACATCCGGCGCGAGGACCAGTCCCGTACGACGGAGGAGAACCTCGTCTACAGCAAGGCCCTCATGTCTCAGGACCGTGGCGACTACTCCTGCGTCATCGTCACCAACAATTTCCACGCCTTCCGGGCGGCGCTGATGGCACGGAAGACCGGGGTCAACGGCCAGGTGGTGGGTTCGCCGACGGCGGCGTACTTCTGGCCCAGCGCGACCATTCGCGAGTTCATGGCGGTGTTCCTCCACCACAAGCTCGTCAATTTCTCGATCTGCGGTCTGCTCGTCCTCCCCGGCCTGCTGGCCCTGGTGGTCGGCTGACGTCACGGCACCGGTCCGCCGGACCGGCCCGAGGGCGGCGGGCGGAGCTGCGCACGGCTCTGCCCGCCGCCCTCGGTGTCACTGCGGGAGACCGGCCGGGAGCCCCTCGGACGCCCCGCCCTCCCGGATGCGTGCCAGCAGGGCCTCGTGGAAGGCGGCGAGCCCGTCGCCGGGGACGGGGCACGGGGTTCCGGTGAGCGTGTACCACTCCTCGGCACCGACGTACTGCACCGCCACCGAGGCGCGGTCGCCGGGCAGCGGCCGGGTGACGACGGCCAGGTCGCCGGTGACCACGCCGACCTCGTCCGTCATCACGCCGCCGGGCCCGGCCACCACTTCGCCGCGCAGTTCACCGGTCATGGCCGGGTCAGTCGCAGGTTTGGAGCATCGCGACCAGCTTCTCCTTCTCGGGCTGGGTGACCTTCAGCCCGTAGATGCTCTTCATGTGCCCCCAGGCCCGGGAGTAGCCGCACCAGAAGTCCGTGTTCGGCGGCGCCCACTGGTCGGGCGACTGGTCGCCCTTGGAGCGGTTGGAGGCGGCGGAGACGGCGAACAGCTGGGGGTTGTCCAGGTCGTTGGCGAACGCCTTGCGCCGGTCCGTGGTCCAGGTGTCCGCGCCGCTCCGCCACGCGTTGGCGAGCGGCACCATGTGGTCGATGTCCACCTTCGACGCCGAGTCCAGGGACTTGTCGTCGTACGGGCTGTACCAGGAGCCGGAGGTCGCCCGGCACATCGAGTCCTGGGTGACGTTCGTGCCGTCGCGGGACAGCACCACCTCACGCGTGTCGCACTGGCCGTACTGCTTGATCCAGTGAGGGAACTTGGCCCGCGAGTAGCCGTTCATCGAGTGCGGCGCCTCCACCGTCAGCGCGTCCACCTCCGTGCGGACCGCGTCCGCCGACGGCGGCTCGGGGGGCACCCGGTGGGGCGCGACGGGA
>NZ_JAINFC010000024.1 GCF_020740835.1 Streptomyces sp. UNOC14_S4
CACCACAGGAGTCGCACAGACGTACTTCGGCCCATCCGGGCAGCTCGGCACCGGTGGGCGGCCGTGGGGCGGCCACGGGGCGGGCAGGATCACGTACCGAGGGCATGGGCCGTTGTCATACCCGGCCCGTAGGCTCGGACCCATGCGACTGAGCACCGTGATCCTTCCCGAGCGCCGCTGGTCCGAGGGCGGCCGCGAGGCGTGGCAGCGAGCCGAGGAGCTCGGTTTCCACGCCGCGTACACCTACGACCACCTCTCCTGGCGCACCTTCCGGGACGGCCCGTGGTTCGGCGCTGTGCCGACGCTGACGGCCGCCGCGACCGTGACGTCCCGGATGCGCCTCGGCACGCTGGTGACCTCGCCCAATTTCCGGCACCCGGTGACGCTGGCCAAGGAGCTCATCTCCCTCGACGACATCTCGGGCGGGCGCTTCACGCTCGGCATCGGCGCCGGTGGCAACGGCTTCGACGCCACCGCGCTGCTCAAGGACGGCCAGGAGCCGTGGACCCCGCGCGAGCGCGCCGACCGCTTCGCCGAGTTCGTGCCGCTGCTGGACCGGCTGCTCACCCACGACGTCGTCTCGCACGACGGCGAGCACTACGCGGCGTCCGAGGTCCGGAACATCCCCGGCTGCGTGCAGCGCCCCCGGCTGCCCTTCGCGGTGGCCGCCACGGGCCCGCGCGGCCTCAAGCTCGCCGCCCGATACGGGCAGGCGTGGGTGACCACGGGTGATCCGAAGCTGTTCGAGACGGGCACGCCGGAGGAGTCCCGGGCGGCTGTCGCCGGGCAGATCCGGCGGCTCGGGGCCGCCTGCGAGGCGATCGACCGCGACCCGGCGGAGCTCGACAAGATCATGCTCACGGGCTTCACCCCGGACCGGCCCCTGGCCTCCTTCGACGCCTTCGTCGACTTCGCCGGCCGCCACGCGGAGCTGGGCATCGACGAGATCGTGATCCACTGGCCGATAGCCGACTCGGTCTTCGCGTCCGACCCCGTGGTCTTCGAGAAGATCGCGACGGAGGGGCTCGCCCAGCTCTCCTGAGGCGCCGGATGCGGGTATCGCGTTTTCTTTACCCCGCGCACAACCGGTCAGGAGGGAGAATCGGGTCAGAGGCACTACTGGGGGCGCGACTGCGCGGAGCCTTGGAGGTACCCCATGCCACAGACCCGATTCGCTCCCGACCGGGGGCTGACCACCCGCATGGTGACCACGATGTTCCTCATCGGGTTGCTCTACGTGGTCTTCGTGGGCGTGCTGGTGGCACTGCTGCGCGGGGCCTGGCCGATCATCCTGCTTCTCGCGGGCGGCCTGTTCGTCGCGCAGTTCTGGTTCAGCGACCGGATCGCCGCCTTCAGCATGGGGGCGCGCGAGGTCACCCCGGAGCAGGCACCCGAGCTGCACGGCGCCGTCGACCGGCTCTGCGCGCTCGCGGACATGCCCAAGCCGCGGGTGGCCATCGCCGACAGCGACGTGCCCAACGCCTTCGCCACCGGGCGCAACCAGAAGAACGCCCTGGTGTGCGCCACGACCGGGCTGCTGCGCAGACTGGAGCCGGAGGAGCTGGAGGGCGTGCTCTCCCACGAGCTCTCCCATGTGGCGCACCGCGACGTGGCGGTGATGACCATCGCGTCGTTCCTGGGCGTGCTGGCAGGGATCATCACCCGCATCGGGCTGTGGGGCGGCCTCCGCCGCGCGGGCGGCCGCGACCAGAACACCGCCATCCTCATGCTGGTCATTCCGCTGGTCAGCGCCGTCGTCTACGTCATCAGCTTCCTGCTCACACGGCTGCTGTCCCGCTACCGCGAGCT
This sequence comes from Streptomyces sp. UNOC14_S4, assembly GCF_020740835.1. Lineage (GTDB taxonomy): Bacteria > Actinomycetota > Actinomycetes > Streptomycetales > Streptomycetaceae > Streptomyces. Next base: position 1,810 of record NZ_JAINFC010000024.1, read on the forward strand.
GTCCGCCGACCGTGCGGGCGCGCTGCTGACGGGCAGGCCGTCCGCCCTGGCCTCGGCACTCACCAAGGTCACCGGCGAGATGGCCCGGATCCCCACGCGCGACCTGCGGCAGGCCGAGCCGTTCAACGCCTTCTACTTCGCGCCCGCCTTCTCCAAGGACAGCCTGAGCAGGCTGCTGTCCTCGCACCCGACGCTGGAGCAGCGGCTGGACCAGCTCGCCCGGATCTCGGGCCAGCTCGGACGGGCCTGACCGGTGCGCCGACCCGGCCCCGGCCTTTGAGGAGAGGAGCACCGCCCGTGGGATTCCTGGACGTCATCCTGGGCCGTAGCAAGCCGGTCCGTCCGGACCTCGACCAGCTTTTCGGACTGCCGTCCGCCGCCATCACACTCCAGGCCGGTGCCGGGTTCGTCCCGACCGGGCTGGGATCGGTGTGCTTCGCGAGCGTGGAGGGCGGGGCCTTCATCCGGCTCCAGGAGGACGTGCGGGAGCTGCTGGACACGGGCACGGGGGCGGGCGCGGCGCCCGTGGAGTTCAGCCAGGACGGCTACGGCTACACCTGGCTGCTCGTGCGCCGGCCCGCCGATGACGTGGCCGCGCTGGTCAACGACCTGCACGCGGTCAACACGCTGCTCCAGGACGGCGGTTTCGGGCCGCAGCTGCTCTGCTCCCTGCTGGGCTTCCGGGACGAGGGCCACCGCTCGCTGGCCCTCGTCTACCTCTACAAGCGCGGCACCTTCTATCCCTTCGCCCCGGTGGCCGACGCGAAGGACAAGCGGGACAACGGGCTGGAGATCCAGGTGCGGGCGCTGCTCGGGGACGACCTGCGGATCGAGGAGGACCTGGCCCGGTGGTTCCCTGTGTGGGGCGCGCCCGGCCTGAAGTGACGCTACGTCAGGGATCGTGTCGCCCGGCCCGGGTCGGGCTCAGCCGTTCCGGCCGTTCCGGCGCATGGCGTCCATCCGCCGCGCCTGGACCTCCCGTTCCGCAGCGGCGGCGATGAACGCCGCCACCTGGTCCTCTCCTACGAGTGCGCGTACGGCCTCGACGGTCGTGGCGGGCAGCTGGACCGGCTCGCAGGCGGGCCGGGGGTGGGGCTTCCGGGCCGGGAGCCTGGACCGCGGTGCCGTGCGCTGTGGCGCGTATGGGGTGCCTTCTCCCTCCGGGGCTTCTTCCTGGTCGCCCTCCCGGTCGACCTCCAGGTGGTGACGGAGGTGGCGTGTGGCTTGTGTGCGCATCGCGCGGGCCAGTTCGGCGTCCATGGCCTGTTGCGCGAGGGGGCGCAGGCGGCGGACCAGGGCGGTGGCCTCGGTGGCCTCCTCGTCGGTCGGCGGGTGGTCCAGGTACTGGTGGAAGAGGTACTCGGTCGTGAAGTCGAGGAAGCGTCCGGCGATGTGCTCGACGTGGACGCGCAGTTCGCGGAGGTGGTCGGAGACGGCCGACAGCGGGACACCGGAGGCGTGGAGTTCGGCGGCCACGGCGAGTTCGCGGGGGCTGGGCACGAGGAACTCGTCCGGTGTGTCCGGCACGCGGATCAGTACGCCCAGCCGTACCGCGTCCTCGACGGCGGGGTCGTCCGGGATGCCGCCGAACTTCTCGTCCAGGTCCGCGCGGGTGATGCGCTCGGCCTGTTCGTCGGTCCAGGGGCGGTCGACCTCCGCGACCAGGCCCAGGACACCGTCGAGCCCCCGGCCCGCGTCCCACGCCTCCAGGAGTTCCTTGATGCTGGCGAGGGTGTAGCCGCGGTCGAGGAGCCCGGCGATCTGGTGCAGCCGGGCCAGGTGGGGCTCCCCGTAGACGTTGGAGCGGCCGCGCCGCTCGGGGCGGGGGAGCAGCCCGCGGTCCTGATAGGCGCGGATCGTGCGGACCGTGGTCCCGCTGTGGTGCGCGAGATCCTCGATCCGGTACTCGGGAATCCGGTACTCGGGCGCGACGGGCCCCGGTGGTTCTCCGACGTCCGTCCGTGCCGTGGACTCCGTGGACTCCGCCGGTTTTCCGGGGCCTCGCGAGGGCGTGTTCACTGAGGGGCCTCAGGAGGCGGCCGCGCGGCCGATCGCGCCTGCCGCTGTCCGTGCCGCGGGTGAGGTCGCCAGGTATGCGACCGCGTGGCGCAGGGAGCCCTCCCGGGACGGGTGGTAGGAGCGGCGCAGGTAGCGGGGCACGGCGCCGCCGAGCTCCCGCCAGGTGGGCAGGAGGCCCTTCGCCACGGCCTTGTTGTGCTCGCGCAGCGAATACCGCCGCTGTCGTCCCCTGAGCTCCGGGTCGTGCCGGTGCAGGTAGGCCGAGCCCCGGCCCCAGAGGTAGAAGAGCGTGGGCGCTGTGACGGCCATCCCCAGGACGCGGCGGGCGTAGCGCGCCGGGTCGGAGCCGCCGCAGTGCTCGTACATGTCGAAGGCCACCGCGCGGTGTTCGACCTCTTCGGCGCCGTGCCAGCGCAGCAGGTCCAGCATCACCGGGTCGGGGGCCGCCCGGTCCAGCCCCTCGGCCTGGAGGACCCAGTTGCCCAGGACGGCGGTGAACTGCTCGACCGCGGCGATCACCGAGAGCCGGAAGCGCAGCCACTCCCGGTCGGACACCGGCATCCCGAGCGGGGGCCTGTCGCCGAGCAGCACGTCGAAGAGGAAGTCCACCTGCCGGGTGTAGGGGCGGGTGTCCACGTCCTGCCGGGCGAGGTGTTCGAGCACATGGGCGTGCTGCACGCTGTGCGTGGCCTCCTGGCCCATGAAGCCCTTGACGTCCTTGAGGAGTTCCCCGTCGCCCACGAGGGGCAGGGCCTCCTTGAAGACCTTGACGAACCAGCGCTCGCCCGCCGGGAGCAGCAGGTGCAGCACGTTGATGACGTGGGTGGCCGTGGGCTCGTCCGGTATCCAGTGCAGCGGGGTGTCGTCCCAGTCGAAGCTGACGCGTCTCGGGGCGATCCGGTAGCCGCTGCGGTACTCGTGATCCATTTCTGCTCCTCCCGCTACAGCGGTGGGTCGATCCGTGCGATGGCGCGCAGTAGACGCGGCGCGAACCGGGACATGGCGCGGACGGCGTGCGCCTCGGGGGCCACCGGGACCACTGCCCGGTTGTGGAGCACCGAGCCCAGCACGGCCTCGGCGACCTTCTCCGGCGGGTAGTTGCGCTTGGCGTAGAAGCGGCTCGCCTTGTTCCTGCGGAGCTGCTGCTCCTCCTCGGACAAGCCCGCGAACCGTGCCGTCCCGGTGATGCCGGTGTTGACGAGTCCGGGGCAGATCGCGGTGACCCCGATGCCGCGGCCCGCCAGTTCGGCGCGCAGGCTCTCGCTGAGCATCAGCACGGCCGCCTTGGACGTGCTGTAGGCCGTGAGCGTCTTGAAGGGGTGGAAGGCGGCCGCGGAGGCGACGTTGACGATGTGGCCGCCCTGGCCGCGCTCGGCCATCTGCCGGCCGAAGACCCGGCAGCCGTGGATGACGCCCCACAGATTGACGTCGAGGACCTTGCGCCAGTCGTCCGGCGAGGTGTCCAGGAACGACCCGGCCAGGCCGATCCCGGCGTTGTTGACCAGGACGTCCACCACGCCGTACTCGGTGGCGACCTTGACGGCCAGCTTCTCCATCGCCTGCTCGTCCGACACGTCGGCGTACTCGCCCCAGGCCTCGGGCGCGCCGATCAGCCGGGCCATCTCGGCGGTGCGGACGGCGCCTTCCGCGTCCCGGTCGACGGCGACGACGCGGGCGCCCGCCTCCGCGAAGGCGAACGCGGTGGCCCGGCCGATGCCACTGGCCGCCCCGGTCACCAGCACCAGACGGCCGCCGAACTCCTGGGCGTACGGGCCGCTGTCCACGGCCCCGCGCACCCCGGCGCCTCCGTTGCCCGCCGTGCCGAGTGCACCCGTGCCGCCCGGCTCGTTGGCCGTGACGAACTCGGCGACCCAGGCGGCGAGTTGGTCGGGGCGCGTGCGCGGCACCCAGTGCCTGGCGGTGAGCGTGTGCCGTACGAGGCGGGGTGCCCACCGGTCGAGGTCGTCGTAGAGCCGCGCGGACAGGAAGGCGTCACCGGTCGGTGTGATCAGCTGCACCGGCACATGGGCGTACGCGTCCGTGCGCGGGCGGCGCAGCCGGGGCCGGACGTTGTCGCGGTAGAGCCAGGCGCCGTGCGTGACGTCCCGGGGCAGCGACGCCGTCGGATAGGTGTCGCTGGGCACCTTCTCCGTGCGCTCCAGGATCTTCGGCCACTGCTTCAGCACCGGCCCCCGGGCCAGGGCCTTCGCGAGGCCCGGCGCGTGCAGTGCGGAGACGTACCAGGACCGGCCGCTCTGGCCGAGCAGTTGGGCCGCCCGGCGCGGGGTCGGCCGGGACACCCGCTCCCTGATCCAGTGGGCGAAGTGGTCGAGGGCGGGCCCGGAGACGGAGGTGAAGGACGCGATCCGCCCCTCGGTGCGCGGCACGGTCGCGAACTCCCAGCCCTGGACCGACCCCCAGTCGTGCCCGACCAGGTGCACCGGGGCGTCCGGGCTGACGGCGTCCGCGACGGCCAGGAAGTCGTCCGTGAGCTTCTCCAGGGTGAAGCCGCCCCGCAGCGGTTTGGGCGCGGAGGAGCGTCCGCAGCCCCGCACGTCGTACAGCACCACGTGGAAGCGGTCCCGCAGGCGTTCGGCGACCGCCGACCAGACCTCCTTGCTGTCCGGATAGCCGTGCAGCAGCATCACCGTGGGCCGTTCGGCGTCCCCCAGCTCGACGACGCAGAGCTCGATGCCGCCCGTGCGGACCCACCGCTCGCGTGCGCCGTCCCGCCCCGTGCTCTCGTCGCTCATGCGACGGCCTCCTTCGTGTGGTCGTCCGTGCGGCCGTCCATGTGGCCGTCCCGGTGGCGCCTGACGTGCGGCAGGTCGTCGTCGAGCCAGAAGGCGCTCTCCTCGGGGTCGCGGGAGTCGGTGACGACCAGGAGCTCCTCGAACTTCGCGCCGGTGCCCCGCAGGCCCAGGTGGGGCTCCACGGCCCACAGGCCCGGCCGGGGCGGATGGTCGGAGAAGCGGTACGGGCTCCACAGCGGGGACCAGCCCTCGCGGTGCCCGCGCACGGCGTCGGACGCGAGCCCCCTCAGGGCCTGTGTGCCGAACCCGAAGAGGTGGGGCGACCAGCGGCGCTCCCGCACCCGGCCCACCTTGTGGGCGATGACTCCGAAGGGATAGGCGCGGTGCCGGTTGGCGTAGCCCTGGCGGACCATGAGCCGGTCCACGTCCTCGTAGATCTCCCGGAGGGTGCGCCGCTCGCGCACCTCGCGCAGGACGAGGTCCCGGTGCGCCTGGAGGTCCGCCAGCAGCCGGTCGTGCAGCGGGTGGGGTCCCAGACAGCCCGAATAGCCGATGTCGGCCGTGAAGCCGCTGTGGACCGGGGCCATGTCGAGGATGAAGGGCATCCCCGGTTCCAGTCTTCGGTCCGTCGGGAAGAACTGGAGCGGCACCCGGAACCCGGCGAAGGCCGTGCGGTCGCCGAACCAGGCGAAGGGGAGGTGGAACCAGTCCCGCACGCCGTGCCCGCGCAGCCACTCCCGCTGCATCCGGGCGGCATCCCGCTCGGTCACCCCGGGCCTGAGCTGCGCGGCGACCGCTTCCGCGCAGTCGTACGCGAGGCGCTGCACGTCCCGGAACCCCCGCAGTTCCGCGGTGAGTTCCCGTGGCACAGCCGATGTCGTCGTCACTCGTCCGTCCCGCCTGCCGGGCCCCCGGACACAAGGCCGGAGGAGCGTCCGCAACTTGACACTGATGAATGTGACAATGCTCGGCGGCTGCGTCAAGACATGTGCGCCACCTGTGGATAACTTTCGGTAATACCCTTGGCCAGGGCCCGCCGCCCCGACCCGACCCGGCACTGCCCCGGCACCGCTCCGGGGACCGCCCCCTACCTGCGTAGGGGAGCGTCAGACCCGAGGACTACGCGCATCCCGTCATCTGGGCTGACGACCGCTGTGGCACGCGCCACTACCGTCGAAGGGTGACTGTGATCGCTACCGAAAGCCTCAGCAAACGGTTCCCCCGGGTGACCGCGCTCGACCGGCTCTCCGTCGACATCGCGCCGGGCGTGACCGGGCTCGTGGGTGCCAATGGAGCAGGCAAGTCCACGCTGATCAAGATCCTGCTCGGGCTGTCCCCGGCCACCGAGGGGCGTGCGAGCGTGCTCGGCCTCGACGTGGCGACCGAGGGCGCGGCCATCCGGGAGCGGGTCGGCTACATGCCCGAGCACGACTGCCTGCCGCCGGACGTGTCGGCGACGGAGTTCGTCGTGCACATGGCGCGGATGTCCGGCCTGCCGGTCACCGCCGCCCGTGAGCGCACCGCCGACACCCTGCGGCACGTCGGGCTCTACGAGGAGCGCTACCGCCCCATGGGCGGCTACTCGACCGGCATGAAGCAGCGGGTGAAGCTGGCGCAGGCCCTCGTGCACGACCCGCGTCTGGTGCTGCTGGACGAGCCGACCAACGGCCTCGACCCGGTCGGCCGCGACGAGATGCTCGGCCTCATCCGGCGTGTGCACACCGACTTCGGTATCTCGGTGCTGGTCACCTCCCACCTGCTCGGTGAGCTGGAGCGCACCTGCGACCACGTCGTCGTCATCGACGGCGGCAAGCTGCTGCGGTCCTCGTCCACGGACGAGTTCACCCAGGTCACGGGCTCCCTCGCGGTCGAGGTCACCGACTCCGAGGCCCATCCCGACGGCACGGCGGCCCTCGGCGGGGCCCTGGCCGCCGCGGGGCTCATCGTCCAGCCCCTGGGCCGCGCCGTCGAGTTCGCGGCGGCGGGCTCCGGGCACGTCCTGCTGGTGGACGTTACCGGCGACGACACGTACGACACGGTGCGCGACGCGGTCACCGACCTGGGGCTCGGTCTCGTCCGCATGGAACAGCGCAGGCACCGCATCGCGGAGGTCTTCCAGACCCCCGGCAGCGCACAGGAAAGGGGCAGCTCCGATGCCGCCTGAGAGCATCACGGCGCCCGCGCAGGACGTCATCCACAACATCGGCTACCGCAACTACGCGGGGGCCCGCCTCGGCCGCGCGTACGCCCGCCGCTCGCTGTTCTCGCAGAGTCTGCGCGGCGCGTACGGCCTCGGGCGCTCCGCGAAGTCCAAGGTGCTGCCGATGACCCTCTTCGGGGTCATGTGCGTCCCCGCCGCCATCATGGTCGCCGTCACCGTGACCGCGAAGCTGTCCAAGCTGCCGCTGGAGTACACGCGTTACGCGATCGTCCTCCAGGCGGTCATCGGGCTGTTCCTCGCCGCGCAGGCACCGCAGTCCGTCTCGCGCGACCTGCGGTTCAGGACGATCCCGCTGTACTTCTCGCGGCCCATCGAACGCGCCGACTACGTGGTGGCCAAGTTCGCCGCGATGGCCTCGGCGCTGTTCGTCCTCACCGCCACCCCGCTGCTGATCCTCTACGTGGGCGCCCTGCTCGCCAAGCTGGACTTCGCCGCGCAGACGAAGGGCTTCGCACAAGGACTGGTCTCCGTGGCGCTGCTGTCGCTCCTCTTCGCGGGGCTCGGCCTGGTGGTCGCCGCCCTCACGCCGCGTCGCGGGTTCGGCGTCGCGGGTGTCATCGCCCTGCTGACGATTTCGTACGGCGCGGTGAGTACCCTGCAGGCCATCGCCCTCGACCGCGACACCACGGACGCCATCGCCTGGTTCGGCCTGTTCTCGCCGATCACCGTTGTCGACGGCGTGCAGACGGCCTTCCTCTCCGCGACATCCGCGTTCCCGGGCCACCACGGGCCGAGCACCGGCCAGGGCGTCGTCTACCTCGCCGTCCTGCTCGCGCTGATCGCCGGTTCGTATGGGCTGCTGATGCGCCGCTACCGGAAGGCGGGCCTGTGACCGTACGACCGTCGCCCGTCACCACCTCCCGAAGGAATGGGCCGCGACCATGACTACCCTCACCATCGACAACGTCTCGCGCTGGTTCGGCAACGTGGTCGCCGTCAACGACATCTCCATGACCGTCGGCCCCGGCATCACCGGTCTCCTCGGGCCGAACGGAGCCGGGAAGTCCACGCTCATCAACATGATGGGCGGCTTCCTCGCCCCCTCCACCGGCACGGTCACCCTGGACGGGCAGGTCGTCTGGCGCAACGAGCAGGTCTACCGCCACATAGGCGTCGTCCCCGAGCGGGAGGCGATGTACGACTTCCTCACCGGCCGGGAGTTCGTCCTCGCCAACGCGGAGCTGCACGGCCTGGGCGCGAAGGAGGCCCAACGGGCCCTCGCCACGGTCGAGATGGAGTACGCGCAGGACCGCAGGATCGACACGTACAGCAAGGGCATGCGGCAGCGCGTGAAGATGGCCTCCGCCCTCGTGCACGACCCGTCCGCGCTGCTGCTCGACGAGCCGTTCAACGGCATGGACCCGCGACAGCGCATGCAACTCATGGAGCTGCTGCGGAGGATGGGGGCCGAGGGCCGCACCGTGCTGTTCTCCTCGCACATCCTGGAGGAAGTCGAACAGCTCGCGGCCCACATCGAGGTCGTCGTCGCGGGCAGGCACGCCGCGTCCGGCGACTTCCGCAAGATCCGCAGGCTGATGACGGACCGCCCGCACCGCTACGTCGTGCGCTCCAGTGACGACCGGGCGCTCGCCGCCGCGCTCATCGCCGACCCGTCGACCTCGGGCATCGAGGTGGACGTCAAGGAAGGCGCGCTGCGCGTCCAGGCGGTCGACTTCGACCGCTTCACCGCCCTGCTGCCGCGGGTCGCCCGCGCGCACGGCATCCGGCTGTTCACGGTCTCGCCCGCGGACGAGTCCCTGGAATCGGTCTTCTCCTACCTCGTAGCGGCCTGAAAGGAGCCCTGACGCCATGTACGCCCTGTACCACCCGACCGTCGCACGGCTCACCTACCGGGGCCTTCTCGGCCGACGCCGTGCCTTCGTCCTCTTCGCGCTGCCCGCGCTGCTGCTCGTCATATCCGCCGTCCTGCGGATGTTCGTCGGGGCGGACGACGACACTGCCCGCAACGTCCTCGGCGGCTTCGCGCTCGCCACCATGGTGCCGCTCATCGGCGTCGTCGCCGGAACGGGCGCGATCGGCCCGGAGATCGACGACGGCTCGGTGGTCTACCTCCTCGCCAAGCCCGTCAAGCGGCACACGGTGATCCTCACCAAGCTGATCGTCGCCATCGGCGTCACCGTGGCGCTCTCCGCGGTCCCCACCCTGATCGCGGGCTACCTGCTCAACGGCAACAGCCAGCGGATAGCCATCGCCTACGCGGCCGCCGCGGCGATCGCCTCCGTCGCCTACAGCGCGATCTTCCTGCTGCTGGGCACTGTCACCCGGCACGCCGTCGTCGCGGGCCTCGTCTACGCCCTGGTGTGGGAGTCCCTCTTCGGCAGCCTCATCGCGGGCGCTCGCACGCTCAGCGTGCAGCAGTGGGCCCTCGCTCTCGCCCAGCGGATCGGCGCGGACGGCGCGGTCACCGCGGAGGTCGGTCTGCCCGTCGCGCTGACCCTGCTGATCGCCGTCACCGTGGCCGCGACGTGGTTCGCGGGCCACAGGCTGCGCACGCTCTCGATCGCCGGGGAGGAGTGAGAGCGGGCGGCATCCGTACGACGACACCGGTAAGGGGCGGTCTCCATGGAGACCGCCCCTTACCCATGAGGGAATTCAGGACCCATGAGGGGACTCAGGCCGTTCACATGCGCGCGTCCAGCAGGATCCGCGCCGTCTCCAGCTGGGTGGAGGAGAGGGTGACGACCTCGCCCTCCTCGGTGTCCTCGATGTCCCACAGGGCGTTCTGGAGCACCCGCCCGAGCGTCCACCGGGCGGCGCGCGGCCGGTCCAGGCCGACCACGTCCGTCATCAGGTCGAAGCGCCGGAGCACGGCCCGCCGTACGTCACCGGTCGCGGTCACGTCCTCCCAGCGGTCGTCCATGGCGGGCAGCAGCTCGAAGCCCGGGTCGCCCACGAGCGGTTTGGGGTCTATGGCCAGCCACGGCTCCCGGTCGGCACCGGGCAGGGGCGCCAGCACGTTCGCGTAGTGCAGGTCCCAGTGCAGCAGCCGGCCGTCCGGCCCGGGCCCGTCGTTCACCTCCCGTACGGCAGCGGCGCAGTCGGCCACCAGAGCGCGCTCCGTGGCGTCGGGGATGGCCGGCAGGGCCTCGGGCACGTCGGCGAGCATCGCGGAGGCGATGTCCCGCAGGGTGCGCATGCCGTCGTGCGGCGGGGGTGTCTTCAGCAGCCGGGCGAGCAGTTCGGAGAGCGTACGCAGCGCCTCCTCCGCGTCCGGCACGCACAGCAGGGAACGCTCGGCGTCCAGCCGCTCCAGCAGCATCGTGCCGGTCTCCGCGTCGTGGTCCAGCAGGGCGACCGCGCCGTCGCCGTTCCAGGCGCGCAGGGCGGCCGGTTCGTCGACGCTCTCATCGGTCAGCGGCTGGAGTTTCAGGGCCGCCGGAGTGCCGTCCGCGCGCCGTACGGGCAGGACGAGCGCGACCATGCCGTGCGACGCGGGACCGTCGAGCCGCAGCCCCCAGCGGTCCAGGAACTCGGCACCCAGGGACGGCAGAGCGGCGGTCCACGCGCGGCCCACGTCCCCGTCGTAGGTGGCGTGGAAGCGGGCCAGTTCGTCGGGGACGGTGATGCGGGAAGGCACGTACATGGGTGACGCTCTCCTCACGACGGTGGGAGGCCCCGGAGAGGACCGCCCTGCCTTCCTCAACGTCTCATATCCTGCGATCGCGCCCCGCGCCGAGCCCGAGCGCCATCAGCCCTGCGCACACCACGAGCAGCACCGCGATCGGCACGGTCCAGCCGCCGGTCGCCTGGTGCACCGCGCCGAGGGCGAACGGGCCGACGGCGGCCAGCAGATAGCCCCACGTCTGTGCCATGCCCGACAGCCGGGCCGCCGTGTGCGCGTCCCTGGTGCGCAGCACCATCAGCGTCAGGGCGAGCCCCAGTGTGCCGCCCTGCCCGACGCCGTACAGCGTCGCCCAGAGCCAGGCCCCGCCGACCGGGGCCACGAGCAGGCCGCCCACACCGGCGGCCATCAGGACCACCACGGCGACCGCCAGCGGCCGCTGCGAACGCATCCGCCCGGCGAGCATCGGCACGACGAACGAACCGACCGCCTGCACCAGCGTGCTGTACGCGAAGACGAGGCCGGCCTGCGCCTTGCTCATCCCGTGGTCGGTGAAGATCGTCGGCAGCCAGGCGATGATCACGTAGGCGACCAGCGACTGCGAGCCCATGAACAGGGTGATCTGCCAGGCCAGCGGGGAGCGGGTGAGTTTCCCGGCGTCCCCGGCGGCGGGTCCGGGCACCGCTCGCGAACGCGCGCCCGGCGCGTCCTGTACGGCCTCTCGGGCGGCCCGCCGGGCGATGACGACCTGGGGCAGCCACACGACCGCCGCGACGGCCGCCAGCACGGACCAGGAGGCGAGCGAGCCGCGCCACCCGCCCAGCGCGTCCTCCAGCGGCACGGCGGTGGCCGCGGAGACGGTGGCGCCCAGGATCATCGCGCTGGAGTAGAGCGCGGTCATGCCCGCCGCGCGGTCGGGGAAGTCCCGCTTGATCAGTCCCGGCATCAGCACATTGAGCAGGGCTATCGCCGTGCCCACGAGCGCACAGCCGGCGAACAGCGCGACGACCGGCGGCGCGACGCGCAGCAGCACGCCGCCGCACAGCAGGACGAGCGCGCCGCAGAGCACGGCCTCGGTGCCCCACCTGCGGGCCAGCTTGGGCGCGACGATCGAACCGAGCCCCATGAAGACCAGCGGAATGGTGGTCACCAGGCTGCTCGCGGCCGCCGCCAGGTGGAAGTGGTCGCCGATCTCACCGACCAGCGGCGACACCCCGGCCAGCGCCGCGCGCATGTTGAGCGACGCCAGGACGATGCCCAGCAGGACGAGCGCGGGGTGCGCCCGCATCCGTGGGGCGGCCGCCGCCGGTGGCGCGAGCTCCTGGGCGGCCGCGGCCGCTTCCGCGGCCCGTTCCGTTCCGGTCAGCGGCGCGTGCGAGCTCGTCTCCGACATGGGGGCCTTTCCAAGGGTCGTACGGGGGTGCGGGCGGTGCGTCCGTCGTTCACCGCGCGGGGCGCGGCGGACGCACCGCCTGTGGTGATCAGCTCTCCGCGAGCAGGGAATCGACCGCCTGTTTGGGGCGCTCCAGCAGCGTCCGGCAGGCGCTCGCGGCGGCGTCCGGGTCGCCGGAGGCGATGGCGTCGAGCAGGGCGTGGTGGTCGCCGTGGAGGATGCGCGGCATCTCGCGGTCGCCGAGCGCGGTGACCAGCGCCTCGCGCACCGAGCTGCTGAACCAGGAGTACGTGGCGGTCAGCGCGCTGTTGTGGGCCGCCGCCACGACCGCCTGGTGGAACTCGACGTCGTGGTCGGCGTAGAGCTCCAGGCTGTTCGCGTCGGGCTGGCCCTCGGGGTCCTCGAAGGCCGTCTGCGCCTCCAGGGCCGCGCGCATCCGCTCCAGGTCGGCGGGCTCGTGGCGCAGCGCCGCGAGCCGCGCGGCCTCCGCCTCCAGGGCGATGCGCAGCTCCAGGACGTCCCGGATGCCCGCGCGCTGGACCCCGCGCATGATCTCCGCGGGGTCGGCCAGGGAGACGACGAAGGTGCCCTCGCCCTGGCGCGAACGCAGCATGCCCGCGTGCACCAGCACGCGGACCGCCTCGCGGACGGTGTTCCGCCCGACCTGGAGCTGCTCGGCGAGCGCGTGCTCGGTCGGGATGCGCTCGCCGACCTTCCACTCACCGGCGGCGACCTGCGCGCGCAACTGATCCACGACGGTGTCCACGAGGGACTGTCGTCCCGCCGCCCGCAGTGCCATCGGCCGCGCTCCTCCTGCTGTCCGTTCCGGCCCCTCGACAGGGCCCGATCACCCGGTTGCCCAGTCATCCTACAACTGCGCGGCGGCGGGACCGCGGCTACCGTCGAAGAGTGAATCGGGACGGTGCGCGTGCCGCCCGCCGATCGGCGGCCGCCCTTCACTGGCTCTTCGCCCGCGGCCGCGCCTGGGTGCACTCGGCTCCGGGCACGCACATCTGGCTGCTCATCATCGGCGTCACCAGTCTGGTGATCGTCGCGGCGAGCCAGGATCTGGACAACTTCCTCTTCCACCGCAACAGCAGCAACATCCACCAGCTCAACAAGCACCCTCTCCGGTCGCTGCTGGTCAGCGGCTTCTGGATCGAGAACCCGTCGTCCTTCCTGCTCTACGCCGTGCTCTTCGAGCTCGTGCACGCCAACGTCGAGCGGTGGATCGGCACCTGGCGCTGGCTGCTCACCGTCGCCGTCGGGCATGTCGCGGCCACGCTCGTCAGCCAGGAGATCGTCCTGCTGTCGATCGAGAAGCACTCGCTGCCGCACTCGATGAAGCACGTCGTCGACATCGGGGTGTCGTACGGGCTCGCCTCCGCGGCGGGCGTGCTCGCGTATCGGGTGCCGCTGCCGTGGCGGTGGGCCTATGTGGTGGGGCTGGTGCTCTTTTTCGGCGTGCCGCTTGCCGCCGGCGGCACATTCACGGACGTCGGGCACGCGATTGCGTTGGCGATCGGGTTCGCCTGTTGGCCGCTTACGTGGGGGCGGCCGACTTGGCGTCTGCCGGTGGGGCGTCCACCGGGGTGGCGTCCGACGGTGGGGCGGGGCGCCCGCCGGGGTGCCTCGTGAGGTCGGTGCGCGGCTGCGGGTTGTCGTGGGCTGGGCGCGCAGTTCCCCGCGCCCCTATCGGGGCGCGTACAGCCGGTCCAGCACGTCCGCGATGCCGTCTCCCTCGTTCGAGGTCGTGACCTCGTCCGCGACCGCCTTCAGCTCGGGGTGCGCGTTCGCCATCGCCACGCCGTGCGCCGCCCACGCGAACATGGGGATGTCGTTCGGCATGTCGCCAAAGGCGATCGTGTCCGCCGCCTTCATGCCGAGGCGGCGTGCGGCCAGGGAGAGGCCGGTGGCCTTGCTCAGGCCCAGGGGCAGGAGCTCGACGATGCCCGGACCCGCCATCGTCACGCCCACGAGGTCGCCCGCGACCGCCCGCGCGACCTCCGCCAGGCCGTCGTCGCCCAGCCCCGGGTGCTGGAGGTAGAGCTTGTTCAGGGGCGCGGCCCACAGCTCCGCCGCGTCCGTGATCGGGATCGCCGGGAGCGGGCCCTCCTGGATGCGATAGCCGGGGCCGACGAGTACGTCGCCGTCCATGCCGTCACGGCTGGCGGCGAGGTACAGCGGGCCGACCTCCGCCTCGATCTTGGCGAGCGCCAGACCGGCGAGCTGCCGGTCCAGCGTCACCGACGTCAGCAGCCTGTGCTCGCCCGCGTGGTAGACCTGCGCGCCCTGCGCGCACACCGCGAGGCCCTTGTAGTCCAGCGAGTCCAGGATGTGCTTCGTCCACGGGACGGCGCGCCCGGTGACGATGATGTGCGAGGCGCCCAGCGCCGTTACGCGCCGCAGCGCGGCCCGCGTGCGCTCCGAGACGGTGTCGTCGGAGCGCAGCAGCGTGCCGTCGAGGTCGGTCGCGATCAGGCGGTAGGGCAGCTCGGCAGTCACTTGGCGACGGGCTCCAGGACCTCACGGCCGCCCAGGTACGGACGGAGCACCTCGGGCACCCGCACGGAGCCGTCGGCCTGCTGGTGGTTCTCCAGGAGCGCCACGATCGTGCGCGGGACGGCGCACAGCGTGCCGTTGAGCGTCGCCAGCGGGCGGACGTTCTTGCCGTCGCGCACGCGGACGGACAGGCGGCGCGACTGGAACTCGTCGCAGTTCGACGTCGAGGTCAGCTCGCGGTACTTGCCCTGCGTCGGGATCCACGCCTCGCAGTCGTACTTGCGCGAGGCGGAGGCGCCCAGGTCGCCCGTGGCCACGTCGATCACCTGGTAGGGGAGCTCGAGGCTGTTGAGCCACTGCATCTCCCACTCCAGCAGGCGCTTGTGCTCCGCCTCGGCGTCCTCCGGCGCGACGTACGAGAACATCTCGACCTTGTCGAACTGGTGGACGCGGAAGATGCCGCGGGTGTCCTTGCCGTACGTACCGGCCTCGCGGCGGAAGCACGGGGAGAAGCCCGCGTAGCGCAGCGGCAGCTTGTCGGCCTCGAGGATCTCGTCCATGTGGTACGCCGCGAGCGGCACCTCGGACGTGCCCACGAGGTAGAAGTCGTCCTTCTCCAGGTGGTAGACGTCCTGCGCGGCCTGGCCGAGGAAGCCGGTGCCCTCCATGGCGCGCGGCTTGACCAGCGCGGGCGTGAGCATCGGCGTGAAGCCGGCCGCGGTGGCCTGGGCGATGGCGGCGTTGACGAGGGCGAGCTCCAGCAGCGCGCCGACACCCGTCAGGTAGTAGAAGCGCGAGCCGGACACCTTGGCGCCGCGCTCGACGTCGATGGCGCCGAGCGCCTGGCCCAGCTCCAGGTGGTCCTTGGGGGTGAAGCCCTCGGCGGCGAAGTCGCGCGGGGTGCCGACGGTCTCCAGGACGGCGAAGTCGTCCTCGCCGCCGCGCGGCACGTCGGGGTGCACGAGGTTGCCGACCTGGAGCAGCAGGCGCTGCGTCTCGGCCGCGGCCTCGTCCTGCTCGGCGTTCGCGGCCTTGACGGCGGCGGCGAGCTCGGCGGCCTTCTTCAGCAGCTCGGCCTTCTCGTCACCGGTGGCCTTGGGGATCAGCTTGCCGAGCGACTTCTGCTCGGAGCGGAGTTCGTCGAAGCGGACGCCGGACGACCTGCGCCGTTCGTCGGCGGAGAGCAGTGCGTCGACGATGCCGACGTCCTCTCCACGGGCGCGCTGGGAGGCGCGCACACGGTCGGGGTCCTCACGAAGCAGGCGAAGGTCAATCACCCCACCAGGCTACCGTCGCGGGAGCGATCACTCGACGCGATATTCCATTTGATTATGGTTTGCCCTATTTTGCGGCGAGTGGAAAAGGCTGTGAATAACCGGCCAGGTGTCGTCGCCGGGAAAATTCCACGGTTTTGATGAAAAGGGACATAGGGGTGCCGGGGTAGGGTGATCCGCCGTGCGGAGCGCGGAAGTTGGCGGACTTGTTGTCCACAGGAGCTGACCCCTCCGCTTTCTTTGTCCACAGGGTGTGCGTGAAATCTGTGGATGCCGGAATCGAACATTCCAGCCGGGTCTGACCTATGTCGTGGAATGCTTGCTAAACCCCAACTTCTTCACTCATTCGGGTGACGGCGACTTGCTTTTGTCGGGGTTCTGGCCTCTTCGGCTCGCCGGAGGGTCGGCCGGGCCTGTGCTCAGCCGACCTCGGTGCTGTGGATGACGAACCTGTGGCTAGAGCGATTTGTCGACCTTGGCCGTATTCCGAGCGGCCTGCGAGTGCCTCGATCTGTCGACTTATCCCCAGGATCCCATCCAGCTGTGGATAACCCTGTGGATCGAGCAGGCCGCCGGGTGGGCCGCTGGGTGGATCACCGAGCGGACCGCTGGGCGGCCCGCCGGGCGGATCACTGATCCGCGCCGCCGTCCGCGCACCGCGCCAGCCACTCCGCGGCGGCCAGGAACTCGGCGTCCGACGTCCCCGGACGCGACGGCGTCGCCTCCGAGGCGCCCGCCCTCGGGTACGAGCCCAGGAAGCGCACCTTCTGGGAGACGCGCTTGAGGCCCATCAGGGCCTCGCCGACCCGGCGGTCGGTGATGTGGCCCTCGCAGTCCACCGAGAAGCAGTAGCGGCCCATGCCCTCGCCCGTCGGGCGGGACTCGATCCGCAGCAGGTTCACCCCGCGCGCCGCGAACTCCTGGAGCACCTCCAGCAGCGCGCCCGGGTGGTCGTCGCGGATCCACACGACCACCGACGTCCGGTCCGCGCCGGTGCGCGTCGCCGGGCGGGCCGGGCGGCCCGCGAGCACGAAGCGGGTCTGCGCGTTCTTCGCGTCGTGGATGTCCTTGACCAGCGGTTCGAGGCCGTACGTGGCCGCGGCGAACTCGCCCGCGAACGCCGCGTCGTAGCGCCCCTCCTGGACCAGCCGCGCGCCGTCCGCGTTGGAGGCCGAGGACTCCCACTGGGCGTCCGGCAGGTTCTCGGCGAGCCACTTGCGCACCTGCGGCTGGGCGACGGGGTGGCCGGTCACGGTCTTGATGTCGGAGAGCTTTGTGCCGGGCCGCACGAGCAGCGCGAAGGCGATGCGGAGCAGCACCTCGCGGTAGATCATCAGCGGGGCGCCGGTGGCGAGTTCGTCGAGGGTCGCGGTGACGCCGCCCTCGACGGAGTTCTCGATCGGCACGAGGGCGGCCGCCGCCTCCCCGCTGCGCACGGCGTCCAGCGCCGCGGGCACGGACACCATCGGCACGAGCACACGGGTGGCCGCCTCCGGCAGCGTGCGCAGGGCGGCCTCGGTGAAGGTGCCCTCGGGGCCCAGATAGGTATAGCGACTGGCCGACATCACGCTGTTCGCTCCTCGTGGTGGGGGTCCGGGGCGGGTCCCGCCACACTACCGAGGTCCGCAGGGTGCCCCCGTACGGCCCGGGGGCACCCTGCGGCGAACCTCACCCCTCCAGCAACTTCTGCCCCACGTACTCGCCTTCCGCGCAGCCGCCGGGGACCGCGAAGAGGGCGCTCGACTCGTGGCGGAGGAAGCGCGACAGGCCGTCGCCCCGGTCGAGCTTCCGCTGCACCGGGACGAAGCCCTTGCGCGGGTCCGCCTGCCAGGCGACGAACAGCAGCCCCGCGTCCGGCGCGCCATCGTCCAGGAAGCCGTCGTGGTACGAGAACGCCCGCCGCACCATGGCCGCGCCCCGGTTGGACTCCGGTGCCGCGACCCGGATGTGCGCGTCCCCCGCGATCGCCAGGGAGCCGTCCTCGTTCACCTTGTTCAGGTCGACCGGGGTCGTCTCCGTACCGCCCGACAGCGGGGCGCCGTCCGACTTGCGCCGTCCGATCACCTTCTCCTGCCGCTCCAGCGACAGGTTGTCCCAGCTGTCGAGCAGCATGCGGATGCGCCGTACGACCGCGTAGGAGCCGCCCGCCATCCAGTCGCCGGAGGCCTCCGGCACGAACACCCGGGCCTCGAAGTCCTTGTCCGTCGGCTTGGGGTTGTTCGTGCCGTCTATCTGCCCCATCAGATTGCGGACGGTCATGGGCTTGGCGGTGGCGCCCGGCGTGCGGTTGAAGCCGTTCATCTGCCAGCGCGGCCGGGCCGTGTCCCCGGCCTGCTTCTGGAGCAGCCGGAGCGCGTGGAAGGCGACGAGCGGGTCGTCGGAGCCGATCTGCACCCACAGGTCGCCGTCGCTGCGCTTGGCGTCGAGGGCGTCCGCGGTGAACGCGGGCAGCGGCTCCAGGGCGGCCGGGCGCTTGTCCGCCAGCCCGGTCCGGTCGAAGAAGCTCCGGCCGAAGCCGAAGGTAACGGTCAGGGACGACGGGCCCGCGTCCAGCGCGATGCCCGTGTCGTCGCCCTTCGGCACCTCGCCCGCCGTCAGCTCCGCGGCCGTCGCCGACCAGCGCCGCAGCAGGGCCGCCGCGGCCTTGCGGTCGGCACCCGGCGCGAGGTCGAAGGCGATCAGGTGCCCGCGCGCCTGCGCGGGGTCGGCGATGCCCGCCTGATGTTTCCCGTGAAACGGCACGATCGCGGTGCCGACCCCGCTGAGCGGAGTCCGTTTCTCCTGGGCGGCCCCGGCGGCGAACGCGCCGCCTCCGCCGATCACGAGACCCGCCGCGCCCGCGGCTCCGGCGGTCCCGAGGAGCCGACGCCGGCTCAGCCCGTGCTTCTGGCCCTGTGCAGCCGTCTGCTCGGTTCTCTTCCCGGTCCTCTCGGCCTTCTTCTGTCCGGCCTGTGCGGTCTTCTCGGCCTGTCCGGCCTGGTCTGTTTGGTCAGCCATCAGTTGATCTTCACGTTTCCGAGCTCCGTGATCTGGTCGATGTCGGAGGTCCGTACGGTCAGGGTGAGCTGCCACTCGCCGGCCATGGGCAGCTGGAAGCCGGTGGCCTCCCAGCGGCCGGGAGCGGTGTGCTTGAGCGCCGCGCGCAGCGGCCCGATCTTCTTCTCCGTCTCGGTGAGCGCCACGTCCACCTCCGGTACGTCAACGGCCCGGCCGGTGGGGTCGGTCACGGTGACGGCGAGGGTGTTGTCTCCCGAGCGCGCCGGGTCGATCCGGACGGTGGCCTTGCCGCGCCCGTTCGTCCCGCCGGTGTCGAAGGGGATCGCGACCTCGGCGGGGCCCGTGGCGGCCGGAGCGCCGGGTCGGTCGGTGCCCGCCCGCAGCTGCTCGGTCTCCGAGCGGCCCGGCTGGGTGCCGGTGAGCAGGGTCGTGACGACGAGCAGGACGACGGCGACGCCGGTCTCGGCGAGGACGGAGCGGCGCAGGCCGCTGCGGTTCTCGTCCGCGTCGCGCTGCCGCAGCCCGGCCGCCTTGGTCCGCGCGGCCTGCTGCCGGGCGAGCTGGGCGGCGCGCTCGGGGGAGAGGTCGCCCTTCGCCTTCGCCGTGCCCGTGCTCGTGCCCTTGCCCTTGCCCTTGCCCTTCGGATCCGTGCGGGGCTTCTTCGCCTCCGTACGGACCGTACGGACCGTGCGGGCCGTGCCGTCCGTGAGCCGTGCCGTCCAGCGGCGCGAGACGGCCGCGATGCCGACGAGGACGGTGACGAGCCCGACCTTGATCATCAGCAGGCGCCCGTACTCCGTGCCGGTGAGCGCGCCCCACGAGCCGACCTGGCGCCAGGACTGGTAGAGCCCGGTGGCCACCAGGACGCACACCGAGGCGAACGCGATCCGGGAGAAGCGCAGCACGGCCGCCCGGGGGATCGCCTCGCCGTTCCACAGCGTGGCCAGCAGGGCGGCCAGACCGCCCAGCCAGGCCGCGACGCCCAGCAGGTGCAGCACGTCGACCGGCATCGCCAGCCACGACTGGAGCCCGGCGGAGGCGTGCTCGGCCATCGCCCACGTCGCCGCCAGCCCGGCCGCGACGAGCGCGCCGCCGACCGCGAGCCCGAACGCGACGTCCCGGCGCTCGCGGGCCGTGCGCCCGTCCTGTTCACGGGCGGACGAGCCGTCCTTGCGGGCGGACGGGCCGTCCTCGCGGGTGTACGAGCCGAAGAGCACGGCCAGGAAGACGGCCGCCGCGCTCAGCAGGAGCAGCCGCGACAGCAGCGCGGCCCCCGGCTTCGTGGTCAGCACATCGCTGATCAGCGAGAGTTCGAGGACGGAGCCGAGGCCCTTGCCGGTCGTGTAGGCGCCGCGCAGCAGTATCAGCGCGGCCGTCGAGACGAAGAGGGCGATCCAGCCGCCGACGGCGATCCGCTGCACGGACCGCGAGGTGCGGCACACCCCGGCGAAGACGCAGCCGCCGACGAGCAGCACGAAGCCCGCGTACGCCGCGTAGCGGCCGGTGCTGTAGAGCGCGTCGACCGTCGGGTCGATCCTGGTCGGCGCCACCTTCGCCGTCGTCTTCGACGGGGCGCCGATGGAGAAGGTGAAGGCCCCCGCCACCGGGTGGCTGTCCGCCGAGACGGCCTGCCAGGCCACGGTGTACGTGCCGTCGCCGAGCCCGGGGCGCAGGCCCACGGCCGCGGTGGCGGACTTGCCGTCCGCGTGCGCGGGCCTGCCCTCGTCGACCCGGCCCCCGTGCGGGTCGAGCACCCGCACGGAGTCGGCGCTCAGCAGGACGCCCTCGGAGAACGTGAGCGTCACCCGCTGGGGCGCGGCCTTGACCACCGACCCGTCGGCCGGGTCGGTGGCGGTCAGCGCGGCGTGCGCGGACGCGGGCGCCGCGCCGGGGCCCAGCGCGCACAGCAGCGCGGCGAGCAGCATGCCGAGCAGGGCCGGCAGCCGCCCGGTGATGGGGGTCCTCATCGCAGGTCAGTCCTGCGGGCGGAAGGTGGCGGACTCGACCGGCACCTGGACCTTCACCGCGCCGGACTCGGCGAAGTGCAGCGTGAACTCGACCTTCTCGCCCACCTTGGGCTTGTGGGCGAGCTTGCCGAGCATCAGGTGGGTGCCGCCGCGGCTGAGCTTCAGCTCGCCGTTCGCGGGCACCTCCAGCTTGCTCGCGTGCTTCATCTGCGAGCCCTCGGTGGTGTGCATGGTGATGTCGCCGGAGAGCGGGCTGGTCACCGAGGTGAGCTGGTCGGCCTTGTCACCGCCGTTCTTCACGGTCAGGTACGCGGCGGCCATGTCGGTCATCGCGGGCTGCGGGAGGTAGGCGCCGCTGACGGACAGGTCGGCCTTGTCGGTGGACAGGGCGTCCTTCTCCGACTGGCAGCCCGTGATCAGCAGCAGGCCCCCGGCGAGCAGGAGCGGCATGGCGATGGCGGTGGCGGTGGTGGACTTGCGCATCACGGGTTCTCCCCCTTGACGATCTTCGGGAGATCCTGGGTGTACTGGGCAGCGGTGGTTTCGGCGGTGTAGATCCAGTGGGCGCCGTCGTCCTTCGGCGAGAAGCCGATGACCTGGGCGCCGTGGCTGACGGTGATGGAGCCGTCCTTCTCCTTCTTCGGCTTCTCGACCAGGATGCCGAGCGGCTTGGCGGCCGCCTGGATGGTGTCGAAGTCGCCGGTGAGACCGACGATGTCCTGACCGCCCTGGGCGTCGAGCCACTCGCGCATCCGCTTGGGGGTGTCGCGCTCGGGGTCGGTGGTCACGAAGACGATCTTCAGGTTCTCCTGGTCCGCCTTGGGCAGCTTCTTCGCGGCCGCGGCCATGTCGGAGACGACGGTCGAGCAGACGTCCGGGCAGTAGGTGTAGCCGAAGTAGAGCAGCACGGGGTGGCCCTTGGTCTGGTTGACCAGCTCGTACTTCTTCTCGGACGTGTCCGTGAGGACGAGGTCCGGCTTCGCCTTGGGGGAGTCCAGGGTGATCGCGGCGGACTTCTTGGGCGTCGCGGAGACGTCGGCGACGGACTTGCCGCTGTCGTCGCTCGAACCACCGCCGCAGGCGGTGAGGGTGAGCGCGGCGGCTATCGCCAGCGCCGCACCCAGGGTCTTGGTGCGCATGGAGCTCTTCTCCAATGGTCCGGTGATCGGATGCGTTGAGGTCCTGATCGGTCGGCAGGTGTCCAGGTATCGATCGCTGCGTATGACTGCGTATCGCTGCGTATCGCTGCGTATCGCTACGTCGGTCCTACCTGGTCCGGTGAGCCCGCGGGCTCACCGGGTGGGGTTGTCGCGCCCAGGGGCTCAGGCGGCGGAGCGGCGGCGGCCGGCGAGCACGCCGAAGGCGACGCCCGCGGCGCCGACGACGATGCCGACGATCCCGAGGACACGGGCCGTGGTGTCGGACGAGCCGCCGTCCTCCTTCTCCGCGGAGGCCTCCGCCTGCACGCCCTTGTCGCTCTTGTCGTCCGCCTTCTGCGCGCCCTTGGCGCCCGCGGAGGCGCCCTTCGCGACCAGCTTCAGCGTCGGCGCCGGGTGCTCGGGCTCCTCGCCGTTCGGCTTGGACGGGTCGATCCAGCGGACGACGTCGTCGTCGGAGTACGTCTGGAGCGCCTTGAAGACCAGCTCGTCGGTGTCGGTGGGCAGCTGGCCGACCGACAGCGGGAACTGCTGGAACTGGCCGGGCTCGATCTTGCCGCCGGACCAGGTGACCTTGGTGACGGCCTCGGTGATCTCCTTGCCGTGCATCTGCATCGGCTTGTCGAGCTTGGACTTCTCGACCTTGATGTCCCAGCCCGGCACGGGCTGCGGCATCACCGAGGCGAGCGGGTGCTTCGGGTCGAGGTTGAGCTCCAGCTTCACCGTCGACGCGTTGTCCTTCTCGTTCGGCACCTTGAGGGCGATGGTGCTGTAGCCGCCCTTCTCCGCGGTGCCGGGCTGCACGCTGACGTGGGCGGAGGCGGGGCCCGCGAGCAGCAGGACGGCACCGGCGGCGAGGCCGGCGACGGCGGAGAGGCGGCGGGTACGAGCGGCCTTGGCGGTCTTGACGGTCATGGGAACACTCCACAGGCAGGAGGGGACGAAAGGGGTGTACGGCACGCGTGCGGCGACAACACGGCTGCTCTCCCATCGGTTTCCTGCCGGGGCGTTCCGGAATTACCGGGATGAAACGCCAGGGCGGGGTGTCAGGACGGAACGTCGAGACGGTATGCCGTGACGGTACGTCGTGACGGCATGGGGACACCGGGTACGGCGCCGGGCAGGGGTGTGCCGGGGCGCGGTGCCGGGAGGACCGCCGGGGCATCCGGAAGCGGACGGAGAGTGTCGCTGTGTCAGGCCGCGAGCTCGTAGCGCGGCGGTCCCCGCCTGATCACGAAGTGCTGGAGCGCCGGTTCCGTCACCGGGCGCTCGTCCTCCCCGTACGTCTCCCGTACGGGGGCGGCCGGACGGCCGTCGGCGCGCTCGCGCAGCGCGCGTACGAGGCGGAGCGCGGCGCGCAGCGCCCGGACGAGCGCGGCGTCCGCGACGCCGCGGGCCGAGCGCTCCGAAAGGCCGGTCACCCGCGACAGCGCGACGTCGCCGCGCCGCAGCAGCCAGCCCAGGGTCAGTGCCGCGAGCAGGTGGCCGAGCAGCATGGGCAGCGAGGGCACCAGGGCGTCCAGCGCCGAGGGCGCGCGCATGGGCATGGGCGCCGGCATCTGCGGCACGGCTTGCAGCGGGTGCGCGGCCGGGTCGAGCCCGGCGTCCGTGATGACGCGACGGGCTTCGGCGGCCGACGCCGGGTGCGGCTGGTTGCAGATCAGCCGCGCGGCGAAGGTGATCAACCGCCCGTCGGAGGGCGCCTGTCGCGGCACCGTCCCCGCGTTCTGCTGGGCCAGCCCGAAGAGCGTGTGCAGCGCGAGCTGGCCGACGGCCAGGCCGGCGGTGATGCCCGGCAGCGAACGCTCACGTCCCGCCAGCGGCAGCACCGCGGCGAAGACCCCGACGAACCCCGCGGCGAGCGTCCACAGCGGCACGCTCGCACAGGAGGCCAGCACGTGCCCGCCCGCGGACAGCAGAACACAGACCGCGGTGAACACCGCGGCCCGGAGCAGTCGCAGATCGGCGCCGACACGCGCGACGGGAAGAGGCATGGCTGCGTCATCATCCCATCGGACTTACGTCCTCCCTACGGCAGGGGGCGCTCACCGGGGGCGCATGGGCGCACGCGCGTTCTAGGTCCATACACCGATGCACCCGGTGGGCGCATCGTCCGAATGAGCGGTCTCACACTTCCCACAGGCTTACGGGTCATCGGGGCTGGCTATACGTATCGGTATATCGAGCCGCGCCAGGAGGCTGAGCATGAGCATTTGGTGGTCACTCCATCTGCGGCGCGAGGCCGCGAGTGTTCCGCTCGCCCGGCGCCTGCTGGTCGGCACGATGGACACCGCCGGAGTCGACCCCGAGATCTCCTACGACCTGTCGGTCGCCCTCAGCGAGGCGTGCGCGAACGCGGTGGAGCACGGCGGCGACTCCTCCACCGGCTATCTGGTCACGGCCTTCATCGACGGCGACACCTGCCGTATCGAGGTCACCGACTCCGGCCCGGGCTTTCCCGAACAGCCCCGTCGTCACGACCGTCGCAGTCGGCGCACATCACCCGTGAGCAGGCAGCAGCCCCAGCCTCAGCCCACGGCCCCCGCCCATGACGAACACGGCAGGGGCCTCTTCCTTATCGAGTCGCTGACCGATCACGTCCGCGTCCACAACCGGCCGGGCCGCCAGGGGGCCGTGGTCAGCTTCGACAAGATCCTCAAGTGGAGAGAGGGCGCGGCGCTGCTGCGGGCTTCTTAGACCGGGGGTGGGGTGCCGCATCTTTTTGTGGCCGGGGCTTTGCCCCGGGCCCCTTCGCCTCTGGGGGTGCCTCTTGTGGGCCGTGCGCGGCTGCGGGCTTGTTGGCCTGTTGCGCCCGCCGGGGTGCCACCGGGGCCCGGCGGGCGGCTGCGGCCCCGGTGGGGGCTTGTCGCGCAGTTCCCCGCGCCCCTGACGGGGCGCTTCTCCGGAGCTCGTGTGGGTCCCGCCCGCGGGCGGTTGACGATATATGGGCATAGCGTGGCAATACCGGCATTCCGTAAGTCCCAGGAGAGCGCCATGCCCACTGCCCCGTCTCCTCTGCCCACGCGCACGCTCAAGGACAAGGTCGTCGTCATCGGCGGTGCGTCAAGGAATCTCGGCAGCCTCATCGCCCGGGAGCTCGCCTCGGAGGGCGCCAAGGTCGTCGTGCACTACAACAGCCCGTCCTCGAAGGAAGGGGCGGAGAAGACCGCCGGAGAGGTGAAGGCCCTGGGCGGCGAGGCGGTGGTGCACGAGGCCGACCTGAGCAAGGTGGACGAGGTCGAGGGGCTCTTTGATGTCGCGGTTGCCGCGTTCGGCAAGGTCGACTGCATGGTGAACACCGCCGGCATGGTGATCAAGAAGCCGATGACGGAGGTGACGGAAGCGGAGTACGACCGGATGTTTGGAGTCAACTCCAAGGCCGCGTTCTTCATGATGCGCGAGGCCGCCAAGCGGCTGGAGGACGGCGGGAAGATCATCACCATCGTGACCTCGCTGCTCGCGGCCTACACCGGGCTCTACTCGGTGTACGCGGGGAGCAAGGCGCCCGTCGAGCACTTCACGCGGGCACTTTCCAAGGAACTCTTCGGGCGGAACATCTCCGTCAACAACATCGCCCCCGGGCCGATGGACACCAGCTTCTTCTACCCGGCCGAGACGGACGACTCCGTGGCGTACCACAAGTCGTCGTCGATGAACGGGGAGCTGACGAAGATCGAGGACATCGTGCCGTACGTGAAGTTCCTGCTCACGGACGGGTGGTGGCTGAACGGGCAGACGCTCTTCATCAACGGCGGGTACACGACGCGCTAGCCGCTTGGCCGACCGGGTGGGGTGCGGGAGCGTTTCTTTCGGGGTGCCTACGCGTCTGCCGCTTGCTGCCGGATGGCGGCTGCCGGTCCGTTGGGGCTGGTCGCGCCCACGCGGCGGAGCCGCATATCGAAACAGCCCCGCGCCCCTGAAGGGGCGCGGGGCAGCCGTGCTGCTTACCTCTTCAGGTTCGCCATCCATGCCTCGACGTCCGTGGACGTACGCGGGAGGGCCGCGGACAGGTTCCGGTTGCCGTCCTCGGTGACCAGGATGTCGTCCTCGATGCGGACACCGATGCCGCGGTACTCCTCCGGCACCGTCACGTCGTCGGCCTGGAAGTACAGGCCGGGCTCGACGGTCAGGACCATGCCGGGCTCCAGCACGCCGTCCACGTACGTCTCGGTGCGGGCCACCGCGCAGTCGTGCACGTCGAGGCCGAGCATGTGGCCCGTGCCGTGCAGGGTCCAGCGGCGCTGGAGGCCGAGCTCCAGGGCGCGCTCGACCGGGCCCTCCAGCAGGCCCCACTCGACGAGCCGCTCGGCGAGCACGCGCTGGGCGGCGTCGTGGAAGTCGCGGAACTTCGCACCCGGCTTGACCGCCGCGATACCGGCCTCCTGGGCGTCGTACACGGCGTCGTAGATCTTGCGCTGGAGCTCGCTGTACGTGCCGTTGATCGGCAGCGTGCGGGTGATGTCCGCGGTGTAGAGCGTGGTGGTCTCCACACCGGCGTCCAGCAGCAGCAGGTCGCCGGAGCGGACCTGGCCGTCGTTGCGCACCCAGTGCAGCGTGGTGGCGTGCGGACCGGCGGCGCAGATCGAGCCGTAGCCCACGTCGTTGCCCTCGACGCGCGCACGGAGGAAGAACGTCCCCTCGATGTAGCGCTCCGAGGTGGCCTCCGCCTTGTCGAGGACCTTCACGACGTCCTCGAAGCCGCGGGCGGTGGAGTCGACGGCCTTCTGCAGCTCGCCGATCTCGAACGCGTCCTTCACCAGGCGCTGCCCGCTGATGAAGACACGCAGTTCCTCGTCCCGCTCGGCGGTGACCTTGTCGGTGAGGGCGGTCTCGATCCCGGCGTCGTGGCCGCGGACGCAGCGGACGGGGCCGGTGGCGGCGCGCAGCGCGTCCGCGAGCTCGCGGACGTCCTCGCAGGGCGCGCCGTAGAGCGTGGCGGCCTCGGTGAGGCTGTGGCGGCGGCCGACCCACAGCTCGCCCATGCCGTCGAGCCAGAACTCGCCGTTCTCGCGGTTCGAGCGCGGCAGCAGGTAGAGCGTGGCCTTGTGGCCCTCGGCGCCGGTGGGCTCCAGGACGAGCACGCTGTCCTGGGTCTGGTCGCCCGTGAGGTACACGTACTCCGTGGACGCCCGGAAGCTGTACTCGGTGTCGTTGGAGCGGGTCTTCAGGTTGCCCGCGGGGATCACCAGGCGCTCGCCGGGGAAGCGCGCGGAGAGCTCGGCGCGGCGGCGGGCGGTTTCCTGGGCCTGGGCGATCGGCTGGAGATCGCGCAGCTCGGTGTCGGCCCAGCCGGACTTCATGTTCTCGGCGAGCTCGTCGGAGACGCCCGGGTACAGGCCGTTCTTCCGCTGCTTGATGGGCTCGTCACCTTCGGGGTTCTCGGGCGCGGGCTGCTGCTCGGTCACTGCTTTCCTCCTCGGACTGGGCCGTTTCCATCGTATGTGCGAGGAAATGCAAGGAAAAGCGGTCGGGAAGCCTGCCATCGGAAGGTTTCAACGGAAGCTCGCGCAGAAGGTCGCACGGAAACGTGATCGGCTCCCACCGGGCCCGTAGACGGGACGCGGGCGGAACGCGGACGGCCGGGTGTCCGGTGTCCGCCGTGGCGGCTACCGCGCGGGCAAGATCATTCGAAGTGCGCGGCCAGCAGGACGATGTCCTCGCCGCCCTCACCGCGACCGTCACCTTCGTCATCGGCGGGCAGCACGGCCCGCAGGACGTGGTCGACGATCGCCTCGGGGTCGCGCAGCGCGGCCCGCGGGACGCTCGCCGCGGCCTTGTGCAGCCGGGCGAACGCCCGGTCCATCCGGTCGCCGGTGCGGTGCAGCAGCCCGTCGCTGTAGAAGAGCAGGGTCTCCCCGGGGCCGGGCTCCAGCTCGACGCTGGGGGCCTCCCAGCAGGCGAGCATGCCGAGCGGCGCGGACAGGGAGGTCTCCACGTACTCGGCGCGGCGCTCGCCGATGATCAGCGGCGGGCAGTGCCCCGCGCCCGCCAGTACGACCTTGCCGCACCGGCCGCCCGCGCCCGCGGACGGCTCGCAGTAGGCGAAGAGGGCGGTGGCGGTGCGCGCGGGCTCGGTCAGCCGCAGCAGGAGTTCGAGGTCGGAGAGGACGGCCACCGGGTCCTCGCCCTCCATCACGGCGTACGCCCGCAGCGAGGCCCGCAGTCGGCCCATCGCGGCGACGGCGCCGGGCCCGGTGCCCGACACCCCGCCCACGGCGAGGCCGAGCGCGCCCTCGGGGAGCGGCAGCGCGTCGTACCAGTCGCCGCCCCCGCCCGGCCCTGAGCGGTGGCGCACGGCCAGCCGGACGCCCGGGACGCGGGGCAGCCTGCGGGGCAGCAGCTCCTCGCGGAGGGTGATCACGGCCTCGCGCGCCTCGGCGAGTTCGAGGTGACGGGCCAGGTGCTCCGTGGCGTAGTCGCGGTACAGGGCGATGAGGTGCTGCTGCCGGTCGCTGGGCTCCGCGGGCTCGTCGTACAGCCACACCGCCGCGCCGATGCGCCCGGCCGCCTCGGACTCCAGGGGCACGGCGTAGCTGGCGCCGTAGCCGAGGCGTGCGGCCACCTCGCGGTGGCGGGAGGAGAGCGACTCGTCGGCGGCGATGTCCGGGTGCGCGATGCCGGTGCGGTCCCCGGCGGGCGGCAGGTCGTCGAAGAGGCGGCCGTACGGGCTGGACGAGTCGTACGAGCTGGATGGGCTGGACGGGCTGGATGAGTTGGGCGGGGCGGACGGGCCGGGCGCGTCGAGTGCGTCGAGTGCGTCGGGGTCCGGCGTTCCGGCGGGAGCGTGGGACGTCCGCCGCCGCGGGGCGGGGGACGGGCGCGGGATCGTCTCGATGTGGCCGAAGTCGGCGCGGCCCAGGCCGAGGCCCACGGTGGTGGGGCGGTCGTGGCCTGGCCCGTCGGCGGGCTGGAGGGTCACGAGGCCGCGGCGGGCGCCGACGAGCGAGGAGCCCGCGTTCAGCACCTCGTGCAGCGCGGCGTCGAGG
>NZ_JAINFC010000240.1 GCF_020740835.1 Streptomyces sp. UNOC14_S4
CCATGGGGGCCTTTCGGATTCCGGTTCTACAGGGGACGGGGGTGGGCGGAGTTCCGGTCAGGCGCGCAGGGTGGCGCCCCCGTCGACGTAGAGGTCGTGCATGGTGATGTGCCGGGCCCGGTCGGAGACGAGGAAGGTGACGGCCTCGGCGATGTCGGCGGGCCGGGCGATGCGGCCGAGAGGGATGCCGACGCGGTAGGCGGCGGGGTCGCCCTCGACCGCGCGGAGGGACGTCTGTTCGCCGGGCCACAGGTCGCGCTGCATGGCGGTGTCGGTGGCGCCGGGCGAGACGACGTTGCACCGGACACCGCTGCGGGCCAGTTCGAGCCCGAGGCACTTGGTGAACATGGTGGCGGCGGCCTTGGAGGCGGCGTACGCGGCCATGCCGGTGCGCGGCACGCCCGCGGCGTTGGAACCGACGGTGACGATGCATCCGGTACGGCGGTCCGCCATCCGCCGGGCGACGGCCCGCGCGGTGTGGAAGACACCGGTGGTGTTGACGGCGAAGGTGCGTTCCCAGTCCTCGTCGGCGATGTCGACGACGGAGGAGGCGCGGAGCACGCCCGCGACGTTGACGAGGATCGCGAGCGGCCCCATGGCGCGTTCGACCTCACCGACGACGGCCTCGACTGCCGCGCTGTCGGTGACGTCTGCGGTGTGGGCGGTGACGGTATCCGGGCCGAACTCGGCCTCCAGGCGCCCGATGCCGTCCGGAGCGCGGTCGAGGGCCGCCACACGCGCGCCCTGTGCGACGAGGGCGCGGGTCACGGCCTCGCCTATGCCCTGTCCGGCGCCGGTCACCAGCGCGACGCGGCCGGAGAGTTCTGACTGCTGCACAGCGCTACCCCACTTCCCTGCCGACTAAGGTAAGGCTTACCTTACATGACGAGTGGAAGGGGGCACTCCGGGGTGCGCCCGGCTCTCCGGCCCGGCTATCCAGTTCCCCGGCCCCGTTCTCCGGCCCCGCTC
The DNA here is from genome assembly GCF_020740835.1 of Streptomyces sp. UNOC14_S4. Lineage (GTDB taxonomy): Bacteria > Actinomycetota > Actinomycetes > Streptomycetales > Streptomycetaceae > Streptomyces. The sequence continues at coordinate 970 of NZ_JAINFC010000240.1, forward strand.
TCCGACCAGCTCACGGTCCCTCAGGACCCGAGCTCCAGCACCGGTATGCCGGGCGCCGTCACACCGAAGGTCTGGGCGTAGAGGGACAGCTCCGCGTGCAGCGCCCGGATCATCGTCTCCGCCCTGCGAAAGCCGTGCCCCTCCCCCTCGAAGGCGAGGTACGCGTGCGGCACGCCCCGGCCCGCCATCGCCGCCACGAAGCGCTCGCTCTCCTCGGCAGGGCACACGGGGTCCTCCAGGCCCTGGAGCAGCACGAAGGGCGCCGAGATCCGGTCCACCCGGTGCAGCGGCGAGCGCTCGCGGTACTGATCGGGCGCCAGGGGGCCCACCAGCGACTCCAGATAGCGGGACTCGAAGTCGTGGGTGCCGCCCTGCGCCCAGCTCAGCAGGTCCAGTACGGGGTAGACGATGGTGGCGCAGGCGTAGAGCCCGGTGGAGACGAGCGAGGCCGCCGCCGTCCAGCCGCCCGCGCTGCCGCCGCGGATGGCCAGCCGGGCCCGGTCCGCGGCGCCCTCGGCGGCGAGCGCCTCGGCGACGGCCGCGCAGTCCTCGACGTCGACCCTGCCCCACTCCTCGCGCAGCCGGTCGCGGTACGCCCGCCCGTAGCCGGTCGACCCGCCGTAGTTGACCTCGGCTACGCCGATGCCGCGCGAGGTGAAGTAGGCGATCTCCAGGTCGAGCACGAGCGGGGAGCGGCCGGTGGGGCCGCCGTGCGCCCACACCACGAACGGCGGCAGCTCGCCGTCGGGCGCCGTGTGCCCGGGATTGCGGGGTGCGTACACATGGGCGTGGATCTCCCGGCCGTCCGGCCCGGTGAACGTGCGGACCCGCGGCTCGGGGTAGTACGCGGGGTCCACGGCGTCGGTGTGCCGGGCGCCGACCGTACGCGCCCGGCCCGTACAGGTGTCGAGCTCGACCACCTCGTACGCGGTGCGGGCGCTCGCGGCGACGCCGACGGCCCGGGTGCCGTTCACCGCCAGGGCCGGGGCCCACTCCGTCCAGGGCCCGGCCGCGTCGGCGATCTCACCGGTGGCCGGGTCGAGTATGCCGAGGACCATGGGGCCCCGGCCGTGCAGCACGGCGATCAGGCCGCTGGGCAGGGGGGCGAACCAGCGCAGGCCCAGCTTCCACAGCGGGCCCGCGAACTCCTCCTCGCGCGGGCAGAGGTTGACGCTCTCCCCGGTATCCGGGTCGACGCGGTGCAGGTTCCACCAGCCGCCCCGGTCGGTCGCCGCGAGCAGCGTGCCGTCCGCCGCCCACTCCACCTGGGCGACGGACTCCTCCGGCCCGCCCAGCACCGTACGGACGTCCGTCAGCCGCCCGTCGGCGGTGACGCGGGCGAGCTTCAGCTCACTGCCGTCCCACGGCATCCGCGGGTGGTCCCAGGCGAGCCAGGCCGCCCGGCCGCCGTCCGGGGAGAGCCGCGGCCCGGTGACGAAGCGGTGCGCGTCGTCGGTGAGTTCGCGGACCGCGCCGCGGTCCTGGGCCGCCGAGCCGTCCAGCGGCACCGCGGCGAGCACCCTGCGCACGTCGGTGGGGCCTTCGCCGGTGAACTCCTCCAGCACGCACCACACTTCGCCGAGCTCCGGGCGCGGCACCGGGTCGGCCCAGCGCAGCCCGCCGCCGACCGGGGAGAGCGGGGTCAGCGGCCGGGGCCCGGCGCCGCCCGGCGCGTCGGGCTCGCAGACGTACAGCCGCTGGTCGGCGAAGTGGGCGAAGACCACCAACGGGCCGCCCGCGGGCCGGGGGACGGCCGCCCAGGGGAGACCGCCGTACTCGATGACCCTGCTGCGTACGTTCCACGGCGCGTCGAGCACCGATGCCTCGGTGCCGTCGGGCCGCCGCCGCACGAGGGTCTGGCGGCCCGCCTCCGCCGGGCGGGGCGCCACCCACCACACCTCGTCACCGACCGTCCCCACGTACTCGGGGCGGCCGCCGCCGTGCGCGGCGTGCCGGGCCTCGACGGGCGACTGCCAGGCTCCGTAGGGCGCCGTGGACACCATGCTTGTCACATCTCCTCGGGAAAGGTCGGGGAAGGCCGGGAAGGGCCAGGAATCGGTCGTCGGTGGGGAAGGGCCGGTAAGGGCCGGTCAGGCGTCCATCAGGAAGTGGTCGAGCACCCGGACCCCGAAGTGCAGGCCGTCGACAGGAACCCGTTCGTCGACGCCGTGGAAGAGCGCTCCGTACTCGATGCCGGGCGGCAGCCGGACCGGCGAGAAGCCGTAGCCGACGATGCCCAGCCGGGCGAACTGCTTGGCGTCCGTGCCGCCGGACATGCAGTACGGCACCACGTGCCCTTCCGGGTCGAAGTGTTCGAGGGCGGCGCGCATCTTCGCGAACAGCGGGGAGGCGACAGGGGCCTGGAGCGCGTCGTAGCGGTGGTAGTACTCCCAGTCCACGTCGGGCCCGGTGAGCCGGTCGACGGTCTCGGCGAACTCCTCCTCGCCGCCGGGCACGGTCCTGCCGTCCACGTGGCCCACGGCCAGGCCCGGGATGACGTTGACCTTGTAGCCCGCCTCCAGCATCGTCGGGTTGCTGCTGTTGCGCAGGATCGGCGCGAGCAGGGCGGCGGCGGGCCCGAGCTTGCGCAGAAGGCGGTCCGCGTCGAGGTCGGGGTCGTCCGGGTCGACGTCGATGCCGTGCAGCGCGGCGATCCCGGTCAGCGAGGCGCGGACGACCGGGGTGAGCCGCACCGGCCATTCGTACGCCCCGAGGCGGGCGACGGCGGCGGAGAGCGCCTGGACCGCGTTCGCCTTGTTGACCTTGGAGCCGTGGCCCGCGGTGCCGCGGGCGGTCAGGCGGAGCCAGGCCGTGCCGCGCTCCCCCGCCGCCACGGGGTAGATCCGCAGGTCCGGCCCTGCGTGGAAGGTGTAGCCGCCGGACTCTCCGATGCCCTGCGTGCAGCCCTCGAACAGGCCGGAGTGCTCGGCGGCGAGGAAACCGGAGCCGGCGATGCCGGTGTCCTCCTCGTCCGCGGTGTAGGCCAGCACGATGTCGCGGGGCGGCCGGACCCCGGCGCGGGCCCAGGCCCGGACGACGGCCAGCAGCATCGCGTCCGTGTTCTTCATGTCGATCGCGCCCCGGCCCCACACGACGCCGTCGCGCACCTCACCGGAGAAAGGGTGGACGGACCAGTCGGCGGGCTCGGCGGGCACCACGTCGAGGTGCCCGTGGACGAGGAGGGCGTCGGCGTGCGGATCCGCGCCCGCGATGCGGGCGACGACGTTCGTGCGCCCCGGCTCCTTCTCCAGCAGGACGGGCTCGGCGCCCGCCTCCGCCAGCCGCTCGGCGACGTACTCGGCGGCCGGGCGCTCCCGGCAGTCCCCGCCGCCGCGGTTGGTGGTGTCGATACGGATCAGCTCCGAGGTGAAGCGCACCGCCTCGTCCAGCGCCCGTCCGTCGATCCGCTCCGCTCCGGTGTCAGCCATACTCTTCCTCCACGGCGGCCGACACGACGGTCGTGACCGCTTTGAAGCAGCGAATGCCCTCGTACATGGTCGGCGTGGTGTAGGCGACCCGCCGCTCGCCGCTCTGCTCGACGCCCGGGACGCAGGTCGCGGCCCCGGCGAGGTGCTCGGCGTCGAATTCCAGCTCCATGGTGAACGGCCCGCCGCGGCGCGGCTCGTGCCGCACGGCGAGCGGGACGGCCTCCCTGGCGGCGTCCCGGATCTGCCGTGCCGTGCGCGCGGGAGTGCGGCACACGGCCGCGTACCGCGAGACGTAGTCCTTGACGGCGACCGAACGGGCCCCGGGGGCATAGCCCTTGGCGTCCTCGCAGGTCCGGTCGTCGCCGGTCACCAGCACCACTGGCACACCGTATTCCGCGACGACCAGAGAGTTGAGCAACCCCTCGCTGGCGCGCCTGCCGTCCACCCATACGCCGGTGAGCTGGTTGGCGAGGTAGGTGTGCGCGAGGACGCCCTCGGCGCCCGCGGCCGCGTGGTAGCCGACGAAGGCGATGCCGTCGACATCGCCGTGCTGGACGCCCTCGACCATGCTCAGGGTCTTGTGCTTGCCGGTGAGCATCTGGGCCCGCTCGTCCAGCTTCTCCAGCAGGAGGTTGCGCATGCTCCAGTGCGCCTCGTTGATCAGGACCTCGTCGGCGCCGCCGTCGAGGAACCCTGCGACGGCCGCGCTCACGTCGGAGGTGAACAGGTGGCGGCACCGCTCCCACTGCGGGGTGCCGGGCAGCACGTCCGCCGGCCAGGTGACACCGGTGGCACCTTCCATGTCCGCGGAGATCAGGATCTTCACCATGCGTCAGTGATATCGCAGGCTCGGGCCACGCGCACGGGGGTGTGGACAACTTTTCCACAGGGACGCCGCCCCGCTTTCCGCTCGTCCCGGTGTCCCGTACCCTCGGCCCGGGCAGCGCCCACCGACGAGTGAATCCCCTGGGGCCCGGCAGCCTCATGGATAGCTGGTACGCGTCGAAGTCCACCGAACTTCACTGAAGTCCGCTGAAGTCCGCTGAAGTCCACTGAAATCCGCTGCCTCACGAGGGAATCACCGATGCGTATCCGCACCGCCGTGGGCGCCGTCGCGCCCGTCCTGCTGCTGCTCGCCGCGCTCTGCCCGGACGCCCGTGCCGCGACCGGCACGCTGACCGTGGAGTACGAGCGGTGCAGGGAGGGCACGGGCACCGCGGGCATCGTCTGCCTCCGCGAGACCGTGCGGCAGCGCACCGAGAACCCGCAGGCGGGCACGTGCGTGGAACTCCTCACCGGGCGGCACGCGACGATCCGCCGGATGGTCAACGGGACGAACAGCCGCGCCACCTTCTACGCGGACACCCACTGCTCACAGCCGCTGGGCGGGCTCGCGCCGCGCGCCGCGATCGGGAACGTCGCGGCCCGCAGCGTCCGGTTCGCCGGCTGACCGGGTCGTCGACTGACGGTCCGGCGGCTGACCGGTCCGACGTGCGGGAAGACGGATCGGGACACGGTCAGGAGTTCCCTGCGGGGAAGGAGTAGTCGTCCCACAGGGCGCGTTCGTTGTCGAGGGGGGCGCGCTCGACGCGGGAGTCGAGATTCCAGATCCGCGTCGCGCGGTCCGGGGCGCGGTACGGGCGCCAGCCGGGCGTGCCGTGGCGGGCGAACGCGGTCCAGGAGTCCATCATGGCGTGGGCCAGGCGGGTGAGGGCGGGCCGCTGGGCCTCGACGGTCGCGGTGCCGCGCGGCACCCAGTGCAGGTCGAGGTTGCCGAAGACGAACGGCATCTCCAACTGGTGCATGGCTCCCAGGTTCTGCGCGTCCGGCACGCCGCTCGCGTACGGGACGTGCCAGTCGAACTGGTAGACGTACGAGGGGCGCCAGCGGGCCTGCGCCTGGGCGAGCCGGAGCGTGGGCAGCCGCTCGACCTGGTCGGTGAGCATGGCGTTGACCACGCGGCCCTCGCTCAGCCCGGGGCGGTCCGCGGCGTAGACGTCGTACATCCGCTGCTTGCGGTCGGCGAGCTCGGGCGGGAAGCCCGGGTAGGCGCTGAGCGGGAGCTTCAGCAGGTCCGGGTCGAACAGCGCCCAGAAGTCGGTCTCGTTGGTGTTGGTGCCGGCGAGGACGTCGACGTTCCGGGCGCTGCCCGCGGCGATCCGGTCGAGCACGGGTCCGGGGACGAGCGCCCCGTCGACGTACGGGGTGAAGAACACGGCTCCGGTCAGGCCCGGCAGGCCCGTCCGTGCCTTCTTCTGGAGCTCCAGGATCTGCCGGGTGGTCAGGGCGTCGAGGTCCGCGACGCGATGGATGCCGCCGGTCTGGAAGACCCGTTCCGCGTGGGCCTGCGCCGAGTGCGCGGTGTGCACCGCGCTCGCCGGGCCGCTCTCGACGACGGCGCGGCGGAACAGCCGCTCGGGGTGGTCCCCCGCGAGGAGCGCGTCGATGGCCACGGCGCCCGCCGACTGGCCGAAGACGGTGACGTTCCCCGGGTCGCCGCCGAAGCCGCGGATGTGCTCGCGCACCCAGGTGAGCGCGGCGATCTCGTCGCGGAGGCCGTTGTTGCCCGAGCCCGCGTACGCGCTGTCCAGGGCGCCCAGCTCGGTCCAGCCGAGGATGCCCAGGCGGTAGTCGGCGGAGACCACGACCGCGTCGCCGCGCGCGGCCAGGGCCGCGCCGTTGTCGAGGGCGTCGCTCGCCGACTCGTAGACGTCCTCCCCGCCGTGCAGGAAGACCATGACGGGCTTGTGCTCACCGGGCGCGCGTGGGGACCACACATTGACGTGCAGGCAGTCCTCCACGCCGGTGCCGTCCCCGTCGGCCAGGTCCTGCGGACAGGGCGGCTTCGGCCGGTCCGCCGGGAGGGTGCCCTGCCAGGGCTCGGGCGGTGCCGGTGGCCTGAAGCGCAGGGCCCCGGTGGGCGGAGCCGCGTAGGGCACGCCGAGATATGCGCACACGGCGTCCCCGGCAGCACCGCGGACCGCGCCCAGCGACGTCCGCGCGGCACACTCCTCGCCGCCGTCGCCGTCCGCGCGGGCAGGCGCGGGGACGGCGGCAGCCCCCACGAGCAGCAGTGCCGCGACCGCCGTGACGACGGTGCGGCAATGGCGACGCAGCCCGGTCCCCTGCCCGCGGACCCCCAGCCCGTTACGGAACACGTTGCCGAACACGTTGCGGAACACCAGGTCCACCAGGTCCCCTCCCGTACGGCCCCAAGCCCATGGAATGCACCAAATCTGGTCCAGTTTCAGGAAAACCGCCACTCCAGGCCATCACCCCTCCGGGGGAATCCGGGGTACAGATGACCATGACGGCGCGCGCACGACGGGCGCGCCCCCACCGTGAGGAGCACATCGATGGACCAGGCCCCGGCGACACCACGCCGCGCCCTGCTGCGGATGATCACCCTGGGCGGCGCGGTGACCGCCGCCGGAGCCCTCGCGACCGCCTGCGGCAAGAGCGGGAGCAAGGCCTCGGCGTCGGTCTCCGGGACGCCCGGTGCCGAGGCATCATCCGGAGCCGACACCATCATGATCATCCGGCATGGCGAGAAGCCCGACGAGAGCGGGAAGAAGGCGCCCTTCGGCGTCACCGAGGAGGGCGAGCAGAACGCCCACGCCCTGCTCGTGCGCGGCTGGCAGCGGGCGGGCGCGCTGGTGGGGCTGTTCGCGCCCGACGGCGGCACCCCGCTGCGCAAGGGCCTCCAGCGGCCGGACGCCGTCTACGCCGCCGGTCCCCACCCGGGCGAGAAGGGGCTGCGCCCGAGCGAGACGGTGGCGCCGGTGGCCGCGAAGCTGGGGGTGCGGGCGAATCTGAAGTACCGCACCGGGGACGAGGAGGCGCTGGCCAAGGAGCTCCGCGGGCGCCGGGGCCGCACGCTGGTGTCCTGGGAGCACCACGCGATCCACACGATCGTGAAGGGACTCGGGACGGTACACCCCACGCCCCCGCACGCCTGGCCCGACGCGCGGTTCGACCTGGTATGGGTGTTCGTCCGGAAGGGTGACGGGTGGGCCTTCTCGCAGGTGCCGCAGCTCCTGCTCGACGGGGACAGCGCGAACCCCGCGTAGGGCCCGCGCTTCCCGCCTCCGCTTCCCGCCTCCCCGTCTCCCCGGGGGTCAGTCCGCGTGGCCCAGTTGGAGGTCGCGCTCCGTGCGACCTCCGCCGGCGACCTGCAGGACGGTGGCCACCGGCGGGTAGCCCGCCGCGATGACGGTGTACTCCCCCGCGGACAGGTCCACGAAGCGGAACGCCCCGTCCGCTCCCGTGGCCGCCGAGTCGACCACATTGCCCGCCGCGTCCAGCAGGGTGACGCGGGCGTCCTCGACGGGCCGTCCGCCGGTCGCCCGGACGATGCCGCGCAGCACCGCGCCGCCCGCGAGCTCGATGTCCTGCCGGGTCTCGCGGCAGGACTGGACGGTCACCGGCAGCGCCGCGGGCCGGAAGGCGGGGGCGCTGGCGGCGAGCGTGTACTCCCCGGCGACCAGTTCCGAGATGACGTAGCACCCCTCGCGGCCGGTGCGGGTGGTGGAGACGACCTCGCCGTGCACATTGGTCAGGGTGACGAGCGCGTCCCGCACATGGTTGCCGTCGGGGGTGAGGACGGTGCCCGCGAGGCGTCCGGCGCCGCCGAGCACCACGTCGAGCTCGACGGGCCGCTCGCCCACGGTGACGGTGACGGCCTGCGGCTGATGGCCGCCCGCGGCGGCGATGAGCACGTACGAGCCGGTGCCCGGCGTGCTGAGCGCGTAGCGCCCGTCCTCCCCGCTCGCGCCGCGCCCGATCTGCTGCCCGCGGACGTCGATGAGGGTGAGTGCGGCGCGCGGCACGGTGGTGCCGTCGGGGTGCTGGACGGTGCCCGTCACGGGGATGCCGGGGACGAAGGGCGCCGGGCCGTCCTGGGGTTCGGGGCGCGCGGACGGGATGACGGGGGCTTCGGAACCGTTGTGGGACACCAGGGGTTTCTCTTTCAGCAGGAAGGCGAGCAGAAAACCGAGGACGAGCACCGGCACGAGGTAGAGGAAGATCCGTGGCATCGCGTCCGCGTAGGCCCGTACGTAGGCGTCGCGGACCGTGGGGGGCAGGGCGTGCACCAGCTGCGGGGTGATCGAGTCGGCCGGGGGCAGCCCCGCGCGCGGCGGCAGTTCGGCCCGCAGCCGCTCCGCGAGGCGCCGGGCGAAGAGCGCGCCGAAGACGGCGGCGCCGACCGAACCGCCGATCTGCCGGAAGTAGTTGTTGGCGCTCGTCGCCGTGCCCAGGTCGGCGGGGTCGACGGAGTTCTGCACGGCGAGGACGAGCACCGGCAGAGTGAGCCCGATGCCGATGCCGAGGATCGCCATCCAGAGGCTGTAGACCGTCCGCGGAGTGTCCGTGTCGAGGTGGGCGAGGAGGTACATGCCCGTCGCGGAGAGGACACCGCCGATGAGCGGAAAGGGTTTGTAGCGGCCCGTGCGGCTGATGAGCTGTCCGGCGACGAGGGAGGCGAGGACGACACCGCCCATCATGGGCAGCATCAGCAGCCCCGACTCGGTGGCGTCGGCCCCGTCGACCATCTGCAGGAAGGTCGGCAGATAGCTGGCGGCGCCGAACAGCCCGACGCCCATGATCGCGCCGACGGCACCGGTGACGTTGAAGATCCGGTCCCGGAACAGATGCGGCGGAATGATCGGTTCGGCCGCGATGTGCTCGACCACGACGAAGAGCAGGGCCGTGCCGAGCGCGCCGCAGGCGAGCCCCAGGATGACGCGGGACCGCCACTCGTACTCGGTGCCGCCCCAGGTGGTGAGCAGCACCAGGCAGGTGGAGAAGGCCACGAGCAGCAGCGCGCCGAGGGCGTCGAAGCGGGCCTTGCGGGCGGGCGCGGGGAGCTTGAGGACCGGCGCGACGACGAGGAAGGTGACGAGCCCGACCGGGATGTTGAGGTAGAAGCACCACCGCCAGGAGGCGTGGTCGGTGAAGAAGCCGCCGAGCAGCGGGCCCGCGACGGAGGCGAGTCCGAAGGCGGCGCCGATGACGCCCATGAAGCGGCCGCGCTCCCGGGGCGGGACGATGTCCGCGATGATCGCCTGGACGCCGATCATCAGCCCGCCGCCGCCGACGCCCTGGACGGCGCGGTAGGCGATGAGCTCGTCCATGGTGCCGGAGTGGCCCGCGAGCGCGGAGCCCACGACGAAGACGACGATCGAGAAGAGGAAGACGCCCTTGCGGCCGCAGAGGTCGCCGAGCTTCCCGTAGACCGGCAGGACGGCGGTGGAGCTCAGCAGATAGGCGGTGACCGCCCACGACATCCGGTCGAGGCCGTGCAGCTCTCCGACGATCTTCGGGAGGGCGGTGGCGACGATGGTCTGGTCGAGCGCCGCGAGCAGCAGCGCGAGCATCAGGCCGAAGAAGACGAGGCGGACGCGGGCGGCCCCGAGGGGGGATCCGGGCAGCTCGGCGGCGGTGCCGGACGCGGGGAGCGCGAGTGGCCGGCCGTCACCGCGCGTCGGCACCGCGCCCCCGTGCCCCGGTGCCGGGGAGGGTGACGCCCCTCTCCGGTCGCTCTGCACCAAGGTGCTTCCGGCTGTGGTCCCGCCCACGGACGACTCCCCTCGTCGTGTCTGCATCGCCGCCCTTTTCTCGCATTTGGCGTGAGCGGCTAGCAAGCGCGGTGATTAGCCGGAGAGCGCACCCTGTGCGGCTTTCGCGCCGGTGGGAGGCATACGGGGGATGGT
>NZ_JAINFC010000241.1 GCF_020740835.1 Streptomyces sp. UNOC14_S4
ACCGTGAACCGCCCCACCTGGTCTGCCGCCCCGACGGACAGCTGGTGCGGCTCCCCGCCCTCCTCTACCAGGTCGTCCGGGCGCTGGACGGGCGGCGCCGGGGCGGTGCGGGAGGCCCCGACGCCGGCGTGCGGGAGCCCGACACCGGAGTACAGGAGCCCGGTCCCGGCGAGGAGGAGCCCGGCTCCGGCCAGGAGAAGCCCGGCCGCTGCGCGGAGGAGCCCGGTGGCGTTTCCGCCCTGGCGCATGTGGCCGCCGAACTGAGCCGTGAGACGGGGCGGCGGTTCACCGCCGAGCATGTCGCGTTCCTCATCGACCAGAAGCTCGCCCCGCTCGGCGTCACCACCCACAGCGACGGTTCGCCCCCGCCCCCCACGCCCAAGCACGACCCTTTCCTCGCCTTCCGCTTCCGGCTGGCGGTGCTGCCCGAGCGCGTCACCTGGGTGCTCTCCGGCCTCTTCGCGTGGCTGTTCCGGCCGCCGCTGGTGCTGCTCACCCTCACCGCGTTCGTGGCGGGGGAGGCGTGGCTCTGGACGACGCAGGAGACGGGCGCGGCGCTGCGGGCCGTGCTCTCCTCGCCCGGCGACGTCCTTCTCGTGCTCTCCCTGGCCGTCGCCTCCTGTGTCTTCCACGAAATGGGCCACGGGGCGGCATGCCGGTACGGAGGGGTGCGGCCGGGTGCCATGGGGTGCGGCATCTACCTCGTCTGGCCCGCCTTCTACACCGACATCACCAACTCCTACCGGCTGGGCCGCGCGGGCCGTATCAGGGCCGACCTCGGCGGTGTCTATTTCAACGCCCTTTTCCTTCTCGGCCTGCTCGCGCTGTACGTGCCGATCGGCACGCCGTGGCTCCTGGTGGCGATCCTTTCCGTCAACCTCGAAATCGTCCAACAGCTCCTGCCCACACTGCGGTTCGACGGCTACTACATCGTCGCCGACCTGATCGGTGTCCCCGACCTCTTCAAGTACATCGGCCCCATCCTCGGACGGGTCCTGCTGCGGCGGCCGCCGGACGAGCGGCTGCGGGCCCTCAAGCGCCGTCCCCAGGTGATCGTCGCGGTGTGGGTGATGTTCCTGGTCCCCGTGCTCTGCCTGCAGTTGGGCGTGCTCCTGCTCAACCTCCCGCGACTGCTGAGCACCGACTGGGAGCGGGCGAACGCACTGATCGGGAACGCCGCCGCGTCCGGCAATCAGGTCCTCGCCTTCCCCTCGGCGGCCCTCCAGATCCTTCTGCTCGTCCTCCCCCTTGCGGGACTGACGCTCGCGCTCGTCCGTCCCCTGCGCTCCCTCGTCCGCTTCGCCCGCCGCCGCTGGGCGGACCGGGGCGCGTGAGCCGTCCGGCGGTGAGCCATCCGTCCAGTGGTGAGCCATCCGGTGGTCCGTCCGGGCCGTCGGCATGCGGGGCCGCGGGGTTTGTGGAACGCTTCTGCTGACCCCAAGGTTCCGAGGAGTCGAAGAGTATGGCGGTCACGCCGTTGACGGGCCTGGACGCGTTCGAGAACGCCATCGCGCAGGACAAGGGTGTGGTGGTCAAGTTCTGCGCGACCTGGGCCGGCCTTTGCCGGGTGATCGGCCCGGTATTCGAAAAGTTCTCCGAGCTCCCCGAATTCACCGGCACCGTCGGTTTCCACTCGGTGGACCTCGACGAGGCGTTCGAGGTCGCCCAGAAGGCGGGTGTCGGCCCCGTGCCCGTATTCATGGCCTTCCGCAACGGCGTCAGGATCGGTGAGATCGTCGCGCCGAGCCCCGACGCGTTGCGCGAGCTGATCACCGCCGTGGCGGCCGGGTCCGACCGGGCGACGTGACCTCACCCGGATCGTTCGGATCGCTCGGGACACCCGGTCAAGTCGCGCTGCCGGGCCCGTGCGGCGCCCCGCCCGGTTGCCGCGGAATTCCGTAGTACGGTACCGGGGAAATCCGTGTTGGCCCGCCTGTTTACCGGGCCTACGATGAATCCGTGCTGGATTCCGAGCTTTTCGAGCCCGCCGAGAATTCCGAGCCTCCCGAGCCTTTCGAGTCCTCTGAATCACCCGAACTTTCCGGTCTTCTGGACACGGTGGCGGTAGCGGCCGCCGATGTCGCGTTACGGATGCGCGGGCCGGACAAGTGCGAGATGGCCGTCGGCCCGCGGACCTTCACGCTGGCTGCCGCCCCCGACGCCCTGAAGCCGCTGGCGGACGTCATCACGCAGGTCGTGCCCAGGCTGCGCCGCAGTGTCCCCGTCCGGCGGCAGCTCTCCGGCGCGGAGGCCCGGCAACTGGCGCCTTTCGCACAGCGGTTACGGGACATGGGCGTCCTGCTCCTTCCCGGAAAGGACGTCGTCATCGACGACGAGCCCGGCCGGAAACTTTATGCGTACATCTGCCGCCGGGCCACCGGTCCGGACCGGGTTTTCTCCGCTGTCCGGGCACAACGTATTCATGTGTCCGGCCCGGAACCCGTCATTTCCCTGTGGCCCTGTCTGATCCGGGAACAAGGGCTGAACGTCTCCGATACGCCTGCGGACGCGGCGCTCCGGATCGTGGCCGACTCCGACGAGGCACGCCTCATGGCCGTGAACCGCGGCCTGTGCGCCGACCGCGGCTCATGGCTGCCGGTGGCGTTCGGCGCGCACCGCGTCCGTATCGGCCCCTGGGTGCGGACCGGTGAGTCGGGGTGCCTGCGGTGCCACCTTCCCGCGTACCCGGAGACGGAGCCGGCCCCCGGGCCGGGACCGGCCGCCGGGTGGGCCACCCTGCAACCGGGATGCCTGTACTGGACGGGCGGGCTCGTCGCCCACCTCGCCCTGCGTGCCCTGCTGCCGATGGCCGCGGAGCATCCGTGGGGCCGGGTCACCACCGTGGACGCCTCCACCGGGGAACAGACCTCGCTGACCACCTGGCGCGACCCGTTCTGCCCCGACTGCGCCCGGTACGCGCCCGCGTCGCGGGAGTGGGTGGCGCTGTGACCGCCGGAGCGGTGGGGCTGGTCGAGTCCCTGGGCTTCGCGGTGCGGGAACTCCCGCTGCCCGCCCGTCTCGACGGGACCGCGTTCGCGCTCGTCCGCGCCGAGCACCGGGCGGAGCGGCTGGAACAGCCTGCCGCCCCCGTCCCGACGCTCACCCTGGCGGCGGGCCGGGACCCCGACGCCGCGCGCTGGCGACTCGCCGCCCGCGCCGCGGAGTTACGGCTCGGCCGGGCGGACGGGTATGGATACGGGTACGGCGTCGGAGTCGGCGCCGGAGCGGACATCGCGGACGCCGTGCGCGACGCGGTCTGCGACGCGGTGGAGCGCCGCGACCCACCGGCCACGGCGTCGCGGCTGACGGGATGGACGGGCGCGGTGCCGTCACCGCTGCACCCCGAGCTGGACGCCGAACTCACCTGCTACGCCTTCGACAGCGCGAGCCGGGTGCCCCTCGTGGGGGCCGTGCTCCGGCAGGACGCACCGCCCCGGGAGATCCGGGCCCTCGGCTGCGCGCCGACGGCCCGCGCCGCCCTGGCCCGCGCACTGGACGGCATCCTCACCCGGGCCGCCGCCGACCTCTGGACCGAACCGGCCGCGAGCCCGGCCGTCCGCGGGGACATCGGCCTCGACGAAGTGGAGGCGGTTCCGGAGAAGGAGTTCGGCAGCCGGGTCCACGCCGCCGTACGGACCGTCCACGACAGTGACAGCGACAGTGGCGCCGTTGTCCAGTGCCGTCTTGTCAGCGGGCCCGGGGGCGCCGCGGAACCGCCTGGGCCGTGGGCCCCGCCCGGCATCATCGCGCGTCGCACCGCACCGGCCGACCTCTCGCTCGCCTGCGACCCCGAACGGGTCAGGATCTCCCGGACCTTCCACGAGAACTCGAAGATCCGCGCCGCCCACCGCACCCTCCCGCCCGTGGACGTCGACCGGCTGCACCCCGACACCCGGCGCGCCCTGGCACGGCCCTACCGCGACTACGGCCGCACCAGGACCGAGCACCCGCTGCCCAAGGCGGCGGGCCGCGACCTACTGCCCCTCGACGAGGCGGTACGCCGCCGCCGTTCGGCGGCGCCCATGAGCCGGGCCCCGCTCGCGCTCGCGGACCTCGCACGTGTCCTGGACCTCTCCGCCGGGATCACCGGCGTCGCGCAGGCACCCGACGGCGTCCGCCTGCCGCTGCGCGCCACCCCGACCGCGGGCGGCCTGTGTTCGGGCGACCTGTTCGTCCTGGCCCACCGCGTCGAGGACCTGAACCCCGGTGTCCACTACTTCCACCCGGGCCGGCGCGTCCTCCAGTGCGTGAACTCCGGCCGCGACGTCGAGGGGGCCGCCGCGTACACCGGCTACCCCGACCGGGTGGCCGGGGCGGCGGCGGTCGTCCTGCACGTCGCGGCCTTCCGGCGCAACCAGTGGAAGTACGGGGAGCGCGGCTACCGCATGGCGCTGCTCGAATGCGGTCACCTCGCCCAGAGCGTGGTGACCGCGGCCGCAGCCCTCGGCCTGGTGGCCCATCCGGTCGTCGGCTTCGTCGACGACCACTTCGACCGGCTGGTGGGTGTGAACGGCACCGACGACGCCGTCGTCCACCTGACCCTGCTGGGAGGGGCCGTCTCGTGATCGACCAGGACAGCGTCCTCCGGATCGCCCCGGGCGTGCGGCTGCACGTCCTGGACGACCGGAACGGTTTCGTCGAATCGCCCCGCGGCGTGCACCGTCTGGAAGGGACCGGACTGCGCCTGCTCGCCGAACAGGTCCTGCCCCGGCTCGCCGCCCCGGCCCGCGCCGCCGACATCGCCGTCGCCCTCCGGACCGCGCTGCCGCGCCCGCGCGCACTGGAACTGCTCGAAGGGCTCCGCGAGCAGGGGATCGTCGAGTACGCCCCGCCGGAGCCGCGGCACACCACCCGGCGGCGCGTCGGCGTACTCGGCCCCGCCGCCCTCACACGCGACCTCCTGGCGGTGCTGCGCCGGACACCGCGGGCCGAGCCGTACGACCTCGGCGAGCCCGGGGAACCGACGGCCGCCCTCCGCCACGCGGCGGACGCGGGCCTCGTGGTCGTGGCCACCGCCTCGCTCTTCGACGCACGCGCGGGCGCGGTCAACGAACTCTGCGTGCGGCAGGGCCTGCCCTGCCTGTTCTACGGCCTCATGCACGGCGGTGCCGCCTTCGCCGGCCCGCTGTGGACCCCGGACCGGCCGGTCGCCTGTTACGAGTGCCTGCGTACCAGGATCTTCGCCAACTCCGTGCACGGGCCGGTCTGGCGCGCCTACACCAGCTCCCTCGCCGAGTCCGGGGCGCCCGCCGTCCAGCAGCAGGCGCCGCCGTGGACGGCCGCCCGGCTGGCCGCCGCGCTGGGACGGCGCGTGGCGGACCTCCTGGCCCGCCCCGGCCACGACCCGGGCGACCCCGGCGATCCCGGTGATCCGGATGTCCCGGATGATCCGGGCGGGGAACTGCTCTGGCTGGACCAGGAGGGTGACGAGACCCGCCGCTTCGTCCTTCCGGTCCCCACCTGCCGGGTCTGCGGCAGCCGACAGCGCGCGGCCGCGGCGGACCCGGAGACGACGGCCCCCGGCACAGCGGGGCCCGAGGCCGTGCTGACCCTGGCCGTCGACGATCGCGTGGGCGCCGTGCACACCGTGAACGTACGGCGGGCCGAGAGCGGACCCCAGATCTACCTCGCCGGAAGCACCTCACCGGACCATTCACTGATCCGGCCGAACCTCGGGGTGGTCCGCAACGGCGGCGCGGGCTTCACCAAGCAGGAGGCGCTGCACGCCGCGATCGGCGAGTCCCTCGAACGCTATGCCGCGGGACTCTTCCGTTCCGCCGAGCTGCGGACCGCCTCGTGGACCGAGCTCACCCGGTCGGGCGGGACCGCCGTCGCGCCGGGGACGTTCGGACTGTTCTCCGCGGAGCAGTACGCCTCACCCGGCTTCCCCTTCGCCCCCTTCACCGAGGACACCCCCGTGCGCTGGGTCCGCGCCACGCGCTTGCCGGACGGCGCGGCGTGCTGGGTGCCCGCCTCGCAGGTGTTCCTCCACTACCGCCGGGCGAGGGAGGAGACACCGATCGCCCCGTCCATCTCGACCGGTCTGGCGGCCGGGCCCACCACCGCCGACGCGGTGCTCGGCGGGCTCTGCGAGATCGTCGAACGGGACGCGCTGGCCGTGTCCTGGCTGCACCGCCTCCCGCCGCGACCGGTGCCCGAGGAGGTGATCGCGGCGTCCCCCCGCGTGCGCTACCACCTGACCAAGGCCACCTCGTGGCGGGTCCGCTTCTACGACCTGTCCCTGGACCTCACCCCGCCTGTCGTCGTCGCGGTGATGGACTACCGGGGAGGCGCCGAACCCGTCCTGTCCTTCGGTTCCGCGTGCCGTATGGCGCCGGTGCACGCGCTCGAAAAGGCCTTCCTGGAGGCCGCGCAGGGCCTCACCTACGTCCGGCGGCTGGTCAAGGAGTACGAGGGCTTCGAGGCCGCCCCCGACTTCGCCAACGTCGACGAGTTCAACAAGCACGCGATCCTCTACACCCGCCACCCCGAACTGCGCCGCCGCGCCGGATACCTGGTCCACCCCGACGCCCCGCCCGCCTGCGACCGCCCGGCACGACTCCTCACCGGAGCCGCCGAAGCCACCGATACCGCCGAAGACGGCGCGGCCTCCGTGGATTTCATCACCGAGGAGCTCGCCGCCGCCGGATTCCGGACCTACGTCGTCGACCTGACCACCCCCGACACACGGCGCGCCGGGGTCCGCGTCGTCCGCGTCCTCGTGCCGGGGCTGCAACACCTCTCGGGCGCGCACCGCTTCCGGATGCTGGGCAACCCCCGGCTGCGCGACGTCGTGCGGACGCTGGGCCACCACTCCGCGCCGGACAACCCCTACCCCCATCCGCTCCCCTAGGAAGATGCCCGCCCATGGCCGCGTCCTTCGTCGCCTTCCCCTCGCTGTCGATGGTCCGCAAGGAGGACTTCTCGGACACCTCCCTGATCCCCGAGGCCTACGGGCGGCACATCGTGAGCCGCTGCCTCCCCCCGGAGCGGTCACCGGTGCACTGTTCCTTCTCCGCCGAGCCGGTCGGCTCCGGGATCCGTCTCCGCTTCTCCAGCAGGGTCGGCGGCCTCGGCGGACCGGCCATGCTCACGCACAAGTTCTTCTTCGTCGACCGCGACGAGACCCGCGAACGCTTCCACCTGGTGACCCCGGACGAGCCCGAGGCCACCACCGACCTGCTGATCCTCCTCGCCGACTCGGACCGCGACTACTGCCACGCCTCGGTGTACGACGCCGAGAACCGGCTGCTGGCCGTGCACGCCGTCGTCTTCGACCGCGCCGGGCGCACCGTCCCCTACCCGTTCACCCAGCGCTACGTCTCCCCGCTCGGGCTCGGCCGGGCCGACCTGGAGGAGACGGTGGACGACGCCGGGGACCGCGTACTCCGGTTCTCCGTCGGGCTGACCGGCCTCACCGGGCCCACCCCGGTCGTCCTCGCCTGGCAGGGCATCGGCCGGATCGTCCGCCAGGAACTGACGTGCACACCGGACCGGCCGGAGGCGCACTACGACGTCGCGCTCGACGGCAACCCGCTGCTCGCCTGCGGCGACTGGGTCGTCATCGCGGTGGACGAGCGGGACCGCTTCCTGGCCCAGACCCTCGTGACCCTGCAGACCGCGGCGGGGTGACCGGTGGGACGGACGCGCACCCGCGTACTGCCCAACGGCATCCGCCTGGTCGCGGTCGAGCGCCCCGGCGCACCGCTGGCCGCCGTCCTGCTGCGGGTGGGCGTGGGCAGCGCCGACGAGGAGCCGGACGAGCGGGGCCTGGCCCATGTGCTCGAACACATGGTGGTCCGGTGTGCCATGGACGGCGGCCGGGCCGGTGACGGCGCGCTCGTGACCGCCCGCACCGGCAAGGAGGCCACCGTCTACAGCACGGTGGTACGCCACGCGGACGTCCTCCCCGCGGTCGCCGCCCTCGGCCCGGTCCTCGGTGAACTGGACGTACCGCCCGGCGAGTTCGCCGCCGAGCTCACCGCCATCCGCGAGGAACGTGCCCAGCGGTCGGCCGACCCCGCCTGGCGGCTTCAGGAGTCGCTGATGGGCGCGCTGTGGGCGGGCACCCGCCGCGCCCACCCGGTGCTGGGCGACCCGTACGTGGTCGACGCCCTCACGCCCCGGCGGGCGTACCGCTTCCACCGCCGGTGGTACCGCCCCGCCACGGCGGTGCTCGTCGTCGTGACGGACCGGCTGGACAGGCTGCTGCCGCGGATCGCCGCCACGGCGGCCGCGTGGGGGCACGGCCGCCCTGGCGGCGTGGACTTGGCGCCGGGGTCCGCCCCGCACCCCGCCTCGCGCCCCGATTCGCGCTCTGTCCTGCACCCCGCCTCGCGCCCTGTCCCGCTCTGCGCCGAGCGGCCCGCCGTGGGCCGCGTCGCCGTGTCCCACGGGCCGCTGGCCGGGGTCGCCGCCGCCCGGCCGGGAGCCGAGTCGGCTGCGGCCGTTCTCGCCTGCGACGCGGTCAGGGCGGCGACCGGGCTCGTCCTGCGGACCCTGCCGCTGGGGGAGTGGCTGTGCGTCTGGGCCATGACGAAGGCGGCCGACCCCGTGCCGGTGGGTGACGCCGACTCCGTACTGATGGGTGACGTGGTGCGGACCGCGCTGGCCGCCGCCCGCGCGCGGATCTCCCGTCCGGACGGGGCGGCGTGGCTGCGGACCGAGGTGCTCATTCCACGGCTGCGCGCGGAGGACGACATCGAGACGGCCGCGCAGCGGGCGTCCGACCCGCGGGCCGCCGTCGGCACGGATGAACTGACGATATGTCAGGCCAGATCGGTGGGGGACGTGCTCGCCGAGTGGCGGCGGTGGTTCGGGCCGGAGCGTCCCGTCGGCGGTCCTGTGGCCGTCCCCGGTGCGGCGGAGGGGCCGTGACCGACCCGCTGTACGCGTTCCCCGCCGCCGTACGCGGACCGCTCGCGGCGGCGTGCCTCGCCGTGCCGCTCGCCGGAGTCTCCCGTCCGGCCGTGCTCGCCGCGCCGCTGGCGGCGGAGGGCTGGGCCCGGGCGGTGGCCGCCGCCGCCCGCTCGGACGGTGTGGACTGCCGTGTGGAGCCGGTGGTCACCGCCGACCTGGCCGGGGTCGCCGCCGAGGTCGTGGCCGCCGACCGCACCGCGCTGCGCGCGCTGCCGGAGTGGTTCCGGCGGGCCCGGCAGGCACAGGAACCCGGAGAAGCGGACCGGCTGCGCGCCGCGTGCCTCGCCCGGCTGTCATCGCGTGAGCAACGCTCCGACGACGTACGGCGCGTGCTGTTCGGCGACCGGCACCGTTACGGGATCGGCCACCGGGAACGCGTCCGGTCCGTGCGGGGAGCCGGTGACCGCGAACTCTCCGCCGCGGCGGCCGAACTGCTCGCCGAGCGCCCCGTGACACCCGCCCAGGACGGTACGCCCGTTGTCGCCGCCCGGTTCCCCGGCGGTGAGCGCCGGACGGTGCGCATCGCGGGGGAGGACGCCTACTGCCTTCTCGGTACGCCGGGCGTGCCGCTCGGCTCGGCGTGGAAGTTCCCGCTGCATGTCGCCTGGGCGCTGCTCGGTGGCCGGGAAGGGCTGCTCGACCGGCGGCTGCGGCGGGAGAGGGGGCTCACGTACGCGCTGGCGGCGTTCAGCCGGGAACTCGCCGAGGGCGGCTACGGGATGTGCTTCGCGGGGTGCCGTCCCGAGGCGCTGGACGAGGTCGCCGGGTGCGTGGCGGAGACCCTGGACGGGCTGGGCCGTGCCCCCGTCGGCGAGGGCCTGCTGCGGGCGGCGAAGGAGCGTCTGATCGTCCAGTGGCACCGGGCCGTGCAGGCGGAGCGCCGCCGTGCCGAACGGATCGTCGGCTACGCGGCCGCGGGCCTCGGCCCGGCCGACTTCGCCGCCTATCCCGCCGGGGTGGCCGCCGTGACGGCCGAGGACGTGCGGGCCGCGGCCGGGGCCTTCCTGCGCCCGGACGCCTCACTGGAGATCAGGACGGTGGCGGCAGCCGGGCGGTGACGGATCACGGCCCGACCGCCCGGCTGCCCGATCGCCGGTTGTGTCGGTTGCTGGTTGTCGGGGCGTCAGGCGAGCCCGAGGGCGGAGGCGCGCTCGACGGCCTCCAGGCGGCTGCGGGCACCGAACTTCGACAGCAGATGGCGCATGTGGTACTCGACGGTGTTCTCGGTGACGTGCAGGGCGTGGGCGATGTCCTGGTTGCGCAGACCGCGCCGGAGCAGGTCGAGCACCTCGTGCTCGCGCTGGGTGAGGTGGGGCGTCGGCCCGGCAGACCGTTCCTGCAGGACCTGGAAGATGCTGTGGTCGGTGACGTTGATCCCGAGGCCCTGGGCGGACCGGATCGCCTCGGCCATGCGGTCGAGCCCGACGGTGTCCTCCAGGTACACCCGGCAGCCGCGGCGCAGCCAGCGCTCGCAGCGCCGCCAGTCGCGGCGCGGGCCCAGGATCGCCAGGTTCAGGTCCTCGCGGACCGCTTTCGCCCGGGAGAAGGCGCGGTGAATCTCGCTGTCGTCGATTTTCTCCCCCACGAGCATCCAGTCGGCCTGCACCGAGTGGACGATCGGGGCCAGCAGATCGGAATCCGGGCACGGATGAATCTCGACGTTTTCGTGCTGCATGGCCGCCGGGGGTAATCGCGCGGCGGCCATCCACCAGCCCAGGAGGACCACCGCGCAGTTGTGTCCGTCAAGAGTCGTCGGGTGTGAATGAGCCACATCAGTCGTCATAGTCCCGTCCGATGGCAGACAGTGGGGACTTGATCTTCGGTCGAACCTGACCGGGCCACGATGTAAACACACGAAGTGCGCCAGCCGCCAAGGTTTTGAGCGATCGGCGCCGGATTATTTCGCTTGGTGTCCAGGGTTCCGCTTGGTGCCCGGAAATCCGTGAATCCCCGCTAAGGAAATCCGTGGGCATCTTCTCCGGGTCGCCGCTTCACCGACTCGTCGGCTCAGGGCGTCGGCTCGGGTCGCCGGCTCAGGCCGTCGCTTCGCCGGGGCCCGGCTCCCGTCGGTCCGCGAGGGATTCCCTGATCGCTCTCAGCTCGTCCCGGATCCCCTCCAGGGCGTCGGCGACGCGGTCGAGCGGGGCCGGGGCGGCTTCGGCGGAGGGCGGCAC
>NZ_JAINFC010000242.1 GCF_020740835.1 Streptomyces sp. UNOC14_S4
GCCCCGCCCGCGTCCGCCCCGGGCACCACCCGCCTCGAAGACCTCGAAGGCCTCGTAGAAGGCTCGCTCGCCCACCTGCTG
Organism: Streptomyces sp. UNOC14_S4; assembly: GCF_020740835.1. Lineage (GTDB taxonomy): Bacteria > Actinomycetota > Actinomycetes > Streptomycetales > Streptomycetaceae > Streptomyces. The sequence continues at coordinate 82 of NZ_JAINFC010000242.1, forward strand.
TCGACGATGGCACCGGACGGCACCGCCCTGTGGCCGATGAGTGCCGTCGCGGGCACCATCGACCCGCGCACGGTCCAGTTCGGAGCCGCCGGGACCACCGCCGTCCTCGTCCAGGCCTGGGACCACCTCGAACGCACCGAACAACTCACCACCGCACTGCGCGAAGCCGCCCGGTGGTACGACAGGGGACTCGACGCCCGGCCCGGCCGACGCATACTGCCGGGGCTGTACGCGGGGCACGCGGGCCTGTGTCTGGCCGCCTACGAGACCGCCCTGCGGGTGCGGGACGACATCACCGGCCGCCGGGCTCTCGCCATGGCGCGACGGCTGCCCGTGCGCTGGGCCACGCCCGACGTCTTCCACGGCACGGCGGGCGCGGGAATCGCGCTGCTGCGCCTGCACGAACTGAGCGGAGACCCCGAACTCGCCGAACGGAGCCGGGCCTGCGCGCAGGGAATACTCGCCCAGGCGCAGGAAACCGAGGACGGCGGGCTCTGGTGGCCCTCCGCGGGCGAGGAACAGACCGGCCCCTACTACGGGTTCGCCCACGGCTGCGCCGGGATCGGGACCTTCCTGCTCGCGGCGGGCGCCGCCCACGGCGAACCGGCATACACGGACGCCGCCCGCCGCACCGGGGACCTGCTGCTGCGCGCCGCGATCCGCGACGACGGCGCGGCCTGGTGGAGCGAAGGGCCCGGGCGGCCCGGGCGCAGGCTCGCGCACTGGTGCCACGGAGCGTCCGGGATCGGGACCTTCCTGCTGCGGCTGTGGCGGACGACAGGCCACGCCCCCTACCGCGAACTGGCCGAGGAAGCCGCCGTGGCGGTGCGCCGTGCCGCGCCCAGGGCGCCTCTCGGGGCCTGCCACGGGATCAGCGGCGACGGGCAGTTCCTGCTCGACCTGGCCGACGCGCTCGGCAACCGGCGGTACCGCGCGTGGGCCGGGGAACTCGCCGGGACGCTCGCCGTCCGGGCGGGCCTGATCAACGGCCGTCCGGTCACCGCGGGCGACTGCTGGGAGCGCCCGTACGCGGACCACGCCACCGGCGTGGCGGGGGCGCTGTCCTTCCTCGTCCGGCTCCGGCACGGCGGGCCACGGCCCTGGATGCCGCCCGCCCCGGCCCGCTGACCGGGCCCCAAGACCCCCGTGGCCGACAGGCCATGGGCAGCACCACCGTCCTCCACCACCCGGCGGAGGACCCTCACCAACCGAATCACCAACCGAAGGAGAAGGCCATGACCAGCTCTCAGATGCTCGACGCCCTGAACCGTCTGCCCCAGGAGGAGACCACGGTGGGCCTGTGCGGCAGCAACAACAGCCGCCCGCACACCATCTGATCCTCCTGCACCACTGAGCGGGCGCGGCACTCCATCCCCCGGGGCGCCGCGCCCCGCCGCATGTGCCGCATGTACGGGGGCGACGGGAGGGAGGACGGCATGCGGGAACCGGGGCCAGGAAGGACATCACCGGCGACACGGCTGATGGTCCGGGTCGCGGGATACGCGCCATGGGAGCACGCGGGGTTCGCGGCGGCGGCGGTACTCGGCACGCTCACCGCGCTGTGGATCCCGGCGGCGCTCGCCGACGCCCTCCGCCTGTCCGGCACCCGGGCGACAGTCCTCCTCGGCGTCCTCCTCGCCGGGGACGCCGCGGCCACCGTGCTCGCCGGCTTCGCCAAGAACCACGCCGTCGCCCGCTGCACCGCGCGCCTGCGCAAGGAACTCGCCGGGCGGCTCCTGGCGGCCGGGCCCGGCGGCGCGCGCCGCTTCCCCGCCGGCGACCTGGCCGGGCGCCTCGTCGCGGCCGCCGAGGCCACCGCCGACGCCTGCTTCACCACCGTCACCCTCCTGGTGGGGGCCGCCACGTCGGCGGGCGCGCTGATCGCCCTGCTGGTCATGGACTGGCGGCTCGCGGCGGTCTTCGTCCTCGCGGTACCGCTCACGGTGCGGGAGATGCGCCGCACCGGCGCGGCGTCGGGCGACGCCCACGCCCGCTACCAGCGCGAGCAGGCGACGATCACCGGCCGTCTGTCGGCCGCCCTCGCGGGCATCCGCAGCATCCGGGCCACCGGCACCCAGGCGGCCGAGGCCGCGCGCATCCTCGCCCCGCTGCCCGCCCTGGACACCGCGGGCCGCGCCGTCTGGCACGTCGAGGGCGCCGCGTCCCGGCGCACCGGCTTCATCGCGGCCGCCGTCATGGTCGCCGTCATCGGCGTCGTGGCCCTGGACGTCGCGCACGGCCGCCTCGCGCCCCCGGACCTGCTGGCCGCCGCCGGGTACGCGACCCTGGCCCTGCGGGTCACCGACCAGGTGTCGACGGCCGGTTACCTCGGCTACGTACGCGCCTCGGCCGCGCGCGTACGCGAAGTCCTCGACCTGCCCCCGCGGCCCCCGGCACCGCACGCGGCCCCGGCCGGTGACCTGGTCTTCGACAAGGTCACCGCCGTCGGCGAGCACGGTGACGTGCTGCTGGACGGACTCGACCTCGCCGTCCCCTCCGGATGCACGCTCGCCGTCGTCGGAGCGGCCGGCCCCGCGCTGGAGGCCGTCGCGGCACTCGCCGGCGGGCTGGCCGCACCGGACAGCGGCCGCGTCACCGTGGGCGGGCACGAGGTGACGGCCGGAGCCGTGGGCTACGCCTTCGCACGGCCGGTGCTCTTCGGCACCACGGTCCGCGACGCACTCGTCGCCGGGCGGCCGACGGCCACGGACACGGAGGTGGAACACGCGGCACAGACGGCCGGTGCGGGCGGCTTCGTCCACCGCCTCCCGCAGGGATACGCCACCCCGCTGGACGGGCTGGCCCTCTCGGGCGGCGAACGCCAGCGGCTCGGACTCGCCCGCACCGTCGTCCACGACCGCCCCACGGTCGTCCTCGACGACGCCACCTCCAGCCTCGACACCGCCACGGAGGCCGAGGTGACCCGGGCACTGGACGCGTCGATGCGCGGCCGCACCCGCCTCGTCGTCGCCCACCGCGCCGCCACCGCCGCCCGCGCCGACCTCGTCGCCTGGCTGGACGACGGCCGGATACGGGCCCTCGGCACCCACGACCGGCTGTGCCGACTCCCCGCGTACCGGGCCCTGTTCACTCCCCACGGCGCGGAGGCCGCCCGATGAGGACCCGTACGGCCGGGCTCCCGGTGAAGCCCCGTACGGCCGGGCTCCCGGTCACGTCCCTCATGGCCGATCTGCTCCGGCACCGCAGGGCCGCCGTCCTGCTCCTGCTGTGGTCCGCCGTCGACAGCCTGCCCGCGCTCGCGGGCGGCTGGTGCGTCGCCGCGACGCTGGACGACGGGGTCCTCGCCCACCGCCCCGGCGTCGCCGCCGCATGGCTGCTCGCGCTGGGCGGCGCGTACGTGCTCCGAGCCGTCGCCTCCCGCGTCACCACCCGCCACCTCGCCGACGTCGTGGAGCCGCTGCGGGACGCGTGGGTGACCCGGATCGTCCGCGCCACCCTGGACCGGGGAGGCTCGGACGCGGCCGTGGCCCGGGTGACCGGGCAGACCGAATCCGTGCGCCGCCTCACCGGAACCCTGCTGCTGAACGTGCGGGACGTCGCCCTGTCCCTGCTCGCGGCAGCCGTCGGCCTCGCCGCCCTCTCACCCCGCGTCGCCCTGCTCGCCCTGCCCTGCGTCGCCCTCGCCCTGGCCCTGCTCGCCTGGCAGCTGAGACCACTGGCCGCGATCCACCGCGACGCCGTACGGGCCGGGGAAACCCTGGCCGCCGAGACCGGCACCACCGTGCGTGCCCTGCGCGACCTCGCCGCGTGCGGTGCCCAGGACCAGGCCCTGGCCCGGCTGAGCGCCACCGCCGACCGCCAGGCCGCGCTCACCCGGGCCCTGGCCCGGGCGGGAGTGGGCCGCGGCCTGGCGGTCGCGGTCGGCGGCCACCTGCCCGTCGTCGCGATGCTGGCCGCCGCGCCATGGCTCACCTCGGACGGCACCATGGCCACGGGCACCCTCGCCGGAGCCACGACCTATCTCTACGCCCAGGTCGCCCCACTGCTGCGCACCCTGGCCCAGAGCGCGGCCTCGGTCGTCCTGCCCCTGCTCGTCACGGTGCGCCGCCTCACAGAGGCCACGGCGGCGACGGAAACGACGAGGGCCACGGCGGCCGGGGCCGCCCCGCGGCCCGCCTCCGGCAGCCCCGTGCCCTGCCCGGACCTGGAGTTCCAGGACGTGACCTTCGCGTACGGACCGGCCTCGGAACCCGTCCTGCGCGAGCTGTCCCTGACCGTCCCGTACGGGCAGCACCTGGCCGTCGTCGGGCCGAGCGGCATCGGCAAATCGACCCTGGCCGACCTGGCCGCGGGCCTCGCCCGCCCCGGCTCCGGCCGCGTCCTGCTCGGCGGCCGCCCCCTCGACACCATCGCCCCCGAGGCGGTGCGCCGCACCGTCGGCCTCGTCCCCCAGGAGTCGTACGTCTTCGACGGCACCCTGCGCGAGAACCTCACCTGGCTCCGTCCCGACCGCGTCGGCGACGACGAACTGCGCCGGGCGGCCGAGGCCCTCGGCGCACAGGCGCTGGTGAGGCGCCTCGGCGGATTCGACGCCCGCACGGCCGGCGACGACCCCGGGCTCGGCGCCGGTGACCGGCAGCTCCTCACCCTGCTCCGCCTGTACCTCTCCCCGGCACCCCTGATCATCCTGGACGAGGCGACCAGCGCCCTCGGCCCCCGCGCCGAGGAGCGGGTGGAGCACGCGTTCGCCCGGCGGCCGGGCAGCCTGCTGGTGATCGCCCACCGCATGACCTCCGCACTGCGCGCCGACCGTGTCCTGGTGCTGGACGGAGCCCGTGCGACGGCGGGAACGCACGACGACCTCGTCCGCTCCGTGCCCGCCTACGCGTCCCTCGCCGGCCACTGGCACGAACCGACGACGAGTGGTGAGCCTGCCCGGCGGTAGGGGAGCGGCCGCCCCAGGGTTTCTTGAATATTCAAGAAGATCGCCCTAGGGTGTGCTCCGCGGAGATTCTTTAACTTTCAAGAGTCTCTGTTTCCCCCCTCGTGAAGGAGTTGTCGTGAAGTCCACCCGGAAGGTCTGGGCCACAGCCGTCGCTCTCGGTGTGCTCGCCGCGAGCGGTGCCACCGTCGCCGCCGCCACCCCCACCGCTCACCGCGCCTCGGCGGGCGCGAGCGAGGACGAGCAGCTGCAGAAGCTCTACAAGGAGGCCGTGGCCGAAGGCGGCCGCCTGGTCGTCTACGCGGGCGGCGACAAGCCCGGCCAGGCCGACTACCTCAAGAACGCGTTCGTCAAGCAGTTCCCCAAGATGAAGGTCGACACCGTCGTCGACTTCAGCAAGAACCATGACGCGCGTCTCGACAACCAGATAGCCGAGCACAAGGTCGTAGCCGACGTCGTCCACCTCCAGACCCTCGACGACTTCCCGCGCTGGAAGAAGGAAGGCGCGCTGGAGAAGTACAAGCCGGTCGGCTGGGACAAGGTCTACGACAAGATCAAGGACAAGGACGGCTACTACACCGGCCTGTTCTTCATCGGCTTCGCGAACGTCACCGCCACCACGCTCGGCGACAACGCCCCCGTCGAGGCCAAGGACTTCCTCAAGCCCGAATACAAGGACAAGCTCGTCTTCACCTACCCCAACGACGACGACGCCGTCCTCTACTACTTCAAGCAGCTCACCGACACGTACGGCTTCGACTACATGAAGAAGCTCAAGGCCCAGAACCCCAAGTTCGTCCGCGGCACCGCCGACGCCTCCGCCCAGGTCGGCAAGGACGGCTACGTGGCCAACTTCGGCAGCTCGGGCAGCTCCAGTGGCCTGTCGAAGACGAGCATCCCCGAGAAGTCGCCCTGGGTCGCGTGGCCGCAGACCGGCGCCATCCTCAAGGACGCCCCGCACAAGGCCGCCGCCAAGCTCTACATGAGCTGGGTCCTGTCGAAGCAGTACCAGCAGACGTCCTACGGCTGGAGCGCCCGCACCGACGTCGCCACCCCGGCCGGCCGCAAGGGCATCTTCGACTACGCCAACATGAACCCGCTCGGCCTCGGCGCGTTCATGAGCGACCGCACCGCCCTCGACCGCTACAAGGCCCGCATCAGCCTCTACGTCGGTGACGTCAAGGGCGTGGACCCGGCCGACCCCGAGGGCAAGCTCGGCCTGTACCCGGTCGACCAGAACGGCACCCAGGGCTAAGGGGTCCGTGGCAGGCCGCCGCCGTCACCGGCGGCGGCCCTGTACGGCCACTCCCGCACAGGTGATCCCGGCCAGCACCGCACCGGCACCCATCAGCCACGCCGCGCCGAACGGCCCCGACAGCAGCGTGACCACGTACGGCGCGAACATGCCCACATAGGCCGCCGTCCAGAACAGCGCCGTCACGCGCGCGAGCCGCTCCGGCGGCGCGATCGCCGCCACTTCCGTCAGCCCGAAGGACAGCAGGAGGCCGTAGCCCGCGCCGAGGACGGCCGCCGTGCCGAGGGCGAGCACCGGCTGCCCGCCCGTCACCACCACCACGGTGGCGAGGACGAAACCGGCCACGACGGCGGCGAGCCCGGCGGCCGCGGTGGCGAGCCGGTGACGGGCGGTCAGCCGCCGGGCCAGCGGCTGCACCAGCAGACCCGCGCCGGGTACGACGGCGGTGGCGATCCCCGCGTAGACCGTACGCCAGCCGGACACCCCGTGCACCAGACCGGGCAGCGTGACGAACCCGACCGTCGGCGCGGCGAACACCCAGGGCGCGAGCGGCAGTACGGCGCGGCGGAAGCGCGCCCGGTCGTATCCGGCGGAGGGCGCGCCGGGCGCGGACACCGGGCGGGCGGCCGTCTCCGGCGCACCGTACGCCGCGGCCCACGCCCCGCCCGCGAGCAGCAGGTGCGGCACGTACGCGAGCACCGTCGGATGCGGAGCCCACTGGGCGATCAGCGACGACACGAGCCCGCCGGAGGCGAAGCCGGCGGAGACGAACAGCCCCGACCGGCGGGCCGCGGTACCGGGTGCCGCGTCAGGGACGAACGGCGGGCCCGACAGCTCCTTGACCCAGGCGCTGCCCGCCGCCAGCAGGGCCCCCGCCCCGAGCCCGGTCAGCAGACGGCCGGGCAGCAGCCACCACGTGGCCACCGTCCCCGCCATCAGGACGACCGTCGAGACGAGGTTGACGGCCAGTGCCGTCAGGGCGACCCGGCGCCTGCCCAGCCGGTCGGCCAGCGGCCCGCCCGCCAGCAGTCCGGGGATCAGGCCGAGAACGTACACGGCGACCAGCCCGGTGGCCGCGGACTCGGTCAGCCCCAGCTCGGAGCGGTAGACACCGAGCAGGGACGAGAACTGATTGGCGCTCCAGCCCGAGGCCGTCATCATCCAGGCCGCCCGCAGCCCGGGCCGCCGGGACACGGACCGGCCGGGTGCCGCCGGTGCGGTGCGCGAAGTGGTGCTTGTGCTCATGGCGGCAGTTGTACGGACCGGCGGGCGGCGCGGACCAGCGGCGTTCACGAATCGTGAATGCCCGTTCGGGGCTGGTGCCCGGCCCACGTAGGCTGGCCGGTATGGACCTCCGGTTGCTCGCCTCCTTCCTGGCCGTGGCCGAGGAGGGCCACTTCGGCCGGGCCGCCGCGCGGCTCTTCCTGTCCCCGCCCGCGGTCACCGGGCACATCCGCCGCCTGGAGACCGACCTGGGCACCCGGCTGCTCCACCGCACGCCGGTCTCCCTCACCCCCGCCGGGGAACGGCTGGCCGTCCACGCGCGAGCCCTGCTCGCCGCCGCGAACGCCGTGCTCGACGACGTGGCGGAGGCCGCGGACGCCCCGGCGAACCGCCCCGTACCGCGCCCGCTGCGCGTCGGCATCATGGGCCACGGCTCGGCCGAGCTGACCCCGGCCGCCATCAACGCCTACCGCCGCGCCCGCCCGGAAGTCCCGGTCGAGACGCGGCAGCTCGACTACACCGAGCACGTCAGCGCCCTGCTCGGGGACCGCGTCGACGTGGCGTTCATCCGTCCCGCCCCCGACGACGAGCGCGTCGTCTGCGAGGTCCTGACCACCGAACGGCGCATCGTCGCCGTCCCGGAGACCTTCCCGCTCGCCGACGCCCGCGACACCGGAGCCCACCTGGCGGACGTCGCCGACCTGCCGTACTTCCGCCTGCCGGGCCACACGCCCCGTGTCTTCACCGACTACCTCTACTTCGGCGCCGACGCCCCGCGCCGCAGCAGGCACACCGCGCTCACCCCGCACGAGGTGCTCACCGCGGTGGTCACCGGCCACGCGGCGGGCAGCGGCCTGGAGTCCTTCGCGCGCTACTACTCCTGGCCGGGCGCCGTCTTCGTACCGGTGCTCGACGCCCCCTGGGAGAGCAGCTACCTGGCCGTCCGCGCCGACGACACCAACCCCGAGGTCAAGATCTTCCGAGCCCTGGCCCGGGCCCTGTCGGAGGACCGCGAGCGCCACACCTGAAGAACGTGCCGCAGCGCAGCCGCGTGCTCAGGCGGTGGCCGCGCCGAACCACTTCGGCAGGTGGGCGAGCAGATCCTGCTGGTCCTCACCGGCCCACGCCACGTGGCCGTCCGGGCGCAGCAGGACAGCGGGTGCGTCCAGTTCCTCGCAGGGGTCGACGACGTGGTCGACACGGTCCGCCCAGCCCGCCACCGAGAGGCTGCCGGTCCGGTCGAGCAGGAGGCCGCGGCCGCTGTGCGTCAGACCGTAGAGGCGACCCTGCTTCAGCTGCATGTCGCGCATGCGGCGGCCGAGGAGCTCATGGCCCTCGCCGAGGTCGTAGCGGACCCCGACCGCGGTGATCATCCCGGTCACGTACCGGTTCACGTCCTCGAAGTCCATCAGCTTCGAGAACAGTTCCCGCAGCGCGGTCGCGCCCGGATCGGAGCCCAGCAGCGTGATCTGGGCGCGGGTGTTGTCCAGTACGGCGGCGGCCACCGGGTGCCGTTCGGCGTGGTAGCTGTCCAGCAGGCCCTCCGGCGCCCAGCCGTTCAGCTCGGCGGCCAGTTTCCAGCCGAGGTTGAACGCGTCCTGGATGCCGAGGTTGAGGCCCTGTCCGCCGGTCGGCGGGTGGATGTGGGCCGCGTCACCGGCCAGCAGCACCCGGCCGACCCGGTAGCGCTCGGCCTGCCGGGTCGCGTCGCCGAACCGGGAGAGCCAGCGCGGCGAGTGCGCCCCGAAGTCGGTGCCCGCGACGGCCCGCAGCCGCTGCTTGAACTCCTCCAGGGTCGGCGCGGCCGTACGGTCCTCGGACACGCCGTCGGCGGGCACGATGAGACGGTACGCCCCGTCCCCGAGGGGGATGACGCCGAACCGCTGTTGGGTCCTGCGGACCTCCGCGACGACGGCTTCGACCGCCGACGGGTCCTCGGCCAGCTCCATATGGCCCAGCAGCGTCTCGACCTTGGCGGGCTCGCCGGGGAAGCCGACGCCGAGCAGCTTGCGCACCGTACTGCGGCCACCGTCACAGCCCACGAGGTAACGCGAGCGCAGCCGCGTCCGTCCCCCGCCGGCCACGCCCCCACTGGCGGGGGTGCCCCCATTCGCCAGCTCGACGGTCACCCCGTCCTCGTCCTGGCTCAGCCCGGCCACTTCGCAGCCGCGCCGGATCTCGGCCCCGAGTTCGAGGGCACGCTCTTCGAGCAGCCGCTCGGTGACCGGCTGCGGGGTGGCGAGGCCGTACGGGTGAGCCGTGTCCAGCCGGTCCGGCCACGGCTTGGCGATGCCGCCGAAGAGACCGCCGACCTGGAACTTCTCACTGACCGCGAGGAACCGGTCCAGCAGGCCGCGCTGGGCCATCATCTCGACGCTGCGCGCGTGCAGGCCCTGTCCGCGGGACTCCTCGACCCGCTCGGCCAGCTTCTCCAGCACGACCACGCGCAGGCCGTGCAGCCGCAGTTCGCAGGCCAGCATCAGACCGGTCGGACCGCCACCGGCAATGATCACGTCACTCATGAAAACCCTATTTCCGCAGGTACTGGCTCTTCGGTCAGTGATTGTGCGGCATGACCGGGGCCTTGCCGCAAGGCCCCCGGTGCGCTATAAGTTAAGAGTGGCGAGGAGTGGTCGGACTCCTTGCCTTCTTTGTTTTCGCCGCTCGGCGCGGAGTTCTCTCACCGGGGCATCCGGCGGGAACTGATCCACCTCTCCGTACGACTCCCTTGAAGTCGCATTTCACGAGAGGGAGTTGACGCATGGTAACCACTCGCCGCGCCGTACTGGGCGCCGCCGCAGCCGGAGCCCTGGGCATGGGTTTCGCGACCACCGCACCCGCGCAGGCCTCGGAGAAGGGCATTCAGGTGGCCGTCCTGCTGTACGACGGCTTCACCGCGCTGGACGCGGTCGGGCCCTACGAGACCCTGTGCCGTCTGCCCGGTGTCCGCGTCTTCACCGTCGCCCGCCGGACGGGCCCCGTCCGCACCGACACCGGTCAGCTCGCCCTCGCCGCCGAGCGGTCCCTGTCCGACGTCCGTCGCGCCGATGTCCTCGTCGTCCCCGGCGGTGGCAACCGCGGCATCATCGCCGCCATGGACGACGCGGCCCTCCTGGACTGGATACGCCGCCTTCACCAGCACACGACCTGGACCACGTCGGTGTGCACAGGCTCGCTCCTCCTCGCTTCCGCCGGGCTCCTCAAGGGCCTCCCGGCCGCGACGTACTGGGCCTCGCGGCCGTACCTGGAGAAGCTCGGAGCCGTCCCGGCCCCCGGGCGGTTCGTCGAGACCGGGAAGATCATCACGGCCGCGGGCGTCTCCGCCGGTCTGGACATGGGGCTGCATCTGGCCGCCCGCCTCTCCGACGAGGCCACCGCCCGGGCGATGCAGCTCGCCATCGAGTACGACCCCCACCCCCCGTTCGACTCCGGCAGCCCCGAGAAGGCCGACGAGGCGACGCGGCGGCTGGCGCTGAAGCTGGTCGAGGGATAGCCGAGGGACAGAGGAGCGGGGGGAGAGGGCCGGTACGCCGTGGGGGGGGA
>NZ_JAINFC010000243.1 GCF_020740835.1 Streptomyces sp. UNOC14_S4
GCCGACACCCGGCCCCCCGTGAAGATCGACAGCGCCGCCTCCGGCCTCAAGCTCCGCCCCGGTGCGAAACTCGCGCCCGGCCGCGTCCTGGACATCAAGTCCGTCGTCGAGACGGGCGACGGGGGCGAGCGACGGGAGGACACCAACGTGAACGTCACCTTCGCTCTCCAGGCGGAGGTCCTCTTCGACAAGGACAGCGCCAAGCTCGGCCCGGACGCGACGGCCCGCATCCGCGTCATCGCCGACGAGGTCCGCAAACAGCACGCCACCACCCTGCGTGTCTTCGGCTTCACCGACAACCTCGGATCCGCCGACCACGGGCTGGAGCTGTCCAAGGAACGCGCCAACGCGGTCCAGCGACAACTCGCCCTGGACATCGGATCGTCGGGCGTCGCCTACCAGATCCGCGGCTACGGCGAGCAGTACCCCATCGCCGACAACTCCTCGGAAGACGGCCGCAAGAAAAACCGCCGCGTGGAGATCAGCTTCCCGCGCCGTGCATGACGCGCCGGGGGCGTAGCCCTGTAGCCCGTAGGCTCCGCGGGGGAGCCCCTTCAGGGGCGCGGGGCGGTGCTGTATTTGCGGCTCCGCCGCGTGGGCGCGACCAGCCCCCGCCGGGGCCAGGGGGCGAAGCCCCGTCAGGGGCGCGGGGAACTGCGCGACCAGCCCCCACCGGACCCGCAGCCGCCCGCCGAGCGCAAGCCGCACCCCGGTAGGCGCACCGGAGCCACCACCCCGCAGCCGCAAACCACACCTGAAGCCCCACAGGGGGCCCAGGGGCGCAGCCCCTGGCAGGGCAGAGCAGGGGCGGAGGCGCCCCGAAGGGCTCCGCGCCGCGTCAGGCCCTCGCGTCGCCGCCCCACCTCACGGCAGGATTGGCCCCACCACATGCCACCGGCCACGAGGGAGGCGAGCCGATGAAGGCGCAGCGCAAGGCGCGAGCCGTCACCGCCGCCCTCGCCGTCCTCGCGCTCACGACGCCCGCCAGAGCCGCCGCCTTCATCCGTACGGACACCCCTGCCGCGTACCGCCTGGCCCCGGACGCCCAGGCGGTCAGCGGCTCCGAGAGCACCGCCGACGCCCCGCTGCTGCAGCCCGGTACGCACACCTACCGCGACACGATCGAGCCCGGCCGCCGGAAGTACTACACGGTCCGGCTGGAGGCCGGTGCCAGTGCGTACGTCTCCGCCGTGGCCATACCTCGGCCCGGCAGTTCGATGGGGACGCGGGACGGCATCGACGTGTCCCTGGAGGCCCCGAACGGGGCGCAGTGCGGGCTGGTGCGGCACCGTACGTTCCTGTCCCTGGGCGGGGCCTATCCGGTCGCCGACTACGCGGAGCGGGCCGCGGACGCGAGCGGGGTCTGCGCGGCCGCGGGGACCTACCGGTTCTCCGTGGAGCGCGGCGACGCGGCGGGCGGCGATCCGGCCGCGGTGCCGCTCGAGCTGAAGTACGTGACGGGGGACCGTGATTCCGGCCTCGCGAGCGACCCGGCGGACACGCCCGCGGCCACCGGGGGCGGGCCGGGCCCGCTCCGGGCAGGCTCCGGGTTCAACGACGCGGTGGCGATCCGCCCCGGCACCCTCGACGACGAGATCGGCCCCGGCGAGACCCACTTCTACCGGGTGCCGGTCGCGGCGGGGGAGCGGCTCGAGGCGAGCGCCCGCTTCGGCGAGGTCCCGGACGCGGCGGGTTCGTCCTACGTGCTCACCGGTCTGCGGATGGGGCTCAACAACGCCGCCCGGGGATACGTCACGAACAAGACCGCGGGCTACCGGGGCGCGCCCGCCACCCTCACGCTCACCACACCGCCCGCGGCGGACGGCGCCGACACGGCGGGCGGGGACGCCGCGCGGGGCATGCGGCTCGCCGGGTGGTACTACCTCCAGGTCAGTCTGAACCCCAAGGTGGGCCAGGGCAGGCCGGAAGGGGCCCGGATCCCGCTCTCCCTCACGGTGGACGTCGGCAAGACGCTCAAGCCGATCCCGCAGCCCCCGGAGTCGCGGCCGCACACGGCACCCGCGTCCCAGCGGACCGCCGCCGGTCACCGCGACGGCCGCCTGCGCCTGGTCGGCTACGCGGGCGTCACGACGGGCTCCCTGCTCCTCCTGTCCCTGGGCGCCTGGACGTTCGCCGCCCGCCGCACGCGCCGCTGACCGGCCAACCGGGACGGGACAGGACCGAAAGGCCGCGGGACCGGAGGTCGAAGGGCTACGCGCGCACCTCCAGTCGCACCTCCAGCCGTATCCCCACGCGTACCCCCCACATCTCCATCGCCCCGGCCATGGCCTCCAGTACATGACGTGAACGGGGACGCGGCAGCCCCATCCGCCACGGCCGCATCGTCCGCACCGCCAGAACCGTCAACTCGCGGTCCACGTAGGCGACATCGATGGGGAAGCGCATGCCGAGCGTATGAATGGACGACGCGGGGCTCAGGAGCAACGCACCCTCGACGGAGTCCCGTCCGAGAAGCCCCTGGGTACGGGCACGGTAGGAAGCGGCGATCTCCAACGGGATCTCCAACGGGATCTCGGAGGCGCCGACGATCAGCCGTGCGGAGCCGTCGTGCATGCGGTCGCGCATGTGCATGCGAGGGACTTTATCCACATGTCCCGGGTTATCCACAGGCCCCGGCGGGATTCCGTGGATCTCCGTAACCTCGGGGCATGGACGTGTTGTTGATCCTCCTCGCCGCCGTGTACGGCATCCTCGCGGGCGCTCTGCTGCCCCGGGCGCGGTACAGGCTGAGCGTGGAGCCCGAGGAGCCCTGGCGGTCGGCGGGGCCGTGCGGGCATGCCCTCGTGGGCTGGCTGGGCGGCGGCCGGTGCGGCCGCTGCGGCGAGCGGTACGCGCCGGGCGCGCTGTGGTGGGCCGGAGCGGTGGGCGCGGCCTGCGCGGCCCTCGCCGCCACGGCCGGCGCGCGGCCCGAGCTCGCGGTGTGGCTGCTGGCGGCGCCGGTCGCGGCCCTGCTCGCCGGGGTCGACAGGTCGGTACGGCGCCTGCCCGACGTGCTGACGCTGCCGCTGGCCGCCGGTGCGGCTGTCCTGCTCGGAACGGCCGCGCTCATACCCGGCGCGGCGGGCTCCTGGACGAAGGCCCTGCTGGGCGGGCTCGCCCTCGGGGGCGGGTATTTCGCACTGTTCCTGCTGCACCCGGAAGGAATGGGATTCGGTGATGTGAAGCTGGCGATCGGCCTGGGCTGCGCCCTGGGGTGGTACGGGTGGCAGGTGCTGCTCCTCGGGGCCTTCGCGGGGCTGCTGTTGGGCTCTCTCTACGGCGCGGCCCTGTTGCTGATACGGCGTGCGGGCCGGGGAACGGCGGTGGCGTTCGGCCCCTTCATGATCGCGGGCGCGTGGCTGGGTCTGCTGCTGGGCGGCGCGACAGCGCCGTGAGTTCCGCGTCGGGCCGCACGGTTCCGCAAGCTATTGGACCAGGCGATCCAAAATGGGTACGGTCTTCTCATGGCCCGACCGAGGAAGTTCGACGAGGAGCGGGCGGTCGGCGCTGCCCTGGAGGCGTTCCGGGCCGCCGGATACGAGGCGACCTCCACCCAGGATCTGTGCGACGCCACAGGGCTGGGGCGGAGCAGCATCTACAACACGTTCAAGAGCAAGCACGACCTCTTCCGCAGGGTCCTGCTGCGCTACATGGAAGAGAAGTCCGCGTTCCAGCGGGAGCTCTTCGACAGCGACCGGCCGGTGCGGGACAAGGTCCGCGTGCTCCTGGAGCTCGTGGTCGAGGAGGAGTGCGAGGGCGACGGGCGCGGCTGTCTGGTCGTCAACACCGCCGTCGAACTCGCCCGCCGCGACGACGAGGTGGCGAACGATCTGCGGCGGGACTACCGCTGGCGGCTCGACCTGCTGACCGGCGCGTTCGAGGCGGCTCAGCGCGGTGGCGAGGTCGATCCGGGCAAGGACGCGGCCGCGCTCGCGCACTTCGTCATCGCCGCGATCGGCGGCATGCGGGTCTCGGCGAGCAACGGCGTCGACCGCCGGGCGCTGCAAGGCGTCGCCGAGGCCACGCTCGCCGCGATCTGACCCTTCCGGGGCGCCAGGCGGCCCGGTGGCCGGGCGGCTCGCGTCCGCGCGTGCCGAATCGGTGCGCCCTGTCGCGAGTTCGCGCCGCGTGGTGACCGGCCCCTGTCGCCCTCACCCTCGCCCTTCCCGCTCCCCGCCTTCCTGCCTCCGCCTTCCTTCTCCCTGCCCTGATTTTGAACCGAACGTTACAAAACAAGCTCACGACCACGAGAGGTGATCCGACGTGCCACGAGCCGTCTATGTCCTGGCCCTGGGCATCTTCGCCATGGTGACCAGCGAGTTCGTCGTCGCGGGGCTGATGCCCCAGATGGCGGACGGTCTGAACGCCACTGTCCCGGAGATCGGCTACCTCATCACCGCCTTCGCGGTGGCCATGGCCCTGGGTGGCCCGTTCCTGGCCGTGGCGGTGGTGCGGCTGCGCCCGAAGCCGGCGCTCATGGCCCTGTTCGCGATCTTCCTGGCCGGCAATGTGCTGGCCGCCACCGCGACGGACTACGCGACCATGCTCGTGGCGCGTGTCGTCACCGGAGTGGCCTCGCAGGCGTTCTTCGGTACGTCGCTGTCGCTGTGCGCCCGGCTCGTACGTCCCGAGGTGCGGGGGCGTGCCACCGCCGTGGCCCTGAACGGCCTGATGCTCGGGACCTTGCTGGGGCTGCCGCTGTCCACTGTGATCGGCGAGCACTTCGGCTGGCGGGCGGCCTTCTGGGGCATCACCGCGCTCACCGTCGTCGCCGCGCTGTGCACGCTCGGCGGTGTTCCCCGCCTGGACCACGCGGCGGAGGGCGGGGGCAGGGGCGGTGTACGCCGCGAGCTCGCCGTCTTCCGGCGCCCCGGGCTGTGGCTGGCGCTTTCCACCAGCACGTTCATCATCGGCGCGACGTTCTCGGCCTTCAGCTACCTCAACCCGATCCTGACCGAGGTCACGGGCTTCGCCACGGGGGCCGTGCCGTTGCTGCTCGTCGCGTACGGCGCCGCCACCGTCGTCGGCAACACGGTCGTCGGACGGCTCGCCGACCGGTACACCCTCGGCGTCCTGCTCTGCGGGCTCGCGCTGAACCTGCTGTTCCTCGTCGGGTTCGCCCTTCTGGCGCACCTGGCCGTCCCGGCGGTGGTGTGCATGCTCGGTATCGGGCTCGTGGGCGTCACCATGAACCCGGCGATGGTCACCCGCGTGCAGCGCGCGGGCAACGCGGGCCCCTTGGTCAACACGATCCACTCCTCGTTCATCACCTCGGGCATCGTCATCGGGACTTCGCTCGGCGGCCCGGCCATCGACACTTTCGGGCTCCGTGCCCCGCTCTGGCTCGGCGCGGGGCTGGCCGTGATCGGGCTGCTCACGCTCGTCCCCGTCCTCGTCCGCCGCCCGGTCCGCCATGCCGTGGAGCACATCGGAGTGAATCGGCCCACCATAGGTCAAGAGTGGGCAAAAATGACTCGGGCAGGAGACCGCCAAAAGGCGTCAAACACATCAAGTCGATGAGGAATTTTCAAGAAGTTTTCGGAAGGTCCGAGGGGGGACATCCGGCCGACTCTCGAATGGCTTGTTCTACGCCGTAGGCCCGGTATTTGCTGGCCGTATGCGCCCCGGGAGGACCTTCCCCCGCCGCCGAGTTCAAGATCAAATACGTCACTGAGCGTCAGCGCGGGGCGCGCCGTCACCCCTGTCGGTGCGCACAGCACCGCCTCGGACCG
Organism: Streptomyces sp. UNOC14_S4; assembly: GCF_020740835.1. Classification (GTDB taxonomy): domain Bacteria; phylum Actinomycetota; class Actinomycetes; order Streptomycetales; family Streptomycetaceae; genus Streptomyces. The sequence continues at coordinate 5,733 of NZ_JAINFC010000243.1, forward strand.
GTTAAGGTGGAAACCCCCCCTCGGGCCGGTCCGTATCCCCCCCACGGACCGGCCCGTTTTCTTTCCACCGCATCACCATGGGTGATGATTCGTATGAGGTTTCAGAGTCGCTCTAGGAGCGACCGCGCCTCGCCCAGATGTTGACCCCTTCGGTGCTTACCGCGAAGGAATCGATCTCTGCCAGCTCCTCGCCGGTCAGCTTCGGAGCGCCGAGCGCGGCCACGTTGGCCTCCAGCTGGGCCACGCTGGACGCTCCGGTCAGCGCCGACGTCATCCGCGGGTCGCGCAGCACCCACGTCAGCGCCAGCTGGGCCAGCGACTGGCCGCGCCGCTTCGCGATCGCGTCGAGCCCCCGCAGTCGCCGTACGACGTCCTCCGTCAGCAGCGCCGGGTCCAGCGACTTGCCCTGGGCGGCGCGCGAGCCCTCCGGGATGCCGTGCAGGTACTTGTCCGTGAGCATCCCCTGGGCGAGCGGGGCGAAGGAGATGCAGCCCATCCCCTCGGCCTCCAGGGCGTCCAGCAGACCGTCGTCCTCCGTCCAGCGGTTGATCATGGAGTAGGACGGCTGGTGGATCAAGGCGGGGACGCCCATCCCGCGCAGGATCCGCGCGGCCTCGCGGGTCTGCTCCGCGTTGTACGAGGACACGCCGACGTAGAGCGCCTTGCCCTGCCGGACGGCGGACGCCAGCGCGCCCATCGTCTCCTCCAGCGGGGTCTCCGGGTCGAAGCGGTGCGAGTAGAAGATGTCGACGTAGTCGACACCCATTCGGCGCAACGACGCGTCGAGGGACGAGAGCAGATATTTCCGCGAGCCCCACTCGCCGTAGGGGCCGGGGTGCATGAGATACCCCGCCTTGGTGGAGACGAGGATTTCGTCGCGGTACGCGCGGAAGTCCTGCGCGAAGATCTTGCCGAAGTTCAGCTCGGCGGAGCCGGGCGGCGGGCCGTAGTTGTTGGCCAGGTCGAAGTGCGTGATGCCCAGGTCGAAGGCCCGCCGGAGAATCCCGCGCTGCGACTCCAGGGCCCGGTCGTCGCCGAAGTTGTGCCACAGTCCGAGCGAGATCGCGGGCAGCTTGAGTCCGCTGTGCCCCGTGCGGCGGTACTCCATCGCGTCGTAGCGCTTTTCGGCTGCGCGATAGTGAGTGGAATGAGGGGAATCGGTCATGTGTATCTCATTATCACGGACTTGTGACGCACCGAGTTGGGTCATCGCAACACGCGGGCAGTAGTGTTGCGCCCTCGGGGCGACCGCCGTGGCATGGAGGGGCTGGAAGACGTGAAGAGGTTGCGCGACCTGGTGTACAGGCTCTACGCACGCCGGGTGGAAGGTCGCCTCGACCATGCGCAGGTGCCCAAGCACATCGGAGTCATCCTCGACGGGAACCGTCGCTGGGCGCGCGCCGACGGCCGGACCCTGGAGCAGGGGCACCAGGCGGGGGCCGACAAGATCCACGAGCTGCTCGGCTGGTGCGCCGAGACCGACGTGGAGGTCGTGACGCTCTGGATGCTCTCCACCGACAACCTCGACCGGCCGGCCGACCAGCTCACACCGCTGCTGGGCATCATCGAGAACACGGTCCGCAGCCTCGCCGCCGACGGCCGCTGGCGCGTCCACCACGTCGGCACCCTCGACCTGCTGCCCGCCCGGACGCAGTCCGTGCTCAAGGAGGCGGAGCAGGACACCCTCGGCGTCGACGGAATACTGGTCAACGTCGCCGTCGGCTACGGCGGGCGCCAGGAGATCGCCGACGCCGTGCGTTCCCTCGTGCTCGAAGCGGCCGAGAACGGCACCTCTTTCGAGGAACTCGCCGAGATGGTCGACGTGGAGCACATTTCCAAGCACCTCTATACGCGCGGCCAGCCCGACCCGGACCTGGTGATCCGGACCAGCGGCGAACAGCGGCTCTCCGGCTTCATGCTCTGGCAGAGCGCGCACTCGGAGTACTACTTCTGCGAGGTGTTCTGGCCGGCCTTCCGAAAGGTCGATTTCCTGCGTGCGCTGCGCGATTACGCGGCGCGCCACCGGCGCTACGGCTACTGACCCGGAAACCGGGAGACACCTTCCCCGGAGGGGCCGAGGGGGAGCCTACGGCCGCTGACGGACCGGCCGTTCACCTCGCCGTCGCATATGCCGTTGCATGGTCAAGCGGTCGAGCGGGAATATCCCCTCCAGGTCGACGGTCTGTCCAAAGACCGTCGCTCTGGCAGCGGGTGGCATGGGGCCGCCCGCCCGGGAGGCCCTTTGCACACGGACGACGACCGTGCGGACCGAGCGGACCCGCGGGGCCCGCGCGGACGACGCGGAGGGCCGGGGTCCGGCCCTCGAAGGGCACGGACCCGGCCCACTTCCCCGGCGACGTCGTCGCGCCCCGACCTCTCCTTGAGGGGGTTCGTCCACCCGTGGTGACCAGCAAGAAGCGCCGTGAGAGCGACCGGCGCACCTATGTCCTCGACACCAGCGTCCTGCTCGCGGACCCAGGCGCCATGACCCGATTCGAGGAGCACGAGGTCGTGCTGCCCGTGGTCGTGGTCACGGAGCTGGAGGCCAAGCGGCAGCACCCCGAGCTCGGTTATTTCGCCCGGCAGGCCCTCCGTCTGCTGGACGGATACCGGGTGCAATTCGGCCGCCTCGACTCGCCCATCCCCATCGGCGAGCTCGGCGGGACGCTGCGCGTCGAGCTCAACCACTCGGACACCGGCATACTGCCCGCCGGATTCCGGCTCGGTGACAACGACTCACGCATCCTCGCCGTGGCCCGCAACCTCCAGGCCGAGGGGTACGACGTCACCGTCGTCTCCAAGGACCTGCCGCTGCGCATCAAGGCGTCCGCGGTCGGGCTGCTCGCCGAGGAGTACCGCGCCGAGCTCGCCATCACCGACTCCGGCTGGACGGGCATGGCCGAGCTCGCGGTCACCGCGGAGCAGGTGGACGAGCTCTTCGCCGCGGAGGTCATCGACGTGGCGGAGGCCGCGGAACTGCCCGTGCACACCGGCCTGGTGCTCCAGTCCGAGCGCGGCAAGGCCCTCGGGCGGGTCATGGCGGACGGCCGGGTGCGGCTGGTACGGGGCGACCGCGAGGCGTTCGGCATCCACGGGCGCAGCGCCGAGCAGCGGGTCGCGCTGGACATGCTCCTCGACCCGGAGATCGGCATCGTGTCCATGGGCGGCCGGGCGGGCACGGGCAAGTCGGCGCTGGCGCTGTGCGCGGGTCTGGAGGCCGTCCTGGAGCGCCGCCAGCACCGCAAGGTCATGGTCTTCCGCCCGCTGTACGCCGTCGGCGGCCAGGAGTTGGGCTATCTGCCCGGCACCGAGGCGGAGAAGATGAGCCCCTGGGCGCAGGCCGTCTTCGACACGCTCTCGGCGGTCACCAGCGCCGAGGTGATCGAGGAGGTCGTCGGGCGCGGCATGCTGGAAGTGCTGCCGCTCACCCACATCCGCGGCCGCTCCCTGCACGACGCCTTCGTGATCGTGGACGAGGCGCAGTCGCTCGAACGGAATGTGCTGCTGACCGTTCTGTCGCGCATCGGGGCCAATTCGCGGGTGGTGCTCACCCATGACGTGGCGCAGCGCGACAACCTTCGTGTCGGGCGTTACGACGGTGTGGTCGCGGTGGTCGAGAGGCTGAAGGGTCACCCGCTCTTCTCCCACGTCACGTTGACCCGCTCGGAGCGCTCGCCCATCGCGGCCCTGGTGACCGAAATGCTGGAGGAGGGCCGCATTTAGCGGATTCGGCGGATTCAGTAGATTCGGCGGATTCGGCGGTGCGGAACCGGGCCCCGAGCGTCACATGGGCAACAGCGGCCCGACGGCGCGCGACAGAAGCGGCAGAGCCTAGTCGCGCGCCGCCGGGCCGCGCCACGCTTTCCGCAAAACCCCGGCGCCAAACGCCGTGTGAGCTTTCCCACGCAACGCGGAATTGCCTCCGGGTGTCCCCGTCGGGCAGAGTCTGGGACCTGTCAGGCCCCCGCATACGGCACTTCGGCACCCCCCGGTGCCCCACCAGAACTGAACAGCGTCGTCGTATGCCGCCCGAGCACCACGCGGTCCTCCTCCGGGAGGCCCCACCGGGCCAGCGCCTTCTGTGACCGGCCGGTTCCGCGCTCGCGCGGGCCCGTGCACGACGGAGGCCCGTGCCAGGGGCACGATTGCGCCCGCGGGGTCACCTAAGCGGGCGACGCTGGAAGGAAACCGTGTGAGCCGGATTTCGGTCCGGGGATTCGCCGTGGCATCCGCCACCGCGGTCACCACCGTCGGCGCCGTCGTGGGTGTCGCCTCGGGCAGCGACCATGGCACCGGCCAGGTCGAGGCCACCGCCGCCAATACGACGCTCCTCGCGGACATCCCCTCGGGTCAGAGTGTCCAGGAGCAGGCTGCCTTCCTGACGCAGCAGGCGGACACCCAGTCCGACGCCGCGGACACGGTCGCGAAGAAGGACGCCGAGGAGGCCGCGCGCAAGCAGGCCGCCGAGGACGCCACCGCCAAGAAGGAGGCCGCGGACGCCGCGGCCAAGAAGGAGGCGGAGGAGAAGGCGGCCAAGGAGGCCAAGGAGCGCGACGACGCGAACGGCGTCAGCAGCCGTTCCGCGAGCCGCGACGGGGACTTCCCGGTCAAGGGCTCCTACTCCGTCGCCGAGATCCAGGCCATCGCCCGGCAGATCGTCCCGGCCGACCAGTTCCAGTGCTTCAGCAACATCGTGAACAACGAGAGCGGCTGGGACTACACGGCGAGCAACCCCTCCTCCGGCGCCTACGGCCTCGTGCAGTCCCTGCCCGGCAGCAAGATGGCGTCCGCCGGTGCCGACTGGCGTACCAACCCGGCCACCCAGATCAAGTGGGGCCTCAGCTACATGAACGAGTCGTACCACAGCCCCTGTGGTGCCTGGTCGTTCTGGCAGGCCAACCAGTGGTACTAGGCGCTTCGCGATAAGCGCCGCGCTTCGGCAGGAGACCTCGGTCTCACAGAGCCCCCGAACCTCAACCGGTCGGGGGCTCTGTCGTGTCTTCCTCACCGTGACGCGGGGCCGGTGCAGTCAGTGGGCACAGGTAACGTCGTCACCATGGCCACGGGGGAGTGGGGGTAGAGGAAGAGAAATGTCGAGATTGCCAAGAATGATCGGCGGCGTGGGGACGGGCCTGACCCGGCTCGCCGACATGCTCGAACGCCGCAGGGCCGCGGCGCAGGGCATGACGGGGACGCCGGGCGCGGCGCCCGACGCCGCCGGGCGTCCGCCCACCCC
>NZ_JAINFC010000244.1 GCF_020740835.1 Streptomyces sp. UNOC14_S4
CTCTGGCGCGGGCCCGCGCCCGCCCCGCGCCGCCCGGTCACCGCCCGGTCACCCGGTCGGACGAGCCGAAGAGCGTCGCGCTTGCGCTCCTTTTGGGGAAGATCTGACGAAAGGGCGGCTCGGCGGCTGCGGTTGAGCGAGGATGCCGGTTCGGCTTCCGTACGGGCTCCGCCGGGACCGCCGGGCTCCGTCGGGTTCCGTACGGGTTCCGTCGGGCTCCGCGCGGAAGCCACGGCGAGTCGTGGCAGGAGCTCGTGGCGCCCGCGGTGGACCCGAAGAACCGTCAGGAACCGTCGGAAAAGCGGAAGAGTCGACTCATGCAGGTGTGGCCGGGACAGGCGTACCCCCTCGGCGCCACGTACGACGGCGCCGGCACGAATTTCGCGGTCTTCTCGGAGGCCGCCGAGCGGATCGAGCTGTGCCTGCTGCACGACGACGGCTCGGAGACGGCCGTGGAGCTCCGGGAGAGCGACGCCTTCGTGCGCCACGCCTACCTGCCGGGCGTGATGCCGGGCCAACGGTACGGCTTCCGGGCGCACGGCCCGTACGACCCCGGCAGGGGCCTGCGCTGCAACTCCGCCAAGCTGCTGCTGGACCCCTACGCCCGGGCCGTGAGCGGGTCGGTCGACTGGAACGAGGCGGTCTACGGCTACCACTTCGGGCGGCCGGAGAAGCGCAACGACATGGACTCGGCCCCGCACATGATGGCCTCGGTCGTGGTCAATCCCTATTTCGACTGGGGCGACGACCGGCCGCCGCGCACCGACTACCACCGCACCGTGATCTACGAGGCGCACGTCAAGGGCCTGACGATGCGCCACCCGGCGCTGCCGGAGGAGATCCGCGGGACGTACGCGGCGCTGGCGCACCCGGCGGTCATCGAGCACCTGACGGAGCTGGGGGTGACCGCCATCGAACTGATGCCGGTCCATCAGTTCGTGGACGACCACCGGCTGTCGGACGCGGGACTGGCCAACTACTGGGGGTACAACACCATCGGCTTCTTCGCCCCGCACAACGCCTACGCCTCCTGGGGCGACCGGGGCCAGCAGGTCCTGGAGTTCAAGTCGGCCGTGCGGGCCCTGCACGCGGCGGGCATCGAGGTGATCCTGGACGTCGTCTACAACCACACGGCCGAGGGCAACCACCTGGGGCCCACCCTCTCCTTCCGGGGCCTGGACAACGCCTCGTACTACCGGCTGGCGGACGACCCGCGCTACTACATGGACACCACGGGCACCGGGAACTCGCTCCTGATGCGCAGCCCGCACGTGCTCCAGCTCATCATGGACTCGCTGCGCTACTGGGTGACCGAGATGCGGGTGGACGGTTTCCGCTTCGACCTGGCGGCGACGCTGGCCCGGCAGTTCCACGAGGTGGACCGGCTGTCATCGTTCTTCGACCTGGTGCAGCAGGACCCGGTGGTCAGCCAGGTGAAGCTCATCGCGGAGCCGTGGGACCTCGGGGAGGGCGGCTATCAGGTGGGGAACTTCCCGCCCCTGTGGGCCGAGTGGAACGGGAAATTCCGGGACACTGCCCGGGACCTGTGGCGCGGCGAACCCGCCACCCTGGCGGAGTTCGGCTCCCGGCTGACCGGCTCCTCCGACCTCTACCAGGGCGACGGCAGGCGGCCCCTGGCCTCGATCAATTTCGTCACCTGTCACGACGGCTTCACGCTGCACGACCTGGTGGCGTACAACGACAAGCACAACGAGGCCAACGGCGAGCAGAACCGGGACGGCGAGAACCACAACCGGTCGTGGAACTGCGGCGCCGAGGGCCCCACGGACGACCCCGGAATCCTCGCCCTGCGCGAGCGGCAGACGCGCAATTTCGTCGCCACGCTCCTCGTCTCGCAGGGCGTGCCGATGCTCAGCCACGGGGACGAGTTCGGCCGCACCCAGCACGGCAACAACAACGCCTACTGCCAGGACAACGAGATCTCCTGGGTGCACTGGCCGCACCCCTCCGGCGAGGCCGGTGAGCGGGCGCGCCGGATGCTGGCCTTCACCCGCGCCATGGTGTGGCTGCGCCGCGACCACCCCGTGCTGCGGCGGCGCCGCTTCTTCCACGGGCGGCCGGTGCAGGGCACGCACGACGAGCTGTCGGACATCGCGTGGTTCACCCGCGAGGGCGAGGAGATGCGGGACGAGGACTGGCAGGCGTCCCACGCGAAGTCGCTGACGGTCTTCCTCAACGGCGGCGCGATCTCCGAGCCCGGCCCCCGCGGCGAGCCCGTCACCGACGACTCGTTCCTGCTGATGTTCAACGCGCACGACCGGCCGCTCGGCTTCACCGTCCCGGTGAACCACGGCACACAGTGGCAGCTGATCGTGGACACGGCGCGCCCGGAGGGCGTGGCGGCGGACGGGCCGAAGATCCGGGCGGGCGCGCGGGTGGTCCTGACCGACCGCAGCCTCGTCGTCCTCCAGCGCCCGGCGTAGTCGCTACAGCGGCGCGCAGTCGCCACGGCGGGCACGTAGTCGCCACGGCGGCGTAGTCACTGCGGCAAGGCCCCCGGTTGTGGGTACGTACGTTCCCATGATGCTCGAGAGCACGCCCCCGACCGCCACCTACCGGCTCCAGCTCCAGCCCGGCTTCCCGTTCGCGGCCGCCGAGCGGGTGGTGCCCCTCCTCGCCGGTCTCGGGGTGTCGCACCTGCATCTGTCGCCCGTGCTGGAGGCCGTGCCCGGCTCCACCCACGGCTACGACGTGGTGGACCACACGGCCGTACGGGCGGAGCTCGGCGGCGAGGAGGGGCTGCGCGCCCTGTCCCGCACCGCCCGCGCCCACGGCCTCGGCCTGGTCCTCGACATCGTCCCGAACCACATGGCCGTGCCCGCGCCCGTACGGCTGAACGGGCCGCTGTGGGAGGTCCTGCGGGACGGGCCCGCCTCCCGGTACGCCCGGTGGTTCGACATCGACTGGTCCGAGCACGGCGGGAAGGTGCTGCTGCCCGTGCTCGCCGGACGGCTCGGCGACGAGCTGGAGCACCTCACCGTGGCGGACGGCGTGCTGCGCTACCACGACCATGTCTTTCCGCTGCGGCCCGGTTCCGAGCGGCTGCCGCTGCCCGAGCTGCTGGACGCTCAGTGGTACCGGCCCGCGTGGTGGCGGCTCGCCCGGACGGAGCTGAACTACCGGCGGTTCTTCACCGTCTCCGAGCTGATCGCCGTCCGGGTCGAGGACCCCGAGGTGTTCGCCGCCACCCACGCCAAGGTGCTGGAGCTGGTGCGCGACGGGGTGGTCGACGGGCTGCGCGTCGACCATCCGGACGGGCTCGCCGACCCGGTCGGCTACCTGCGCCGGCTCGCCGGGGCCACGCGCGGGCGGTGGACGGTGGTCGAGAAGATCCTCAGCGGTGACGAGCGGCTGCCCGCCGACTGGCCGGTCGCGGGGACCACCGGCTACGACGCCCTGCGCCACCTCGACGGCCTCTTCACCGACCCGGAGGGCGCGGCGGAGCTCGCCGCGCTCTACCGCGCCCGCACCGGCCTGCCGCCCGACCGCGGCGGTGACTGGCCCGCCACCGTGCGCCGCGCCGCCCACCGGGTGGTGAGCCACGAACTGGCCGCCGAGGTCGAACGGCTGGTACGCACCGCCGTCCGGGTGTGCGAGGGCACACACCGGCTGCGCGACCACGCGCCCTGGGCCCTGCGCACCGCCCTGCGCGAGATCCTCGTCCAGCTGCCCGTCTACCGGCCGTACGCGGTGCCGGGGCGCCCCGTGGCACCGGTGGACGCCGGACTGCTCGACGAGGCCGCCCAGGGGGCACGTACGGCCTTCGCCACGCCCGAGGAGGCGGAAGTGGTCGAGGTCGTCCGGGACGCGGCCCTGGGGCGCCTGGGGGACGGGCCGGACCACCGGGACTTCTGCGCGCGCTTCGCGCAGACGGCGACCGCGCTGCGCGCCAAGTCCGTCGAGGACACGGCCTTCTACCGCTACGCGCCACTGCTGTCCGCCACGGAGGTCGGCGGGACGCCCGACCGGCCCGCCGTCGGCCCGCACGAGTTCCACGCCTACTGCGCGCGCGTGCAGCGCGACTGGCCCGCCACGGGGACGGTCCTGTCCACGCACGACACGAAGCGCAGCGCGGACGTGCGGGCGCGGATCGCCGCGCTCACCGAACACCCCGGCCTGTGGGCCGATCTGATGGACCGGGTGGCGGCAGGTGCGGCGGCCGGCGTCCCGGCCCCCGACCCGCACGTGGCGTGGCCGGCCTGGCAGAGCGCCTTCGGGCTGGGCACGCCCGACGCGCGGCGGCTCGTCCCCGCCGTGCTCAAGAGCGTGCGGGAGGCGGCACTCCGTACGACCTGGACCGAGCCCGACAGCGGCTACGAGGAGGCCGTCCGCTCCTACGTGACGGCCGGACCCGGCGGGCCGCCCGCCCGTGCCGCGCTCGCACCGCTGGAGGACGCCGTGGGCCCGTCCGTACGGGCGCACACGCTGGGGGCGGCACTGCTGCACCTGACGATGCCCGGCGTCCCCGACCTCTACATGGGCACCGAACGCGTCTACACGGCCCTGGTGGACCCGGACAACCGCCGCCCGCCGTCCTTCCCCGACGACGAGGAGGCCGACGGGCTGTCCGCCGAAAAGCTGCGGCTGACCCGTACGGCGCTACGACTGCGGCGTACGCATCCCGACTGGTTCGGCCCGGCCGCGTCCTACGACCCGCTGCCCGCCGACGGCCCCGCTGCGGACCACTGCGTGGCCTTCACCCGCTCCGGCCGGGTGGTCACCGCGGTCACCCGGCTCCCGGCCCGGCTGGCGCGGGACGGTGGCTGGCGCGACACGTTCCTGGAACTGCCCGGGGAGAGCACATGGCGCGAGCTGCTGACGGACCGTGAGTACGCGGGGCGGGTGCCGCTGGCGGAACTGCTGACGGCATGGCCGGTGGCGCTGCTGGTGCGGGCTTGAGTGCCCCGTCAGGGGCGCGGGGAACTGCGCGAGCAACCCCCACCGGCCTGCACTCGCCGAACAGCATTGCGAGCCGAGCTCGAAGGCGGTTTGGGGGCGCGGGGAACTGCGCGACCAGCCACACACGACCCGCAGCCGCCGGGCGGTCGGCGCCAGCCGAGATCGTAGGCAACGGCCGCGGACGAAAACCGGTGGACGCCCCCGCCACCCGCCTTCTACGGTGCCCGGGCCATCCATGGGAAGGAACCCTCTTCATGACCGAGCTGGTCGTCCGCGCGCTCACCGAGCACGACACCGCTCTCTTCACCACCCTGCAGGACCCCGGCCTCGTCGGCCGCGCCGCGTTCGGCCACCGCTACGTCCCCGTCCACGAAGGCGGGGACTACCGCCCGGAGTGGACTTGGGTCGCCCTGCGTGACGGCAAGGTCGTCGCGCGCGCCGCCTGGTGGGGTGCTCAGGACGACGAGAAGCCCATGCGCCTCGACTGGTTCGACTTCGCCGACGGCGAGGAGGAGGCCGCCGCGCTGCTGCTGCGGTCGGCGCCGCTGTCCGCCGAGTACAGCATCATGGTGCCGCCGGGCTGGCGCGAGCGCCCGGAGACACGGGCCGCTGCCGAGGCCCGCGTCGCGGCCGCCGAGGCGGCGGGTATGCGCCGGCTGGTCGAGCGCTACCGCTATGTGTGGACGCCGGACCACGGGCTGCCGGAGCGCCCGGGACGGCTGGAGTTCCGGCCGGAGCCCGACGACACGGTGGTGCGGGACGTACTGCTCCGCGTCTTCGAGGACACGCTCGACGCGCACGACCGCAACGCTCTTCAGGAGGGCGGACCGCAGGCCGCGCTCGACGACCTGTGGGGCTTCCTGGAGTGGCTGCCGTCACCGCGCTCCTGGTGGAAGCTCGCGTACACGCCCGGGGGCGAGGTCGCCGGTATCCAGATCCCCGCGCACAACCCGAGCGGGCCGTGCGTCGGGTACATCGGCGTCGTGCCGGAGCAGCGCGGCCACGGCTACGCGTACGACCTGCTGGTCGAGTGCACCCACGACTTGGTGGCGGAGGGTGCCGCGCGGATCGTCGGCGCGACGGACCAGGACAACTTCCCCATGGCGGCCAATTTCGCCAAGGCGGGCTACCCGGTGAGCCAGGAGCAGATCGACCTCGTCCCATAGGCGGCCCCGCCCCGGGGAATTCGGGCACCATGGGCAGCACCGCCGTCGAGGGGAGCCGTCCGTGCTGTTCGAGGTGTGGGCCCCGCGGGCCGAACGGGTCGCGCTGTACGCGGAGGGTGAGGCGTACGCGATGGAACGCGACCCGGCCCGCGACGGCTGGTGGCGGTGCGCCGCGCCCGGCGCGGACGGCACGCGCTACGGCTTCGCCCTGGACGGCGGGCCGGTGCTGCCCGACCCACGCTCGCGGCGCCAGCCGGACGGCCCGGACGGCCTCGGTGCCGTCGTCGACTTCACCGCCTTCCCGCCGCTGCGGAAAGGCCCGGGTGTGCCGCTGTCCGACGCGGTGCTGTACGAGCTGCATGTCGGCACGTTCACCGGGGACGGCACCTTCGACGCGGCGGCGGCCCGGCTGCCGCACCTGGTGGACCTGGGCGTCACGCACGTCGAGCTGATGCCGGTGTGCCCGTTCCCCGGCACGCACGGCTGGGGGTACGAGGGCGTGTCGCCGTGGGCCGTGCACGAGCCCTACGGCGGTCCCGCGGGCCTGCGGCGCTTCGTGGCCGCCGCGCACGGGCTGGGGCTGGGCGTCGTGCTCGACGTGGTCCACAACCACCTGGGGCCGTCCGGCAACCACCTGCCCGCGTTCGGCCCGTACTTCACCGACACCCACCACACGCCGTGGGGCGCCGCCGTCAATCTGGACGCGCCCGGGTCGGCGGAGGTCCGCGCGTATCTGACGGGCAGTGCGCTGGCCTGGCTGCGGGACTACGGGCTCGACGGACTGCGGCTGGACGCGGTGCACGCCCTGGCGGACAGCAGGACGCCGCACTTCCTCGCCGAGTTGTCCGCCGCCGTGGACGGCCTGGCCGAGCGGCTGGGGCGGCCGCTGCTACTGATCGCCGAGTCGGATCTGAACGACCCGGTGACCACCGCGCCGCGCGCGGCGGGCGGGCACGGTGTCCACGCGCAGTGGAACGACGACTTCCACCATGCCCTGCACACCCTGCTGACCGGTGAGTCCCAGGGCTTCTACGCGGACTTCGCCGCCGATCCCGCGCGTGCCCTCGCCAAGACGCTGACCGGCGGCTTCTTCCACGACGGCACGTACTCCTCGTTCCGGGGGCGCCGTCACGGCCGTCCGCTCGACCCGGGCGCGGTGCACGCATACCGGCTGCTCGGCTACGCCCAGACCCACGACCAGATCGGCAACCGGGCGCTCGGCGACCGGCTCTCCGCGCGCCTCTCCCCCGGGCTGCTGGCGTGCGCCGGGGCGCTGGTGCTGTGCTCGCCGTTCACGCCGATGCTGTTCATGGGCGAGGAGTGGGGCGCCCGGACGCCCTGGCAGTTCTTCACCGACCACACGGACCCGCATCTGGCACGGGCCGTACGCGAGGGGCGGAGGCGCGAGTTCGCCGCGCACGGGTGGTCCGCGGAGGAGGTCCCGGACCCGCAGGACCCGGCCACCCGGGAGCGCTCGTGCCTGGATTGGTCCGAGCCGGAGCGGGAGCCGCACCGGGAGCTGCTGGCCTGGCACCGGCGGCTGATCGCCCTGCGGCGCGATACCGTCGCGGGGCGCCCTTCCGGCACGGGGTGGGCGACACGGGTGACGGCGGCGGGGCGGCGGGTGCTGCTGCGGCGGGGTGACCTGTGCGTGCTGGTCAACGCGTCCGGGGAGACGGCTTCGTTCGGTCTGGAGGCGGGCGGCGGGCCGTACGAGGTCCTTGCCGCATGGCGGCCCGTCGAGCCGCCGGGCCGGGACGGTGTGTGCACCGTCCCGGCGGAATCAGCGGTCGTGCTGCGCGGCGCGGCGGACTCGGCCTCCGGCGGCTGACGCGGTCAGCTCTCCGGGCCAGCTCTCTGGATCAGCTCTCCGTGGGGTGCAGCCGGAGCGAAATGGAGTTGATGCAGTAACGCTGGTCCGTGGGCGTGGGGTAGCCCTCGCCCTCGAAGACGTGGCCCAGGTGCGAACCGCACCGGGCGCACCGCACCTCGGTCCGGATCATCCCGTGCGACCGGTCCTCCAGCAGTTCCACCGCGGACGAGTCCTTCGGGTCGAAGAAGCTCGGCCAGCCGCAGTGGCTGGCGAACTTCTCCGTGGAGCGGAAGAGCTCCGCCCCGCAGGCCCGGCAGGCGTAGACGCCCGGGGCCGTGGTGTCCGTGTACTCCCCGCGGAACGCGGGCTCCGTGCCGGCCTGGCGGAGCACCTGGTACTCCGCCGGGGTCAGCTCCGCGCGCCACTGCTCGTCCGGCTTGTCGACCTCGTACGCCATCTCGCCCCTCCCGGGCAGTTCGTCAGCTCTCCAGGCGCGCGAGGATGCGCGGACCGAGGTCGGTCACGTCGCCCGCGCCCATGGTGAGAACGAGATCACCGGGCCGGACCATTCCCGCGATCACGTCGGGCACGGCGGCCATGTCGTGCTCGGGACGGACGTCGGCGCCGTGCTCGCGCGCGGAGTCGATGATCAGGGCGCTGGTGATGCCCGGGACCGGATCCTCACGGGCCGGGTAGATGTCCAGGACGACGGAGGAGTCCGCGAGGGCGAGCGCCTCGCCCATCTCGGTGCCGAGCTCCTGGGTGCGGCTGAAGAGGTGCGGCTGGAAGACCACGAGCACGCGCGCGTCGGCGGCGGCGCCGCGGATGGCCTCCAGGTCGGCGGTCATCTCGGTGGGGTGGTGCGCGTAGGAGTCGATGACCTGGACGCCCTTGGCCTCGCCCTTGAGCTGGAGGCGGCGCTTGACGCCGGTGTACGAGCCGAGGGCGGAGGCCAGGTTGTGCAGCGGGAGACCGAGGGCGACACCGGCGGCGAGGGCGGCGACGGCGTTGTGCGCGTAGTGACGGCCGGGGACGGACACCGTGAAGGTGAGCATCCTGCCGTTGATGAGGACGGTGACCTCGCTGGTCAGGCCGCGCGGGTTGACCTTGAGGACCCGGACGTCCGCGTCCTCCGACTCGCCGTAGGTGACGATCTCGATGTCGTGGCGGCCGGACACCCGCTCGGTCAGCTCGCGGGCGCCCGCCTGGTCGGCGGCGATGACGAGCGTGCCGCCCGGCCGGATGCGGCCGACAAAAGTCTCGAACGACTCGTAGATCTCCTCCATCGACGCGTAGTTCGCGTGGTGGTCGAGCTCCACGTTCAGGATGATGGCGACCTCGGGCGCGTACTTGTGGAAGCTGCGGTCGCTCTCGTCGGCCTCCGCCACGAAGATCTCGCCCGCGCCGTGCCGCGCGTTGGAGCCGGGGGCGTCGAGGTCGCCGCCGATGGCGTACGACGGGTCGAGGCCGAGGGTGTCGAGGGAGACCGCGAGCATCGAGGTCGTGGTCGTCTTGCCGTGCGTACCGGCGACGGCGATCGGGCGCAGGCCCTCCATCAGCCCGGCGAGCGCGTCCGAGCGGTGGACGACGGGGATGCCGCGCTCGGCGGCGGCCGCCAGCTCGGGGTTGTCGGCGCGGATGGCGCTGGAGACGACGACGCAGGTGGCGTCCTGCGCGAGGTGGTCGGCGGCGTGCCCGATGTGCACGGTCGCGCCCAGGGCGCGCAGGGCCTCGGCGGTCGCGGACTCCTTGGCGTCGCTGCCCGCGACGTGCGCGCCGCGCTGCGCGAGGATCTTCGCGATGCCCGACATGCCGGCGCCGCCGATGCCGATGAAGTGCGGTCGGTCCATCGTCGTGGGGACGGCCGGTGCCATGTGCGGTGCTCCCTGGGGTCGGGGGGGTCGGGTCCGGATCAAGCTACAGGCCCGATTGTTGCACCCGCCGCCGACAGCCCCACCCTCGGCCGCCCCATACCAGCCCTATTCCTCTCATACCGGGCGGATCAGACCGGCGGCGAGGCCCGCGGCGATGGCGGCGGTGCGGCTGTCCACGCCGAGCTTTCCGTAGATGTGCACGAGGTGGGTCTTCACCGTCGCCTCGCTGATGAACAGGCGGCGGGAGATCTGCTTGTTCGCGAGGCCCTCGGCGAGCAGTCCCAGGATCTCGGTCTCGCGGGGCGACAGGGCGGGCCGTCCGGCCCGGACGCGGCCCAGGAGGCGGGCCGCGACGGGCGGGGCGAGGACGGTCTCGCCCCGGGCGGCGGCGTGGACGGCCGCGGCCACCTCCTCCGGGGGCGCGTCCTTCAGGAGGTAGCCGGTCGCTCCGGCCTCGACGGCGGCGAGGATGTCGGCGTCGGTGCTGTAGGTGGTGAGGATCAGCACGGCGGGCGGGTCCGGCAGGGCGGTGATGCGGCGGGTGGCCTCGACGCCGTGCATCCCGGTGCCCATCTGGAGGTCCATCAGCACCACGTCGGGCCGGACCCCGCCGTCGGGAAGGCCGTCGCGGAGACCGTCGAGGAGGCGCAGGGCCTCCGCGCCGTCGGCGGCCTCGCCGACGGCCGTCACGTCGGGCAGTTCGTCGACCATGGCGCGCAGCCCGCGCCGGACCACAGGGTGGTCGTCGACCAGGAGGACGCGGATCACGCGGCGGCCTCCTTCTCCGGGATGCCGTGATGCGCGGGCGCGGGTGCGGGCTCGGGCGCAGGCGCGGGCCCAGGCACGGGCAGCGTCACGGCGACGGCCGTGCCCTCGCCCGGCGCGGACTCCACGGTGAAGGTGCCGCCGAGCTCGGCGATGCGCTCGCGCATGCCGTGCAGGCCGAAGGTCCTGCGCCCGTCGGCGGGCCCGGCGCCGGGGGCGAAGCCGACGCCGTCGTCGTAGATGTCGAGGGTCACCTGACCGTCGAGGTAAGCGAGGGTCACGGCGGCGCGGTCGGCGCGCGCGTGCCGGGCCACGTTGGCGAGTGCCTCCTGGGTGAGGCGCAGCAGGGCCACCTCGCTCTCGACCGGCAGCGCGCGGGGCTCGCCGTCGAGGTGGAAGGCGGCGGTGGGCACCTG